>NZ_JAHLEM010000306.1 GCF_018883605.1 Streptomyces niphimycinicus | reverse complement strand
CCCCGGCTGATGCGAGACGGCATGCCCGGCCAGCAACGCGGAGCGCCGCGCCAACTCCAGATCGAAGCCGGCCAGGGGGGAACCCTCGTACCCCGAGACGAAGGCCGCGGTATCCCGTCCCACCCGCCGGTCATGCCTGATCCGGTCGAAGAGGACACGCACCAGGGCCTGGATGCCGGTGAGATAGACCGTCCCCCGCTCCCTCAGATAACGGTCGTCGAGCGTGAAATCACCATCCGTCGCCGCATGGACAACCGGTGCGGACATCGAAAATCACCCAACTTCCGCGAGCCAGGAACCCGCTGTCATCACCCGCGCGCCTCGTGCGGGGAAAATCCGCTCCATGAAGAAGTCATGGACATCCCGCTCGGCATCCGCGCAGGCGTCGCTCAGGACGGTGGCCCGAAAGTCGCGGTCCAGGGCGTCGTAGAGCGTTCCCGCGACCATGGCGCTGGTCGCCACTCCGGTCAGCGCGATCGTTTCGATGCGCTGGGCGCGCAGCACCAGGTCGAGTTCGGTTCCGGCGAACGCGCTGGTGCGGCGCTTGGTGATGACGGCATCCTCCGCCTGCGGCGCCAACTCCGGAATGATGTCCGTCTCCCCGGATCCCTCATGGAACAGCGGGCCGGCCTGGTGAAACGCCGTGAACAGGCTGTTGTTCGCCGAGACATCGAGGCCGGATACCCGCAGTTCCGTGCGGACGAGGACAACGAGGATGCCGTGCGCACGAGCGGCACTCACCAAGGACCGCATGGCGGGTACGGGCGCCCGGCTGAATGGATAGTTCGCCAGAATGCCTGTCTGCATATCACCCACGATCAGTGCGGTGTCGGTACGGCCGGTCACCCGATCTTCTCCGTTTCATGGGCCTGGGACAGTGGTTCCTGGGCGGTCGACCGCTCCGCCTTACGCCCGGCCGTCAGCAGGATCACCAATCCGGCGGTGAGCATGAGGGCGATGACCAGGAGGGCGTAGCTGAAGTCGCCGGTGGCATCAGCGATGGCGCCGGTCATATAGGGGCCGACGAATCCGCTGACATTGCTCACCGAGTTGATCAGCGCGATACCGGAGGCGGCGGCGGCGCCGGTCAGGCACAGCGGCGGCAGTCGCCAGAATTGCGCCATGGCGGTGTAGACACCGGAGACGCTGATACAGAACGCCGCGATGAACAGGACGTCCTGGTGGGTGAAGGTGGCCAGCAGCAGACCCACGACGCCGAAGGCCAGGGGGATCGCCGTGGAGAACACCACGGACCGGCGGGCCGCCACCCTGGCCCAGGCGAGCATGGCGACGATGGCGATCGCCGACGGAATGGCGGCGAGCAGCACACTGCTGACATCCGAGATCGCGGAGGCGTTCCCGGTAAGGGTGGCGATCATCGTCGGCAGAAAGAAGGCGATGGGGTACAGACCGAAGACGATGGCGAAGAAGGCGAGGGCCAGCATCCACACTCGTGCGCTGGAAAGCGCCTGACGCACCCCGGTGAGCGCGCCATGCGCGTTCTGCTGGGCCGCTTCCAGGGCGAGTTGCCGCTGGATGGCGTCCTTCTCCTGGCTGGTCAGCCATGTGGCGTCGGCGGGCCGGTCCGGCAGAAAGCTGAAGACGAGAATTCCGGCCAGAACGGTGAAAAGGCCCTCGACGAGGAACAACGACCGCCACCCCTCGTACCCGGTGAGCTGTTCACCCCAGGACAGCATGGCCGCGGCGAGGGGCGATCCCACGATGCCGGACAGCGGAATCATGATGAAGAAGCCCGACATGGCCCAGACCCGCTGTCTCCTGGGGAACCAGAAGGTCAGGTACAGCAGGATGCCGGCGGCCAGCCCGGCCTCCGCGAATCCCAGCAGGATTCTCATGATGTAGAGCTGGCCGACGCTCTGCACGGCCGCGGTTCCCATGGTGACGATGCCCCAGGAGACAAGGATCCGGGTGATCCATTTCCGCGCCCCGAATCGGCGCAGCATCATATTGCTGGGGATTTCCACGAGAATGTAGCCGATGAAGAACAGGCCGGAGGCCAGGCCCATCTGTCCGGCGGTGATGCCGAGACTTTTGCCGAGCGACTGTGCCACATAGCCGAGATTGGCACGGTCGATATAGCTCATCACGTAGGCGAGGCCGATGAGCGGAATGATGCGGATGCCTATTTTGCGCCATACAGGGCGCATGTCATCGTCTGTCTTTGTCAGGGCGGCGGTGACCTCGGCCATGACGGGATCCTCTCGGTGAGCGGGGTCCGCGGGTGGTGAGGTGGGAGGTGGGGTGGGAGGTGAAGACGGGGCGGGGATGGGGATGGGGATGGGGACGTGGCGGGGAACGGGGCGGTGCTAATGGCGCCCGGCGGCGCGCCGTCGCTGTGTTGCCGCCGTGTCGATCGTGCCGTCGGGGGTGACGACGACTCCGTAGTCGCGGCTCGCTCCGGAAGCGGTGACTTTTCCGTCGAGTACGTCCTGGAGGACACGGTCGGGGTCGCGGGTGAAGGGGTCCCCATGGCCGCCTCCACCGGCGGTGACATGCCGATGGCGGTCGCCGGAGGCGAGATCGCGGACGACCTTGGCGGGGAGTTCCAGTTCCTCGGGGGTGCCCAGGTTGAGGATGTTGGACGACGCCGTGCCCTGGGCTCCTCCCTGGAGACCGTAGGGCAGATGGGTGCGCCGGTCGGAGCGGATCTGCACCGAGACGTCGGGGGCGAGAACCGTCATATCGCGGAAGGTCGACAGGCCGCCGCGCCATCGGCCCGGGCCGCCGGTGTCGGGCAGATAGCCGTAGCCGTCGATGCGCACATGGCCGGACTGCTCGAGTTCCTCCACCGGTACGTTGGCCAGGTTGGCGCCGAGCGGGCTGACGCCGTCCACACCGTCGCGGTCCGGACGGGCTCCCCAGGCCCCGCACAGGATGTCCCACAGGACGTTGGTGGTTCCGTCCTGCCCGGTGATGCCGATGGCGACGGAGTCGGGGCCGCCGTCGCCCGCGGCCGGGACCCGGTCGGGGAAGACGGGGGCCAGCGCGCCGAGGACGGTGTCGATGATGCGGTAGGCGACCAGGCCCCGGGCGCCGCGGGCCGAGGGCCTTCGGCCGCTGAGGATGGATGCCTCGGGGATCGTGAACGTGAGGGGCCGGTAGAAGCCGCTGTTGGCCGGGATGTCGGAGCCCAGGGCGCCCTGGATGGCCGCGTAGGAGGCGGACCGGGTGAAGGACTCGGTGGCGTTGAGCGCCGAGGCGACCTGGGGGGAGGACCCGGTGAAGTCCAGGTGCAGGCGGTCCCCGGTGATGGTGACGGTGACGCGGAAGGGGATGGGCGGCGAACCCATGCCGTCGTCGTCGATGAAGTCCTCGAACGCGTAGGCACCGTCGGGGGCCTCGGCGAGGGCGGCGCGCAGCAGCGTCTCGGAGTAGTCGAGGAGTTCCTCGTTCAGCGCGGCCAGCCCGTCGATACCGTGGCGTTCGGCCAGTTCCTTCAGCCCTTCCCCGCCCGCGTGACACGCGGCGAGCTGGGCTTCCAGGTCGCCACGGAGCAGCTCGGGCTCGCGTACGTTGCGCAGGATGAGCGCGAGGAAGGTCTCGTTGAGCGTGCCCGCGTCGCACAGCCGGGACGGCGGTATCTGCACGCCTTCCGCGAAGATGCTGGTGGACTGCACCGCCATGGATCCCGCGGCCCAGCCGCCCACGTCGACATGATTGACGACGGTGACCGAGTAGCCGATCAGCTCCTGCCCGGAGGTGAACACCGGGGCGATGGCGAAGATGTCGGGCAGATGCATACCGCCCAGGTCGGGGTCGTTGAGAAGGTAGACATCGCCCGGGCGGACACAGTCGCCGAAGCTCTCCAGCACGGCGCTCATGGCCTCGGGGATGGAGCCGAGGTGCACCGGACAGGTGTTGGCCTGTGCGATCACCCGTCCGGAGGCGTCGCACAGCGCGGCCGAGAAGTCCATGCTGGAGGCGACGATCTGGGAGTGCGCGGTGCGCAGAATGGTGATCGCCATTTCGTCCGCGAGTCCGGTGACCGCGTTCCGATAGACCTCGAAGGTGGCGGCGTCGCTGATCGGGCGCGGGCTCATGAGGTGGCCTCCGGGGCTGTGTTCGTCCAGCGGATGACGATGTTGTTGAAGCGGTCGCGGTGGGCGGTGGCGGCCGGCGGTACGAGGGTGGTGGAGTCCATGTCCTCGATGACGAGGGGGCCTTGCCGGGGTTCCGGCGACAGCGCGGAGCGGGCGATCACCGGGGTCGGCTCGCTCTGGTCGAATCGGCACGCCCTGGTCGTTTCGGCGCCGGGCTCCGACGGCGGGAGGCTCAGAATCCGCTCGATGCTCACGGGATTGCGCACCCGCCCGCGGACGCGGAGGTTGACGATCTCCACCAGTTCGTCGGTGCCGGCGCGGCCGTAGGTGCGGTGGTGCTCGGCGTGGAACCGCTGCCGCGCGGAGGCCATCAGGGCCTCGTCCAGCGTCCCGCCCGGCACGGTGACGGACAGCTCGAATCGCTGACCGCGGTAGCGCATGTCGAGGATCCGCTGGACCTCGGTGTGTGCCGAGGGGTCGGCCTCCCGCAGGGCCTCGGTGACCTCCTTGGCCATACGGTCGAACTCGGCGCCGAGCAGGTCGAGCGCCTGGAGGTCGGCCCGGTAGGGCAGCACCGCCTGCCGTTCGGTGTCGGCGACGAGAAGTCCCAGACTGCTGAACAGCCCGGTGTGCACGGGGACGATGACGGTCTCGATGCCCAGCTCACGGGCGATGGCCGCGCCGTAGAGCGGCCCGGCGCCGCCGAAGGCCACCATGACCGCCTCCCGCGGATCGCGGCCGCGTTCGCTGGTAACGGCCTTGACGGCCTTGGTCATGCTGGACACGGCGACTTCGTAGGCTCCGCGCGCGGCCGCCGGGATGTCGACGCCGAGGTCCTCGGCCACCGGGGCGATGGCCTGCCGGGCGAGGTCCGGCTCGATGGTCACCCGCCCGCCGGCCAGGGCCTGCGAACTGAGGTAGCCCAGAACCACATTGGCGTCGGTCAGAGTGGGGCTGGTCCCTCCGTTGCCGTAGCAGGCGGGACCGGGCCGGGAGCCCGCGCTCTCCGGGCCGACCCGCAGGGATCCGGCGACGTCGGTGGAGATGACGCTGCCCCCGCCCGCGCCCACTTCGGCGATGTCGATGGAGGGCACGCGCAGCGCGTATCCCGCCCCCTTGCCCAGACCGCGGGTGATGTTCATGCCCCCGCCGACCTCGTAGTCGCCCGCGACGAACGGCTCGCCGTTCTCGATGAGGGACGCCTTGGCCGTGGTGCCGCCCATGTCGAAGGCGACCACGGAGTCGAGGCCCATGAGCCGGGAGAGTTTCCGTACGGCGATGACACCGGCGGCGGGCCCCGACTCGATGATCTGCACCGGGCGCCCCACCACCGAGGGTGCGTCGAGGAGTCCACCGCTGGACTGCATGATCATCAGGGGTGCGGAGACGCCCGCTTCCCGCAGGCCCTCGCCGAGCGCCGTCACATAGTCATGGACCTGGGGCCCCACATAGCTGTTGACGACCGCGGTGCTGGTGCGCTCGTACTCCTGCATCTGCGGGGTGATGTCGACGGAGGCGGTCACATAGGTGCCGGGGAGCAGGGCCCGCAGTTCGGCGGCGACCCGGCGCTCCTCCTCGGGGCAGGCATAGGAGTTGATCAGACACACCGCCACCGCCTCGATGTCCGCGGCCCGGATCTCGCCCGCCACACGGGCCAGTTCGGCGGGGTCCGCCGGGGGCTCGAGACGGCCGTCGGCGGTGATGCGCTGGTCGATCTCATAGCGGTGGCGCCGGGGAACGAGCGGGGTCGGCCGCTGCCAGGACAGGTCGTACAGCAACGGGCGGCGCAGCCGGCCGAGTTCCAGTACGTCCCGGAATCCCCGCGTGGTCACCAGGGCGGTACGTGCGCCGCGCATCTCCAAAATGGCGTTGGTGGCCACCGTGGTGGCGTGCAGCATCGCCGTGACCTGGTTCGGGAGCACGCTCGCCGCGGACAGCGCGGCCTGGGTGCCGCCGAGGACGCCGCTGCCGAAGTCCGGCGGTGTGGAGAGGACCTTCACGGGGACGACCCGGCCTCCGGGGCCCAGGGCGATGACATCGGTGAACGTCCCACCGATGTCGGCGGCGACGCGCCAGCTTCCGTCGAGGTCGGTCTTGGCAGGTCCTGGCACGTTCGGCTCCTTGAAAGGTGGCCCCTAGAGGGCTGCATCGCGCCGCCCCTCCGGCAGTTGCGATGACCCTAGGGGAGAACTGAGATCTCATCAATGGCCATCTAGGATCTTTATTGTTCGCGCGGCGCGGCACCCCACCGCACCGCGCATGCCGTCTTCCGTTCGCTACTCCACGAGAGCCGCGCGGACTCCCGCACTCCCCCGCGTCAGCTCCCCGAGCCGCCGCCCCGCCTCCTGAAGGTCGGCGGCGGATCCCCCGTACACCATGCGGATGTGCGTATCCGGCCCGGCGAAGGCGTCGCCCGCGATGGCCGTCACACCGTGATCCATCAGCAGCCGCTCCAGCCGGCGCCCGCGGAGTCCGAGAGGGGCGCAGTCGACGAAGACGAACACACCGGCGTCGGGGCGCACCGAAGCGAGACCGGCGCTCTCCAGCCCGTCCCGAAGAATGTCACGCCGGGCCCGCATGGTCGCGAACTCTTGTTCGATCCAGGTCTGCGGACCGGTGATGACGGCCCGCGCCGCGGCCTGGGCCACGTCGCCGACGTTGATGGCGTCCCATTCGAAGGCGTGGTGTATCGGCTTCAGCAGATGGGCGGGGGCGTGCACATAGCCGATCCGCCAACTGGTGAAGGCGTAGTTCTTGCTGAGGCTGGTGACCGTGACCAGATCCGGATGGTGATCGCGCAGCAGCATCTGCGGCACATAGCCGGGCCCGTCCCATACATAGCGCTCGTAGGACTCGTCGGAGAAGACGATCAGACCGTGCCGCGCGGCGATGTCCAGCAGCCCGCGCAGCCGCTCGCGGCCGGGCACATAGCCGGTCGGATTGTTGGGGTTGCAGATCAGCAGCGCCCGGGTGGCCGGAGTGATCGCGGCCTCGACAGCCGCCGGGACATGGTCCCAGCCGCGGCTCTCGTCGGACGGTACGTACACCGGCCGGGCTCCCGCCAGGCGGATCATGCCGTCGAAGAAATAACTCGGAGCGGGTACCAGGACTTCGTCGCCCGGTGACAGCAGAGCCCGCAGCGCCACGCTCATCCCGTGCTGGGCGCCATGCGTGATCAGCAGTTCGCTCTCCGGGTCCACGGTGAGCCCGTATGAGGCCGTCAGGTGTGAGGCGATGGCCTGACGGAGTTCTTCGGAACCACGGCTGCGCCGGGGGAACACCTCGCCCGCGGCGGTCCGTGCCGCCGCCACGACATGCTCCGGCATGGGAAGCGTCGGCACACCGCGGAAGGGGATCATGGCCGGCCGGCTCGGCGGTGCCATCCGGGCGCGGTCGGCGAGTTCGAGAGCCGGCAGACGTTCCAGCTTCATCAGGTTCCCTTCACGGGTCTTGGTTGCCACGGCGGGGCCACAGCGGGGCCGCCGCGGTGCCACAGCGTTGCCACAGCGGGCGGACCGGCGGCCGGGTTACGGGAGCGCGCCGGGCAGCCGGGCCCAGACGGTCTTGCCATCGGGATGCGGTTCGGCCGTCAGACCGCCGCCGAGCTCGGCGAGCAGCGCATCGGCGATCGCCATCCCGCGGCCATGACCGGCTTCCGGGGAGGCGGCCCGCGGCCTCGGAATGTCGCGGCAGTTGTCGCGGACACCGAGTTCAAGCGTTCCGCCCGTACCGATCCTGAGGATGACGACGATGCTCGGCGTGAGCACACCGGCGTGGATGACGGCATTGGTCACCAGCTCCGAGGCGATGAGGCCGATGGTGTGGACCAGCTCGGCGCCCTCGGCGAGCCCCCATTCGCGGAGGGCGCCCACCAGGGCGCTCCGGATCCGGGGCACGTCGGCGGCGGAGGGCGGCAGAGAGAATGTCCGGTCGGTCCGGGAGATCGCTGTGGCGTTCATGTTGATCATCTCGATGCGGCAGCGGGTGCGAGTATGAACTTCCACCCCCTTTGAGATCTCTATTCATGTATCTAAGATCTCAGTTCCAGCCCACCACTTTCGGGAACATCCGTCAACCCCTCGGGGGACGCGAGATGAATCCGGCCCACTGGGATCCCTTCTGGGCCCCCTCCGGAATCAGGTGACGCTGATACTGACCTCGGCGAGCGACGCATGGGACACCAACTGGTCGATGATCTGCTCCTGGGCGGCCTGCGTCCTGGCGCCCATGGCCGCACGGGCCGCGGCCGGGTCGCGGTCCCGGATGGCCTCGAGGATCTCCCGCCGCTGATGCGCGGCCGGTTCCGAGAAGGGCAGGGACTTCAGCGTGATCCGCAGGACTCGCTCCAACTCGTCGAAGACCCGGATGATCGACTGGGCGAGCATGTCATTGCCGCATCGATTGGCGATGATCGCGTCGAATTCGAGATTGGCGCGAAGGAACGCGTCGAGGCTGGCCGGGTCGCCCGTCTCGTAGGTGACCGACAGGAGCTCTTCCATCCGGGCGAGATCGCGCTCCGGGCACCCGATCTCCGCCGCGAGCCCCGCCGCCTCCACCTCCAGCAGCCGGCGGAACGCGCACAGGTCGCGGGTCCCCTTGAGGGTGACCGGCAGGACGCGGTAGCCCGAGCGGGGCAGCGCCTGCACCAGACCGTCCCGCTGGAGCCGGGTCAGCGCCTCCCGGACGGGCATCGTGCCGACGCCGGCCCGGTGCACGAGGGCCGACTTGGTGACATGAGTGCCGGGCACCAGCTCGAGTTCGATGATCTGGCGCTTGATGGCGGCGTACGCGCGCTCGGTGGCGCTGAGGCTCGGATGGTCTTCGCTCAGAATGCCCGGCAGATACTTCACACCGCCACCCTAACGCAGTTGCGATCTCACGTTATGGATACGGAGATCTCAGTCCGCCGCCCCGGTCTCCCCGCGCCGTCGCCCGGGTCTCTCCACGTCGCCGCCCTCGACTCCGAAGCACGGGGGTGGACAGCTCCGGCGGCGCCCGCTAACGTCCACCGCGAGTTAACGTTTACTAACTTCGGAGCCTCCGGGCTCCTGGTTTCGCCTGGCCGCCCGCCATCCCGGACCTGGGCCGGCCGCGAGCCCTCCTCGGCACTCGGCAGTTCCCGGGCATCCGGCGGGAGCCGCCGACCCCGCGAACCCGGCCGCGCCGCCACCGGCCACTTTCCCGGCCGGCGCGATACGGCGGTGCGCTGTCGACGGCTCGCCATCTCCGGCGAACCCGACCTCGATACGGAGGGCGTTCATGAACAAAATGGACAAAGTCGTCACTTCCGCCGCCGAAGCCGTGGCGGAGATCCACGACGGGGCCTCGCTGGCCGTGGGCGGTTTCGGCCTCTGCGGTATCCCCGCCGCACTCATCCAGGCGCTGCTGGAGCAGGGCGCGGCAGAGCTGAGCGTGGTGTCCAACAACTGCGGCGTCGACGGCTGGGGGCTGGGCGTACTGCTCGAGGCACGGCGCATCTCACGCGCCATGTGCTCGTATGTCGGCGAGAACAAGGAGTTCGCCCGCCAGTACCTCGCAGGCGACCTCGAGTTGGAGTTGGTGCCCCAGGGCACGCTGGCCGAGCGGCTGCGCGCGGGCGGTTGCGGCATACCCGCCTTCTTCACGCCCGCGGGTGTGGGAACCCAGGTCGCCGAGGGCGGACTGCCCTGGCGCTATGACGCCGAAGGCAATGTCGCCGTCGCCTCGCCACGGAAAGAGGTGCGCGAGTACGACGGGGCCCAGTACGTACTGGAGGAGTCGATCACCACCGACTTCGCTCTGGTACGGGCCGCCAAGGGCGACCGGCACGGCAACCTCGTCTTCGACAAGTCGGCGCGGAACTTCAACCCCCTGGCGGCCATGGCCGGGCGAGTGACCATCGCGGAGGTCGAAGAGCTCGTCGACCCGGGAGAGCTCGCCCCTGACGCGATCCATCTTCCCGGGGTGTTCGTGCGGTCGGTGCTCGCGCTCACCGCTTCGGAGGCCGCGGACAAGCGCATCGAGAAGACGACCGTGCGCACGGCGCACATCGTCACGGCGGGAGGAGCGAACTGATGGCCTGGACCAGGGACGAGATGGCGGCCAGGGCGGCCCGCGAACTTCCTGACGGCTCCTATGTGAACCTCGGCATCGGCCTGCCCACCCTGGTGCCCAACCATCTGCCCACCGGTGTCCATGTGGTGCTGCAATCCGAGAACGGCATCCTGGGCCTGGGCCCCTATCCCACCGTTGAGCAGGTGGACCCGGACCTGATCAACGCGGGCAAGGAGACCGTCAGCGTGCTGCCGGGAGCCTCGTTCTTCGACTCCGCCCTTTCCTTCGGCATGATCCGGGGCGGGCATATCGACGTGGCGATCCTGGGTGCCATGCAGGTGTCGGCCACCGGAGATCTCGCGAACTGGACCATCCCCGGGAAAATGATCAAGGGGATGGGCGGCGCCATGGACCTCGTCCACGGCGCCCGGCGCGTCATCGTCCTGATGGACCACACGGCCAAGGACGGCAGCCCGAAGATCGTCGAGGAGTGCGCGCTCCCTCTCACCGGCAAACGGTGCGTGCAGCGCGTCATCACCGACCTGGGCGTGATCGACGTTACGGAACGCGGCCTGGTTCTCGCCGAGGTCGCCCCGGGCGTCTCCACCGATGAGATCGCGGACCGGACCGGAGCGCGTCTCGACGTCCGGGCGGCGGCCCGTCACCCGCGCGCATCAGCGTGAACGGTCCGCCTCACCCTGAGCGAGGGACTCCGTCAGAAGCTCCAGGCGCATGGCGAACGCGGCGGCCTCTCCCGGCGGCCACGTCGCCATCTCCTCGGCCAGGAAGGATTCCAGCGCCCCTCGCAGCGCCGCGACCGCCCGCTCCCCCTCAACGGTGAGGACCAGCCTGGTGGCGCGGGCATCGGCGGGGTCGGGGCGGCGGTCGATCAGCCCGGCCTCCTGCAATCGGGTCGCGTAGCGGGTGGTGACGGTGCGGTCCATCCCGATCACCTCCGCGAGCTTGGTGGCGGTGACGGGCCCCATGCGGTCGATCCCGGACAACACCGGGTAGGTCGTGGCGTCCACGCCCTCCACCCCGGAGGTCAACCGGCTGTAGAGCCCGGCGCGGGTGGCCCGCTGGGTCAACGCCCCGATGGCCGCGGCCACGCGGGCGGCGGACATGTTGTCACGTGTCGTTTCGCTCACCCCTCGATGATACGTGCAAAAAACACGGAGTCCTGGTACCGTCCAATGCGTGCAGAAAGCACGTTCATTCAACACGCAGGAGATGGCCATGTCGCACTCGCCTTCGCAGCCGCAGCAGCCCGCCGTTCGCCCCGAGGACGTCCTGCCCGCGGGTGTCGACTCGACCGCGATCAACGGGAGGACCGTCCGCAAGGGCTCGGTGGCCGCGTTCGTCAGCAATGCCATACGACTGGACGACCTCACCGAGGGCACCCCCGAGCACACGGCCGTCGTCGCACAGATGCGGGAACTCACCCCCGCCCTGCGCACCATCGGCCTCTTCGAGGTCTTCCAGCCCCTCTCCCCCGAGGTGGAACGGATCATCGCCGAGGTCGCGTAGCACGGCGCGGGCAGCCCGGAAGAACGCCCCCACGATCGCGGATCGTGGGGGCCGTTCGCATGGCGCCGGAAGTCAAAGACTCTGCGTCCGCCGTCAATGACTTCCCGAGGGACGGTCCTCAGACTCGGCATACCCCTTGCGACAAGGGCCACTGTGGAGGGACTGTGCCGTGCGCATCATCTACGCCGATGGCGAATCCGAGCGGGAGATGGAGCTGCGAGTCGGCCGGCCGGACGCCACGCTGGCCGACTTGGCCGCCGCTTTGGACGTGCCCGCGACCGGACTGAGCATCGACGGGCGGACGGCACCGCCGGAGACGGGGCTGAGCGAATGCGGTCTCGCCCATGGATCACGGGTGGCCCGCGCGGGCTGGGACCTCGCCCGCGGACCGCGCGCCGCGGCCGCCGTGCTGCGGGTGGTCGGCGGGCTCGAGGCCGGGCGCAGCTTTCCGCTGAAGGCGGGCAGAACGGTCATCGGCCGGGGCGCCGATGCGGATGTGCGGGTCGTGGCCACGGGGGTGTCCCGACTGCATGCGGCGTTCGAGATCGCGCCCGACGGGGCTGCGCACGTCACCGATCTCGACACGGCCAACGGCACGGACGTCGGTGGCGAGCGCATCACCGAGCCGGGCGTCCGGGTGCGTCCGGACGACCTGGTCTCGCTCGGCGGTGAGGTGCTGCTGCGCGTCCTGCCGCCCGACCGCCTCGGACCCGTACAGCGTGTCAACGCCGTCCGCGAGGTCGGTCCCGGCGGCACCCTGCCGTTCAACCGCGCACCACGCGGTGGCCGCCCGGCCGATCCGCCTCGGATCGCCGTCCCCGCTCCCCCGCCGAGCGCGAACAAGGCTCCGTTCAGCATCTCCAGCATGCTGGGGCCGCTGGTTCTGGCCGGTGCGATCGTCGCGCTCACGCACGACGTCCGTTACGCGGCCATCGCGGCGCTCACCCCCCTGATGTTCCTGGCGAACTTCGTGGAGGAGCGGCTGCGGGGCAGATTCACCCTCCGGCGCGGGATGCGGGATCACGCGGCGCGCATCGCGGAGTTCGAGCGGACCGTGGCCGCGCGCCATGCCGCCGAGTTCCGTACCCGCCGGGGCGCCCATCCCGATCCGGCGGAGGTGGTCCACCGGGCCACCGCGCCGGGGGCCGCCCTGTGGGAGCGGCGCCCGGGCGCACCGGACTTCCTCAAGACCGTCGTCGGCACGGCCGACCTGCCTTGGACGCCGTCTCTCGACACGGATTCCTCCGGACCGGCCCCGGAGGCGGCGGACATCCTGGGCGCCCGGTGTGTGCTGCCGCAGGTGCCGGCCGTGGTCGGGATCTCGGCCGGTGAGGCGGTGGGGTTCGAGGGGGACCGCCGGGCGGCCCTCGCCGTCGCCCGGTCCCTGCTGTGCCAGGCGCTGGTGGGGAGTGGGCCGGCCGATGTGACCCTGGCGGTGTTCGCCGACCCGTCGCGGCTGGCCGACTGGGAGTGGACGAAGTGGCTGCCGCATGGCGCCGACCCGCAGTCGGGGACGTCGCGGCTGGTGGCGGTCGGCCCGGAGCAGTCCGACGCGCTGGCCCGCGGCCTGCACTCCGCCGCGCCCCGGCGCACGGAGGACGGCACCGGGCCGGTGCTGCTGGTGATCGTGGACGGCGCCACCCTCCTGGAGGGCCGGCCCTGCCCGCTGCGGGACCTGCTCGCCGACCGCACCCGGCGCTGCGGGGCCATGGTGCTCACCACCCGGCTGCCCGCCCTGTGCACCTCGGTGGTCACCGCCTCGGCGGAAGGCCGTGGGCAGGTACGCGACGTGGCCTCCGCCGAGGTGATCGCGGATGTGCTGCTGGGCGGCATGCCCGAAGCCCAGGCGCGCGAGATCGCCAGGGCACTGGCCCGCTTCGAGGACCCGGAGCTGCGGGTCGAGGGCGCGGGGCTGCCGGACCGGATCTCCCTGCTGCCGCTGCTGGACCTGGCCGCCGTCTCCGGCTCCGAGGTCGGCCGGCGGTGGAAGACCCGGGCCCCGGCCCTGCGGGTGCGGGCCGTGCTCGGGGTCAGCGAACGCGACCTGTTCACCGTGGATCTCGACGACGACGGTCCGCACGCGCTGATCGCCGGTACCACCGGATCGGGCAAGAGCGAGCTGCTGCGCACCCTCATCGCGAGCATGGCCATCGACGCCGACCCGGAGCATCTGACCTTCGCGCTGGTGGACTACAAGGGCGGTGGCGCCCTGGACGAGTGCGCCGAACTCCCGCATATCGTCGGCCTGGTCACGGACCTCGACGAGCAGCTCGGCGAGCGCGCCCTGCGCTGTCTGGACGCCGAGCTGCGCCACCGCGAACGGCTGCTGCGCGCGGTGGGCCTGAGCCATATCCGCGACTACCAGCGGCTGCGCGACACCGCGGACGCCAAGAACGTCAAGAACGCCAATGACACCGACATGGAGCCGATGCCCCGGCTCGCCGTGGTGATCGACGAGTTCGCCGCCCTGGTCAAGGCGCTGCCGGACTTCGTCGACTCGCTGGTGAGCATCGCACAGCGCGGACGCACCCTCGGCGTCCACCTGATCATGGCCACCCAGCGGCCCGCGGGTTCGGTGAACGACGCCATCAAGAACAACGTCAAGCTCCGTATCGCGCTGCGTCTGGAGAGCGGTGAGGACTCGCAGGACGTCGTCGACAGTCCGGCGGCGGCCGGAATCGGCACCCGCCAATGGGGACGCGCCTACTACCGGCTCAGCGCGCGCGAGGTGCTGCCGGTGCAGACCGCGCTGTCCAGCGGGGTCACCCCGCAGGCGGCGGTGACCGCCCCGGTGACCATCGCACCGTTCATCCTGGGCATGCCGGTACTGACCGCGGCCGACGACGGCGACGAGGGCGAGACCGATCTGCGACGGCTGGTCACGGCCGCGCGGAAGGCCGCCGACCTGTCCGGATTCGCCCCGCCGCGGCGGCCCTGGCCCGATCCGCTGCCCGATGTCCTGCACCGCGCGGACCTCCCCGCGGTCGCCGAACAGGGCCTGCACACCGAGGCCGCCGGCCTGCCCTCCTGGGCGCTCGCCGACGACCCCGACCGGCAGCGGCAGTACGCGGTCGGATGGGACCCGGCCGCCGGAAACGTCGTGCTCTACGGGGGCGGCGGCGCGGGCACCTCCACCGCCCTGGCCGCGCTCGCCCTGGCCGTCGCCGGCTCCTGCCCGCCCGACCGGCACCACATCTTCGCCCTCGACCTCGGCGCGGGCGACCTGGCCCCGCTGGCCGCGCTTCCGCACACCGGCGCCCATATCGGGTCCGCCGAGCGCGAGCGGCAGATCCGGCTGATCAAGCTGCTGCGGCGGGAGCTGGACACGCGCAAGGCACATGGGCCGGGGGACTTCCCGCAGTGGCTGGTGCTGCTGGACAACCTCGGCGCACTGCTGTCGGACTTCGACAAGGACATCGCCGGAATGAACCTCATCGACGAGCTGGCCCGCGTCTACGCCGACGGCCCGGCGGTCGGCATCAGGTTCGCGGTCAGCGCCGACCGGTCGGGGGCGGTGCCGTCGGCCTGGTCCGCCCTGACCCAGACCAAGCTGCTGATGCGGCTGGCCGACCCCGGCGAGTACGGATACTTCGACGTGCCGCGCAACGCGGTCCCCACGTATGTGCCGGGCCGGGCGATCGTGGCCGCCAACCGGCAGGTGATCCAGATCGGCTGGCCGGGCGAGGACCTGGCGGCGGCCGTAGCGGAGACCTCCGCCCGGTGGACCGGCGCCCGGCGCAGCGCCCCGGAGATCGGTCTGCTGCCCACCGACGTCCCCGCCACCGCCCTCGCGAAGCCGCCCCGGACCGCCACGGACCCCTGGTGGCTCCCCGTCGGCCTGGACTCCGACACCCTCGGGTGCGCCGGACTGCGGCTGTACGAGCGCGAACACGCCCTGGTCGCCGGGCCGCAGCGGTCCGGCCGCAGCACGGCCCTGTGCACCATCGCCCGGCTCGTGACGTCCTCCGCCGACGCCCCGACCACGGTCGTCGGCTTCGCCCCGCGCCGCTCCCCGCTGCGGGACCTATCCGGTCTGGCCGCCCTGGCCACCACGTACGACGAGCTCGAACAGGCCCTCGCCACGCTGCCCCTGGACCAGCCGGCCCTCCTGCTGGCCGACGACGCCGACACGGTGGAGGACGAGCGCGGCTTCCTGGAATCGTGGCTGTCCTTCCCGGCCACCGGCCATCATCTGATCGCCGCGGGCCGCGCCGACGCCCTTCGCCGCTCCTACGGCCACTGGACCCAACGCGCCCGCGACAGCCGCTGCGGCCTCCTCCTCGCCCCCGACCACGACCTCGACGGCGACCTGCTGGGCACCGAACTCCCCCGCCACGACCGCATGGCGCCGCTGCCGGGGCGGGGGTACTTGGTGGTGGACGGGGTGGCGTCGGGTGTGCAGGTGGCGAACTGACGGATGGTCACCGGCATATGACGCATTGCGTGAAGTGCACAGGGGCTGTGCGCCCCGGGTCAATGACATGGGCAGGCCCGGGGCCGGAGAATCCTCAGGTGAGCCGCACGGGGGGGAACTGACTGATGCCACCGAAATACGATTTCGCCGCCGCTGATCGGCTCAGTCAGCAGTTGTTCCAGCTCGTCGGCAGACTCGAATCGTTCATTCAGCTCCGTGAGGGCCAGTGCAAGGCTCTCCTCGGTGGCCGCCACAGCGAAAACTGGCAGGGCGAGCGGCGCGATGGTTTCCAATCCGACTTCGGGGGCCAGCAGACAGCGCTCGGCGCGCTCAAGGAAGCGGCCATCAAACTCCAGGCTCAAGTGGCCAACGCGACCGCAGCGGCGCACGCCGCCGAAAAGGCCGAGAAGAACAAGCATTAGGTGTGAAGGCGACATGAACAGAGTCTCCGCGATTCCGGAGAACCTCTCGAGGTATTCCGATACCTGCACCCAAGGTGCCGAGCAGCTTCAAACCTGGGTGCGCAGGGTGCTGACGCCCGCTCTTCTGGCCTATGAGAACGGCGGCGGGCCCTGCTCTTCGGGGGCCATTGACGCGAACGTCGCCAGGCAAGTGGCGGCCGCGTACTACACCGACCGGGACGTGAAGACCGTCGGCCTGGCGTTCCTGCGGGCCGGAGGCGTTCTCGTACGGGGGCGGAACCAGCCGATCTTCTCCAACGACAAGGCCATCGACAAGGCTTTCAAGCAACTACAGAAAGAGGCCGCACATCAGGGGCAGATCAACGCGGGAGCCGCACTTGCCCGCAGCTCGATGAACACCAAAGAACGCCAACGCGAGCTGGCCAAGAATGCCGACGATCCCTATTTCTGTGCAGGCTTCTTCAATGCGCTGGAAGCGCGAAAACTCGAGGAGTTTCTGGGACAGTCGACCGACACTCAACCGTTTGTGAGCGCTTACGCCAGCGGCCTGCTGAGCGAGGCGACGACCGCACATGTCGTCGAAGCGCTCAGCCGACTCGCCGGCAGAGACAACTCGCCGGAGCACTACCACATGACCGCCGAGCGGCAGATCGCCTTGCTCAATGCGCTCGCGAGCAACCCGACGGCGTCCGTGAACTTCGCCAACTCCCTGACCGCTGGGCAGATCAGGCATCTGATCCATGGCGAGGCTTCGCTCAACCCCCCGCTGCGAAGCACCCTTCTCGGCGTACTCACGACGGCGATGGAGAACATCGGTGGCCAACCGCAGGCCCACGCCCTGATGGGGAAGGTCTCCCAGGCGCTCTTCGCACCTGATGCACCGGCACTGCACAAAACCGACCTGAACCAACTGCTGCCCGGGCTGACCCTCTTCTACTCGGCAGGCGTGCGACACAGCATCACACCGCCGGAGAAACTCGACGCGAATGACCTTCGCCAGTGGGCCATAGGGCTCGGGGGACTGGCCGGCCAGGAACTCCGGCCATTCATGGCGGCGATCGAGAAAGTCGACCTCAACGCGAAGAACTCACTGATAAAGCTCGTGGTCGACAAAGTCTTCATCCAGGTGCTTTTCAAGGTGGTGGGGCCGGCTTCACCGGAAGGGCTCGTGGCGACTGTCGCCTACAAGGCCGCCATGATGGCCGCCAAGCGCCTGGTGTCCAAGCACAACCCCTTGGATCATGTGCTCAACAAGCTGCTGCCCACGGGACGGTATGAGAACACCTCCTTGATCAACGACAGGATCGCGGTGGGAGGACTCACGCTTTCCGTCAGCACGCTCATCTCACGGGGTCTCGTCCACCACCAGGACGGCCGCAAGGTCGAGTTCACCGGCGACCCCGAGATCAACAGCCAAACCCTCACCACGGTCCTTGAGAATCCAGAGCAATACTACGCAAGCAAGCCGAATTCCAAGGAAAAAATTCTCCCCACCATTGAGGACCTGATGGACAAATTCACCCTCAGGGAAACCTCCGGAGCCAAGACCCCGCCCAATTAGCCGTAAGCCCCGGCCGGGCTCATCAAAAGCCTCCGGGACCGAGTCGAAAACAGGAGAAACACCATGTCCGATGACAAGATCTCAGTCGACAGCGCCGCACACGCCGCAAGCACCAAATTCCTCAACATCATTCACGGCGGCTTCCAGCAGTCCATCACCCATCTCTCCGCCGCCGGGAACGTCCTGAGCGACCCGAGCCACTGGAGCGGCCCGTACGCCTCGCAGTTCAGGTCCTCCTGGAGCAGCGCCCAGGCGGACCTGAACAAGATCAGGCAGTCTCTGGACGAGTTCCAGCGGAAGTTCGACACGGTCCTGAAGAACATCTCCGAGGCCGGCGGCAAGCACCACTGAACATGGCCCGAGGGCGTCACAGCAGGAACTCCATAAGGAAACTCCCATGCCTGAGACCGACCCGGCCCACCCCTGGACCGGAGAGCTGACCCCCGCCGATCTCCAACGGCTCGGTGCCGAGCCGCTGCGCCGGGCGGACCCGGTGACGATCGGGCCCTACCGGGTGCTGGCCCGGCTGGGCGGTGGGGGGATGGGGCGGCTCTTCCTCGGGCGGGCCGTGGCCGCGGATGAGTCGCAGTCGGCCGCGTACACGGCCCGGGAGCTGGTGGCCGTCAAGGTGATCCGGCCGGAGTACGCCGAGGACGCCCGGTTCCGCCGCCGGTTCGATCGCGAGGTCGAAGCCGTGCGGCGGGTCCACGGCCGGTACACCGCCGAGTTGCTCGGGTCCGGGTTCGACGAGGACGAGCATCTGTGGATGGCGACCGCGTACGTCCCGGGCCTCAGCCTGGACGAGGCGGTGCGCCGCCATGGCCCGCTGACCGCGCCCGTCGTGTGGAAGCTGGCGGCCGAGATCGGGCAGGCGCTCGCCACCATCGCCGCCGCCGGGATCGTTCACCGCGATCTCAAGCCGTCCAACGTCCTGCTGGGCACGGACGGCGCGCGGGTCATCGACTTCGGGGTGGTCCACACCGCCGATGCCAGCGCGCTCACCACGACCGGCCAACACGTCGGCACCCCGGCGTATATGTCACCCGAGCAGGCGGGCGGCCGGGCCGTGGACTCCGCGTCGGATGTCTTCTCGCTCGGCTCGGTCCTGGCACTCGCGGCCACCGGCCAGGCGCCGTTCGGCGAAGGATCGACCGGGGGCGTCATCCACCGGGTGATCTACGATCCGCCGAGCACGGACGTCGTCGACCGGGTGGCGGAGAGCGCCCCGAAGCTCGCCGAACTCATTCGCCATTGCCTGGACAAGGACCCTGCCGCCCGGCCCTCACCGGAGCGAGTGGCCGAGATCGCCCGCGACCGTGATCCGGCCGCAGAATGGCCGGATCCAGTCGCTGAGTTGATCGCGACGCGCGCGGGGTGGAGCGGCCGGTCGGCCGCCGTGTCGCCCATGGACCAGTTGACGGTCCTCCGGCGCGGCGCTCCTCAGCGTACGGTCAAACAGACCGGTCCGAGGAAGAGGCGGCGGGCGATGGTGCTGGGAGCGGTCGCGGCCG
Source organism: Streptomyces niphimycinicus (assembly GCF_018883605.1). GTDB lineage: Bacteria > Actinomycetota > Actinomycetes > Streptomycetales > Streptomycetaceae > Streptomyces > Streptomyces niphimycinicus. Next base: position 5,101 of record NZ_JAHLEM010000306.1, on the reverse strand, counting down.
TGGTGGCGGCGGTCGCGGTCGTGGTCGCCTTCATCGTCCCCGGGAACGGGGCGTCGCAGGAGGCGCACTCGAAGGGTTCACGCGCCGGCGTCCATGCGGCGTCGCCCACCGTCTCGCATACGCCCGCCCCGACGCACCGGGCGAAGAGACATCCGGTGCCGAGCACATCGACTCCGCGAGCACAGACGCCTCCTGCCGCGGCCCCGTCCGTGGACCCGCCCGGCGGCAGCGGAGGGGATACGGCGCCCACCCACGCGGCCGGTGAGCCGAAGCCGCGGCCGAAGTCCCAGCCGACCAAGGTCATCACCCACACGCCGAAGCCGTCGCACAACGCCCCGAAGCCACGGCCATGGACCTCATGCCGCTACTACTCGGGGACCGCCCTCACGAAGTACCGCGACAAGGGGGATCGCGTTCGTGAGGTGCAGTGCATTCTGAAGGCCCGCGGATACAACATCGGCCCGTACGGCGTCGATGGGGATTTCGGGGACGACACGCGACTGGCGGTCAGGAAATTCCAGCAGGCTCATCATCTGCACGTCGACGGCATTGTGGGTGAGGACACCTGGCCGGCCCTTCGAGGCGGCTGAGGAGGTGTGCCGCCAGGGTCCTTCTGACGCCGCGGAGATCCGTCAGAAGGGCCCTAGTCCCATTGCGTACAGAGATCCTTCGCACAGGCACGGACCCACACACCGTGGCCGGCGGGAAGGTGGACCGTCCGGTGGTAACGCGCGCCCTTGCCCGGCGCCGCGGAGGCGAGATCGATGATCTGCGAGCAGACATCCGGATGATTGGAGACACAGAGCTGGGCCGTGGCCTTCCCCGCGCTGTCCGGGTTCTCCACATACCCGTTCACCGTGGCACTGGCCGATTGCCAGCAGACTTTCCCCCTGGTGTACACATGGATGTCCACGTAGTAGTCGCGGCAACCGGACGTCGGGGGCTTGGGAGCGGATGTCCGGCCGAACCATGGACGGACCAGGAACGCGGACAGCGCAATGGCCATTCCCAGCCCGGCGAGCAGAATCACCTTTCGCCGGTTGCGGAACGGCCCGCGCGGCCGATGAGTTGATTCATCGGCGGGCACCGATGGTTCCGCATCCGTCGGGGTCTCGCGAGGTGGGGCGGCTTCCCGCGTCTCCATGGCCGTTTTCAGGGCATCGTCCCAGAATTTCAGCAGCGGCCCGGGGTCGGCGCCGCACGCCTGCGCGATCTCCGCGACCGCGTCGCGCCCGGGAAACAGCTTTCCGTTGATGTAACGCTCGAGCGACGCCTTGCTGTAGTGGGTCCGGCTTTCCAGCCGGGCGAAGCTCAGCCCCGACGTCTGTTTGATGCGCCGCAGTTCGGCCGCCAGTTGCCGTCCGGCCGGGGAAGCCAGCGCAAGCGTGCCTTCATGAGGCACCCCCCTCGCCGCGTCGGAGTTCGCCGCCCCCATGCCATTTCCCCCCGTATGTCCTGTCTTGTGGCGAGACCCGGAGTGGGTGGCGTCTCAGGACGTCCCATGGGACGCCTGATCCCTTCCTGAGCCGGCCCGAGGTGTCAAGAGTGTAGAGGGAAGCGCTTCGCACGGGTGGCGAATGTGTGAGCCCACGCGGCGAGCGGGCTCGCGGCCCCGGCGAAGTCTGAAGTCCCTCGCTTGCACGAAAGGCACTTACGGTTGTGAAAACGTACGACACCTGTGTGGATTCCCGCGGCACAAGCGGCACAAGGGTGCTGGACCTTGGCCAGGTGCGTATTTCGGTATTGAAGCCCCTCGCGCCGGCACGGGAAAGGGAATACCGTACGTCCCTCCACCCCAACCCGGGCAACTGGCTCATCGTGCTCTCGTTCCATCAGGAGCCGTCGCCGCTCCAGAGGCGAGCAGGAACTCATCAGGCGGCCACCGCTTTTGTTCTGCGGGAGGAGACCCAGCCGCTCGATCTGTCGCTGCTCGACCACGAGAAGCCGGAACAGGCGGTAGTCGTGCAATTACCTCGCAGTGCCGTCCCCATTCCCCCGTGTGCGTCGCGAAATCTGACGCGGGGGCCGGTGCCGCTGCGGAACGGGCCCGGGGTGGTTCTGGCCCGGTTCCTGGAAGGAGTCGCCGACCAGTGCGCGATGCTGGAATCGGCGCCGGTCGGGCGCCTCGGATCAGCCGTCATCGACCTCTCGGCAATGTTTCTCACCAGCATGTTGGAGCGGCGGGAGGTGATTTCCCCCTCGCCGAAGACGGAACTCATCAAGGAGATCAAGAGGTTTGTCATTCAGCATCTGAACGAGCCGCGGCTGTCTCCCGCGCTGATCGCTGCCGAGCATCACATCTCCCTGCGGTACCTGCAACATCTCTTCCAGCAGGATCAGCGAACGGTCCGTGGGTTCATCCGCCAAGAGCGGTTGGAGCGTTGCCGCGCCGATCTGGCGGACGCGTCCCATGCCCGCCGGACGGTCGGAGAGATCCGCGCCCGATGGGGATTTCAGGATGACGCGGTATTCGGCAGGGTCTTCAAGAAGACCTATGGAATCTCTCCCGGCGAGTACCGCAAGGGGCGGATCCACGGACCCGGGTCCCGGGCCACGGTGGTGGGCCACGCCGCCGCGCCCCTCACCTTGGGGCAGCGGCGCCGTTGAAGCATTCCCTGCCGGGTTGCTGAGCCGACGGGTAATAGCAGGCACGAAGGCGCGAGGGATGAGCCGCGGCGACCATGGCGGTGGTGACCGGGCCCTGGTCCGACGGCAAGGTGGTCACCACAGCACTCTGGCGGTGCCCTCCCGGTCCGGTGATCTCGATGCGGAAGCCCATGTGCGTGGGCCGGGTACGGATCCAGCCCGCCTGACAGCTCGGGCTGAGGCGTATTTCGAGTCGGGTGCCGTCATCGGCCGTATGCGATGCCACGGTGATGGGGTCCTCACAGGCCGTGGTGCGAGGGTTGCGGCCTTCGCAGGACCCCAGTCGGCAGACGGGCGGGCGGGCGCGTGACGCACGGGTGGCACTGTGCGACATGTGGTAGATGGCGGCGGGCGTGATCATTGCCGCACATGCGAGCAGCACGCCGACCGTGGCGGTTCGAGGCCGTCTGGTGATGAAGGCGGACGCCGCGAGGAGCGCCCGGTGCAACGGCCCGGGGTGCTGGTGCTGGTGCTGGTGCTGGTGCTGGTGCTGGTGCCGGCACGGGTCCGGGTCGTCGGGCCTGGCCGAAGCGGAACGGTCGGCGGTGGGGTTCGAGCGGAGGTGGTCGGCCGCGATGCCGTGCTCGCGGCCGCTCCAGGCCGCATCCGCCACAGCCCACCCGGCCAGGATTCCGGAGCCGGCCTCCCCCACCTCGGCCTCCCCCACCTCGGCCTCCCCCACCTCGGCCTCCCCCACCACCCGGCACAGGGCTGCGACCGCGTGGCGCGGTGGGAACTGCTTCCCGTTGAGATACCGCTCCCAGGACGACTTGCTGATGGCCGTGGCTTCCGCCAACTCCGCCAAGTTCAGGCCGCTGCGGGCCTTCAACTCCCGCAGATCGGTGACCAACTTCGCGCATTCGGGAGGCAGGGTCAGGGGCAGTTCGCGCCAGCGGGATGTCCTCCGCGAGTTCTCCACGCGCCGAGCCCTTCCTTGTCACGACCGGGTATTCACTCCACGTGGCGCAAAAGCGCCCACGTCTGCTCCCCCACGACGCCGTCCGTGGGGACATGGTCCTGCCGCTGGAGCCGTTTGACCTGCGTTTCCGTACGCGGTCCGAAGTATCCGTCGATGTCTCCCGGGGACAGCTTGTGGCGCAGCAGGAGACACTGCACCTCGGCCACCTCGGGGCCCGTGCTGTTGAGCATGACCCGATGGGACATGGCCGCGCTGTTCCCGGCGAACAGCAGGTCGGCACGCCGGGTGTAGGCGCAGGTGTACTTCCCGACCTTGGCAGCGGCCCCTTGTCCGCCCCCGGCCTTCGGATGCTGAGCGTCCATGACCAGCAGTACGGAAACGACCGCGGAGAGCAGAAGCCCGCCCGCGGCCACGGCCAACGCCACGACGCGAATCCGTGGCGCCTCGGCTTCCGGCGTATCGTGCGCCGTATCGCCTCCGGCCGTGGAACAGGCGTCCGAGGCGGTGTTCCAGGTCCTTTCGGCGGCGTCCCGCAACTCGAGCAAAGGTGCGGCATCCTCGCCGGCGATCCTGGCGATGGCTTCGACGGCCGTCTCGGGAGGCAGGACCTTGCCATTGAGGTAGCGCTCCCACGATGAACCGCTGAAGGGAGTCTTCGTCTGGAGGGAAACCAGGCTGAGGCCGCTGCGGTCCTTCAACAGTCGCAGTTGTCCTACGAACCGCCGCCCGTTCGCGTCGAGTGACGGGGGCAGTGCTCGCCATCTCACTACGCTCCCCCTCCGCAGCACCCGCCCTCGGGCCCGGCCCCGACCCCGACCCATGGGTCCCGGAGCCCGGAGCCCGGAGCCCGGAGCCCGGAGCCCGGAGTGAGTCTCCTCCCGTCCGGCTGATCGTGGAGCGCTTTCGCCGCTACTGTCCCACTTCCAGGCGCCAGATCCGGACATCAAGTATCCGGGAGGTCCTGGGAGGTCCCGGGACGTCTCCGGTTGTTCATCCCGGCTGGTGAAGCACCACGCCACCCGACAACAGTGATGACGACCACGGGTCACCGAAGCCGTGGAGTCGCCCGCGTACTTCACCCGACGAAAGGTACTGACGGATGTCCATACCCAAGGCTGTCGTCGCCTCGGCCGCGGCGGTCGCCCTGACCAGCATGTCGATCGTCATCGCCGATTCGGCCATGGCTGCCGGTGCCACCTCGGCGAGTTCCGCCGCCGTGCAGTCCTACAGTTGCTCCAGGACGTACTACAGCGGCACGGCCATCACCGAATCCGGTGACACCGGAAACAGGGTGATCGAGGCGCAGTGCCAGCTCTACCACCGCGGATTCCTCAGCGCCGGACAGGTGGACGACATCTTCGGAAGCATCACCTACAACGCGGTTCTCCGCTTCCAGAAGGAGTATGACATCTAGTGCCTGATTCCTGCCTACTGCTGTCCAGAGTTACGTATGATGGTCAGCATGTACCGGATCAGCGAGTTCGCGGAGCGTATCGGCCGTTCCCCTTCCACCGTTCGCAGGTGGGAGCGGGAGGG
>NZ_JAHLEM010000305.1 GCF_018883605.1 Streptomyces niphimycinicus | reverse complement strand
AGGAGTATGACATCTAGTGCCTGATTCCTGCCTACTGCTGTCCAGAGTTACGTATGATGGTCAGCATGTACCGGATCAGCGAGTTCGCGGAGCGTATCGGCCGTTCCCCTTCCACCGTTCGCAGGTGGGAGCGGGAGGGCCGCATCGTGGTGCGTCGTACCGCATCCGGTCAGCGGTACTTCAACGACGCCGATGTGCGGCGGGTGTTGCAGCCGGGCTTCGACGAGGCGGCCCGCAAGACGGTCGTGTACTGCCGAGTGTCCTCACCTGGACAGAAGGACGATCTCGCCTCCCAGATCACGGCGATGGAGGAGTTCTGCCGGGGGCGTGGTCTGGCTGTGGACGAGTGGGTCCGCGAGATCGGCGGCGGCATGAACCTCAAGCGGAAGAAGCTCCTGGCTTTGATGGATTCCATCGAGCGGGGCGAGGTCGGCACACTGGTCATCGCGCACACGGACCGGCTTGCCCGGTTCGGGTTCGAGTACCTGGAGTACGTGGCGGACAAGAACGATTGCACGATCCTGGTGGCGAATCAGGAATCGCTTTCCCCGCAGGAAGAGATGGTTCAGGACCTTCTCGCGATCGTGCACACCTTCTCTGGCCGCCTGGACGGGCTGCGGAAGTACGAGAAGACCCTCAAGGGCGAACTCGCTGGTGACGGCCGGTGAAGGTCACCCGCATCGCCTACAGTCGCGGCCTCAACCAGGGGAAGTACGCCCAGCTCAACGAGCAGGCCATGCGGCTCGGTGGCGTCAGGTCGCTGGTGTGGCGCCAGTACGGCTCCATCGCCGGTACAGGCGTCAAGGACCGCACGGTCCGCGACCAGTGGATGCGTGAGGGCACCGCTGGGGGATTCGGCGTGCTGGCGAACGCGTGGAAAGAGACCGTGCGGGACGCGTTCGCCGACATCACGGCCAGCCGCGAGGCCGCCAAGGTCAAGATCCGTCGCGCCGTAGCCAAGCTGAAGGTGACCGAGGCGGAGAAGAAGCGCCTGTTCACGCTGCTGAAGCGTGACCAGTGGACGCAGGATGCGTACCTGTCCCGGATGATGCGCAAGCACTGGCGACGTGGGCGGAACAAGACCATCAATCAGATCGTGGTCCGCTCCGACCAGTACCGCACCTTCACCCTCGCCGAGGGCGGCAACATATGGATTGCGGTGCCCGGCCTGGAGCGGCGGCAGCTCGTCACGATCCCGCTGAACACCACGGTCGCCCCCACAGGAACGCTCCGGATGATCCTCCGCAACGGCCGCGTCGAGGTGCACTACGCCATCGACGCCGAGACGATGCCCTCCTCCAAGCGTCCCTGCGGCAGCCGGAAAATCGGCGTGGACAAGGGATACACCGAAGTCCTCACCGACTCCGACGGTAAGCACCACGGCCCCGAGCTGGGGCAACTGCTGTCCTCTGAGTCCGACCACCGCAAGGCCAAGGGGCAGCGGCGTGCGAAACTCCGCGCTCTGGCCGAGAAGGCCGAGCAGAGGGGCGACCATGCCAAGGCCCAGCGGATTCGGGACAACAACCTCGGCACGATCAAGCGTGAACGCCGCTCGAATGCCTGGAAGTGCCGGGTCCGTGATCTGACCTTCAAGGCCGTGCACGCGGTCGTCGACAAGGCCAACGTGATCGTCGCCGAAGACCTCGCAAGGACGTTCGCCAGTCATAAGAAGCTGGGGAAGAATACCAACCGGCGCCTGGCTGCCTGGACCAAGGGCATCACCGCTGAGGCGCTGGAGACTGTATCGGGCCGCAGAGGTTCTGCGGTGCGGCTGGTCAACGCTGCGTATACCTCGCAAGCCGTCCCCTTCACGGACATCCTTGGTGTCCGCAAAGGGGACCGGCTTCACTGCACCGAGTGCGGGGCGGTATGGCAAGCAGACCACGCCGGAGCGATCAACATCGAGCAGCGGGACAGTGACCCCGACATCACTTTGTTCACTCCGCACACGCGGGTGAAACAGATCCTGCTCGATCGTGCTGGTCGCAGGCGGTCCGGACTGCCCTTGGACCAGGACTCCAGTACCCGGCAACTGTGTCGGTGCGGAGAGCGAATTATCCAACCTCGATGCTCAACTCTGAGCAATGAATAGGAAGCAGAACGATGAGCTCCACGCAGCACACGCCACTGCCCTACTACGAGGACGTCTCCCCCGGCGCGGGAGCGCTGCCGCCCCGCCCCTGGACCCCATCCTCCGAC
>NZ_JAHLEM010000304.1 GCF_018883605.1 Streptomyces niphimycinicus | reverse complement strand
GCCCGGCCGCGGTGGACCGGCGGATACGCGGCGCGGCCCGGCCACTCATCCCCGACGAGGGGGAGGGGCCCCACCATGCGCTGCGCACCCTCGTCCGCGCCCTCACCCATGGCGCGGCCGACCCCGCGGACCCGCGCTGCACCGCCCATCTGCACTGCCCGCCGCTCGCCGTGGCCGCCGCCGCCGACCTCGCCGTGTCCGCGCTCAACCCCTCCCTCGACTCCTGGGACCAGGCCCCCGCCGCCTGCGCACTGGAGGCCCTGACCTGCCGCGCCCTGGCCGAGCTCGTCCACCCCCACGGCCCCGCCCCCGACGCGCTCGTCACCACCGGCGGCACCGAGTCCAACCAGCTCGCGCTCCTCCTCGCCCGCGAAGCCGCGGGCGGCGTCGGCAGACCCCTGCGGATCATCTGCGGCGGCAACGCCCACCACAGCATCCACCGCGCCGCCTGGTTCCTCGGGCTGCCCACGCCCCACACCCTCCCCACCCCCACCGGCGTCCTCGACCCGGCCGCGCTCCACACCGCCCTCGGCCGGCTGCCCGACGCCGACGCCCCCACCCTCGTCGTCGCCACCGCCGGCACCACCGACACCGGAGCCATCGACCCGCTCCCCGATATCGCCGACGTCTGCGACCACCACGCCGCCACCCTCCACATCGACGCCGCCTACGGCGCACCCCTCCTCTTCAGCGACACCCTCCACAAACAGCTCCACGGACTCGACCGGGCCCCTACCGTCGCCCTCGATCTGCACAAACTCGGCTGGCAACCGGTCGCCGCGGGCCTCCTCGCCGTCCCCGACAGCGCCGCCCTCGCCCCGCTGGCCCACCAGGCCGAGTACCTCAACGCCGACGACGACACCGAAGCCGGGATGCCCGACCTGCTCGGCCGCTCCTTCCGCACCACCCGCCGCCCCGACATCTTCAAGATCGCCGTCACCCTGCGGGCACTCGGCCGCCGCGGCCTCGGCGACCTCGTCGACCACGTCTGCACGGCCGCCCAGCACCTCGCCGACCTCATCGAGGCCCGCCCCGGACTCGAGCTCTACGCCCGCCCCACCATCAGCACCGTCCTCTTCCGCCCCACCGGGGCGCCGCCCGCCGCCGTCGCCGCGCTGCGCCGCCGCCTCCTCCACCACGGCACGGCCGTCCTCGGCCGCGCCGCCACCCCCGACGGGCTGTGGCTCAAGGTCACCGTTCTCAACCCGCACACCCAGCCCGACGATCTGCGCGGGCTGCTCGAACTCGTGGAAGGCCACACCACCCCATGAGCACCGAACAACCCCCCACCCCTGCCTGCGATCCCGCCCCCGCCGCCGGTCCCGCCCACGGCGTCGACCGGCCCCTGGACCTGGCCGGTATCGGCATCGGCCCGTTCAACCTCTCCCTCGCCGCCCTCGCCCACGGCCTCCCCGCCCTGCGCACCGCCTGCTACGAACAGCGGCCCGCCTTCCACTGGCACCCCGGCCTGCTCATCGACGGCGCCACCATCCAAGTCCCCTTCCTCGCCGACCTGGTCACCCTCGCCGACCCCGGCAGCCCCTGGACCTTCCTCCAGTACCTCAAGGCCCATGAGCGGCTCTTCCCCTTTTACGTCGCCGAGCGCTTCCACATCGAGCGCGCCGAATACGACGCCTACTGCCGCTGGGTCAGCGAACAGCTTCCCGGACTCCACTTCGACCACCGCGTCGACGCCGTCCGCTGGGACCACGAATACGAGCTGTTCGAAATCGACTTCACCCGGCTCGGCGGCCCGGCCGACGACGCCCACGCGCCCCACCTCACCCGGGCCGACGAGGACGGCAGGGGCCTCGGCCGCGCCTACGCCCGCAACCTCGTCCTCGGCGTCGGCACCGAACCGTACGTCCCCGAACCCCTGCGCCCCCTCGCCGACGCCCCCAACGTCCCCGTCCTCCACTCCTGCGACTACCTCGAACACCGCGAACGGCTCCTGGCCACCGGCCACATCACCGTCGTCGGCTCCGGCCAGTCCGGTGCCGAGGTCTTCCTCGACCTGCTGCGCCACCGGCCGCTGGGCGCCGAAGGACTCCACTGGCTCGCCCGTACCCCGTCCTTCGCGCCCATGGAGTACAGCAAGCTCGGCCTGGAGCAGTTCAGCCCCGACTACACCCGCTACTTCCACGCCCTGCCCGAGCCCGTCCGCGACCAACTGCTGCCCCGCCAGTGGCAGCTCTACAAGGGCATCGCCCACGAGACCCTCGACGCCATCCACCACGAGCTCTACCGCCGCGCCCTCCACGCCGACGACTGGCCCGGCGCCGTCCTCACCCCCGGCGTCACCGTCCGCACCGCCGGCCGTATCGCCGCCGCCCGCCTCGAACTCCACCTGGAACACACCGAACAGGGCACCCGCACCCGCCACACCACCGAGGCCGTCGTCCTCGCCACCGGCTACCGCGAGCGCCGCGTCGACACCCTGCTCGCCGCCCTCGACCCCTACATCCGCCGGGACGCCTCCGAGCGCCCGCGCATCGACGCCGACCACCGCCTGGTCCTCGACCCCATGATCAAGGGCTCGGTGTACGTCCAGAACGCCGAGCGCCACACCCATGGCGTCGGCACCCCCGACCTCGGCCTCGCCGCCTGGCGCTCCGCCGTCATCCTCAACTCGCTGCTCGCGGAACCCGCCTATCGGTTGCCGTCCCGCACCGCGTTCACCGCCTTCGGCCTCCAGCCGTCGGGGCGGTGCGACACCGTCATCGGCGGCCCGCACCTCCCCGACCAGCGCAACGGACTCGCCCCTACCCGGATGTGACCTCACCCCGGCACCCAGCTCCCGGCCCCGGCCCCGTCCTCAGATGATCCATTCTGTCCGGAATTGGCCTTTCCCGCGCGGACGGCACGCCCCCCCCCGCATACGCCTCCCGGACGGCGATCTCAGCCGGCGTCCGGGAACACCGGGGCGCCGTCCCGGGTCAGCCTCCAGTCCACCGACGCGAACCGCGACACATCGATCGTCTTCTCCGCCTGCACCCAGGCGATGATCGTGTTCCGGATCTCCTCCGAATTGGCCCACACCTGCTTCGCGGAGGCCACATGCGGGAAGTTGCCGCCGCCGCTCGCCCGGTAGTTGTTCACCGCCAGCACGAACCGCGCCTTCTCATCGATCGGCTTGCCGTCGAAGCTCAGCTTCGCGATCCGCGAGCCCGGCGCCTTCGCGATGTCGATCTCGTACGTAAGGCCGCCGACCGCGTCGTAGTTGTAGTCGGGCGTGTTGTCGGCATTCGTCAGCTTCGACGGGTCCACATCGCCACCCGCCGGAGTCCGCACGTAGTAGCGCGCCGAGAACTCCAGGTACTCCTTGAGCTGCGCGCCGGTCAGCACCCGCGCCTCCAGCGTGTTCTCGAACGGGTACAACCCCGCCACCTGCCGGATCGTGACCTCCCCGGCCGGGATCGACGCCGTACGGGAGAAACAGGACGCCTGCGAGAGCACCGGCAGCGCCGCGTACTCCGTCCCCGCCAGCGCCGCCTTCACCGTCTCCGACTGCACATGGTTGATGAAGTCGAGGATCGGCACGTCCTTGTACGCGGCCTCGGTCGCCGCCATCGCCGCCGTCGAGGTGCCGATGACCTGGTTGACGTACCCGACGACCTTCTTGTGCTCATCACCGAGCAGCCGCACGATCCGCGGGTCCTCCTCGGATGTGTTGGAGTTCAGCACCTTCGCCGACACCGACGCCACCTGCCAGCGGCCCCGCTCCCACTCCAGCTCGAAGTCGAAGAGGGTCAGCCGCTGACCCCACTTGAGCGGCTCCGACAACACGACCTCGCGCCCGGTCTCCTTGTTGACCACCCGTGACTCCGGGATCTCCACATGCGCATGGCCCACCAGAATCGCGTCGATCCCCGCCACCTTCTCGGCCACCAGCGCCGCCGCGTTCTCCACATACGGCACCTGGTCGCCATAGCTGGAGGTGCCGCTGGTACCCGAATGCGCCGAGACGATCACCACGTCCGCGCCCATCGACCGCAGCCGCGGCACCCACTTCGCCGCCTGCTCCTCCAGGCCCGGGAAGGTCATCTTCCCCTGCACATTGACCTTGTCCCAGATCGCGATGCCCGGATTGGTCAGCCCCAGCACCGCCACCTTCACATCCCGCCCGCACGGGGTGCGCAGCCGCGTCATCCAGTACGGCGCGAAGGCGGGCCGCAGCGTCTTCGCGTCCAGCGCGTTCGCCCCCAGCAGCGGGAAGTCGCACTGCTCCTCGAACTTCCGCAGCACCGGGATGCCGTAGTTGAACTCATGATTGCCCAGCGCCGCCGCGTCATAGCCGATCGCGTTCATCGCCCGCGCCATGGGATGCACCGGGCCGTCCGCCCCGGTGATCGGGTCCACCCTGGCGTAGTAGTACGACAACTGGGTGCCCTGGATGGTGTCTCCCGCGTCGATCAGCAGCGTATTGCGGCGCCCCTTCTCCTCACGGACCCGATCGACCAGCGTGGAGATCTTCGCCAGGCCCACATCGTTGTGCGCCGTGTCGTCGAACTCGGCGTCGGTGAAGTAGTCCCAGTTGAAGACGTTGCCATGCAGATCGGTCGTGCCCATCACGGTGAAGGCGTACCGCCGCCGGGGGCGCCCGTGACCCCCCGCCTCGGCCGGGACGGCGGCCGCGGCCGAGGCGAGGGCGGCCCCCGCACTGGTCGCCGCGGTGCGGCCCAGGAACTTCCGACGGTTGAGCGGCATGACTGATCTCCTCCGGGACACCTGCGAAATGAGCACAACGCGCGTAGATTCTGGCCCAGCCGCACCGCCCCGCACCACCCCCGGCAGATTGCGATCAGGTTGCCGCCGGTGCCTCCTGAGGGACGGTCAGACCAGAATGCTCCCGGCCGGGTCGTCCCACCCCGCCGAGGGCCCGGCCGTCGTACGCTCCGGACACCACCCCGCGCACACCCGACCAGGAGCCGCCATGGACCAGCCGGCCCACCCCAGCCAGCCGCCGCAGCCCGCCGCCCCCGCCCCCGTGCCCGCCGCCCCCGTGCCCTACGGCACCCCCGACGCCCCGCGCGTCGCCGTCCGCGGCGAGGCCACGCTGGAGGTCGACCCCGAGATCGCCCGGCTCACCATCACCATCAGCGCCCGCGGCGCCGACCGGCGCGCCGCACTCGACGACCTCACCCGCCGCAACAACCAGGTCCTCGCACTGGTGAAGCCCTACGGCGAAGCGGTCGAGAAACTGGAGACCGGCGCCTTCTCGGTCACCCCCGAGATCAACCCCAAGAGCCGCCATGAGCGCGTACGGGCCTACCACGGCCGGGTGCACCTCACCGCGACCCTCACCGACTTCACCGCCCTCGGCGAGCTCACCACCCGCCTCGCCGACCTCGACCTCACCCGCGTCGACGGCCCCTGGTGGGGGCTGCGCCCCGACTCGCCCGCCTACGGCCGGGCCCGGCAGCAGGCGGTGCGCGAGGCGGTGCAGCGCGCCCGCGAGTACGCCGGAGCGCTCGGCTCCCGGCTGGTCGCGCTCACCGAGCTGGCCGACCTCGACGCGGAGCAGGGCCCGCTCCAGCCCGTGGCCGCCGCCACGCGCGGCCGGTCCGCCTTCGGTGGCCCCGCCGACCGGGACACCGCCGCCGCGCTCGACCTCGAACCGCAGCGCCAGACGGTGTATGCGCATGTCAACGCGCGCTTTACGATCACCCCTCCCGAGCTCTGAGGGCCCTCCTTCCGAGTCTTGAAACCATCCTCCGAAACGCTCATCGGAGCACCCCTCTGCACGTTTCATTAGTTGTCAATAGCCCGCCATCCAAAGGCCATGGAGGAGTGTGAAGTTCCGGGCTCTTTACTCGCCGGTAAGTCATAGGCTCGACACCATGCGCCGAGCAAAAATCGTCTGTACTTTGGGACCCGCCACCGACTCGTACGAGCAGATCAAGGCACTCATCGAAGCCGGAATGGATGTGGCCCGCTTCAACCTCAGCCACGGCACCTATGCCGAGCACGAGGAGCGTTATCGGCGAGTGCGCAAAGCCTCGCTGGAAACCGGCCGCAGCGTCGGCATCCTCGCCGACCTTCAAGGCCCGAAGATTCGGCTCGGCCGCTTCCGTGAAGGACCCGTACTCCTTGAACGCGGAGACGAGTTCATCATCACCGTCGAACCCATCGAGGGCGACCGGTTCCGCTGCGGCACCACCTACGAGGGGCTGGCCGGCGACGTCAGCAAGGGTGAGCGGATCCTCGTCGACGACGGCCGTGTCACCCTCGAGGTCGTCGACATCGACGGACCCCGGGTGCACACCATCGCCATCGAGGGCGGCATGATCTCCGACCACAAGGGGCTCAACCTCCCCGGCGTGGCCGTCTCCGTCCCCGCGCTGTCCAAGAAGGACATCGAGGACCTGCGCTGGGCACTGCGCATCGGCGCCGATGTCATCGCCCTCTCCTTCGTCCGCAACGGCGACGACGTCGTGGACGTCCACCGGGTGATGGACGAGGAGGACCGCCGGCTCCCCGTCATCGCCAAGATCGAGAAGCCGCAGGCGGTCGAGAACCTCGAGGGCATCGTCGACGCCTTCGACGGCATCATGGTCGCCCGCGGCGACCTCGGCGTGGAAATGCCGCTCGAGCAGGTCCCGATGGTCCAGAAGCGCGCGATCAAACTGGCCAAGCGGAACGCCAAGCCGGTGATCGTCGCGACCCAGATGCTCGACTCGATGATCGAGAACTCCCGCCCCACCCGCGCGGAGGCGTCCGACGTCGCCAACGCGATCATCGACGGCACGGACGCGGTGATGCTCTCCGGCGAGACCAGCGTCGGCAAATACCCGATCGTCACGGTCAAGACGATGGGCCGCATCGTCGAGGCCGCCGAGGAGGACATCCTCGCCAAGGGCCTCCCCCCGCTCACCGAGCGCAACAAGCCCCGCACCCAGGGCGGCGCGGTGGCCCGCGCGGCGGCCGAGATGGGCGACTTCCTCGGCGCGAAGTTCCTCGTCGCCTTCACCCAGTCCGGCGACACCGTCCGCCGCCTCTCCCGCTACCGCTCCCCGATCCCCCTCCTGGCCTTCACCCCGGATCCGGGCACCCGCTCCCAGCTCAACCTCACCTGGGGCGTCGAAACCTTCCTCGGCCCGATGGTCAACTCCACGGACGAGATGGTGGCCCAGGTCGACGAGGAACTGCTGCGCCTCGGCCGCTGCCGCAAGGGCGACCTCGTCATCATCACCGCCGGCTCCCCGCCCGGCGTCTCCGGCTCCACCAACCTCGTGCGCGTCCACCACATCGGCGCGGACGACCTGCGGTAGCCGAACCTCGCTCCCTTGGGGCCGAAGTACTGGGCTCAGTACTTCGGCCCGACGTGCTTGTCCATGAGGGCGACGGAGGCACGGCGGGCGACGGAGATGTTCCATGCGTTGGTCTGCCGCCATGCGATCCCGAGCCGATCGAGCGTGTCGGTGAAGAGCTTGCGGATGTCGTCGGACTTGTTGGTGAAGAAGTACCGGGGGTATTCGTAGCGTTTACGCTCCCCGGCGACGATCTTCGTCGTCCAGTTGGTGATCCGGCAGCCGTCGGAGTGCACCAGCCCTCGGACGAACTCCCAGGGGTGGGCGATGACTATCTCCTGCTGCCAGGGCTCCAGGGTGATGGGCCGCTCGTGCTTCTTGCCCGGCCCATGTTGCGGAAGCAGACATGGCCAGTGCTTGCTGTAGCCGGTCACCATGACGCACCCCTGCCGCTGGACGCGGTAAACGCTGTTGTCGGGCCGAACGGCGCGCATCGCCTCTCCGCAGGCGTCGATGAGGCCCGGCCAGACATCCGCACATGCGATGCGCAGGAAGTAAACGCCCTTTTGCAGGCGGCTTATGCAGCCATCGCCGAGATAGAGCCCGAGTAGATAGGAATAGGCGGTGGTGTCTTCCGGTGGCCGTGGTTCGGATGCGCATCTGGGGCAGTCCGCCGTGCGGGAGATGGGCTCCAGCCGGACCTGCCATGCGCGGATCGCGAATCGGGAAATCCCCGTCTGCTTGCTTACCGAGTTCAGGCTGCGCCCTTGGCGGACCAAGGCAAGAGCGCGCTTACGCGTTTCGAGGTCGTACACGCATGCGAGCTTGACCGCAGTGCGGCCGTCGCGCGTCCATTCGAAGGACTATTCACCTTATCGAAGGCAGATCTCGGATTCCGCTGGTGACCTTGGAATCAATGAAAAGTGCCCCGGGTGGGATTCGAACCCACACTGAATACCTTTTGAGGGTATCGTCTCTACCGATTGGACTACCGGAGCCCCTGCAATCTGAAGGTCAGTCTAGCCCCTCCGTGCGTCAAAGATACAGGACATCGGTAGGCTCGTGGTGCCCACCTGCCAGGAAGACGAGGAGCACAGTGAGCACCGCTGACGCCCCCGACGAGCAGTCGCACGTCCCACCGCTGACAACCCGCGTCGTCATCGCCGAGGACGAGGCGCTCATCCGCCTCGACCTGAAGGAGATGCTCGAGGAGGAGGGGTACTCCGTCGTCGGCGAGGCGGGCGATGGTGAGACGGCTGTCGCGCTCGCCCAGGAGCACCACCCCGACCTCGTCATCCTCGATGTGAAGATGCCGGTTCTCGACGGCATCTCCGCCGCCGAGCGGATCGCGGCCGACCGTATCGCCCCCGTCCTGATGCTGACCGCCTTCTCCCAGCGCGAGCTGGTCGAGCGGGCCCGGGACGCCGGGGCGATGGCGTATCTCGTGAAGCCGTTCAGCAAGAGCGATGTGGTCCCGGCCATCGAGATGGCCGTCTCCCGCTTCACCGAGCTGAAGACCCTGGAGCAGGAGGTCGCCGACCTCTCCCAGCGGCTGGAGACCCGCAAGCTGGTCGACCGGGCCAAGAGTGTTCTCCAGACGCAGTACGGGCTGACCGAGCCCGCCGCCTTCCGCTGGATCCAGAAGACCTCGATGGACCGTCGGCTGTCGATGCAGCAGGTGGCCGAGGCCGTTATCGAGGACGCGGCGGAGAAGAAGGCCAAGGAGCAGTAGGGGACGAGCGGAAGGGGCCCGTATCGCCGCGTCGGCGGTACGGGCCCCTTACCGTTTCTGCCGGTCCTCAGCCCTCAGTCCTCGCCGAGGTACGCCTTGCGCACCGACTCGTCGTGCAGCAGCGCATCCCCCGTCCCCGACAGCACGATCTTGCCGATCTCCATCACATGGCCCTGGTCGGCCAGCGACAGGGCCGCCTGGGCGTTCTGTTCGACCAGCAGGATCGTCGTGCCCTGGGACTTGAGCTCGGCGATGGTGTGCATGATCTTCTGCATCATGATCGGTGAGAGGCCCATCGAGGGCTCGTCGAGCATCAGCAGCTTGGGACGGGACATCAGGGCGCGGCCCATCGCGAGCATCTGCTGCTCACCGCCGGAGAGGGTGCCGGCCGCCTGGGCGCGGCGTTCGCCGAGGATGGGGAAGAGGTCGTACGCCTTCTGTATGTCGGCGGCTATGCCGTCCGAGTCCTTTCGGAGGAACGCTCCGAGCTGGAGGTTCTCGGCGATCGACAGCCGCGGGAAGATATGCCGTCCCTCGGGCGAGTGGGCCAGCCCCAGGGCGACGATCTTGTGTGCGGGGACGCCCTTGAGCGGTTGGCCGTCGAAGCGGATCTCCCCGCCGAGGGGTTCGAGCAGGCCGGACAGGGTGCGCAGGGTGGTGGTCTTGCCCGCGCCGTTGGTACCGATGAGGGTGACGACCTGGCCGGCCTCGACGCTGAACGAGATGCCCTTGACGGCCTCGATCTTGCCGTAGGCGACGCGCAGGTCCTCGACCTCGAGCAGTGCGGTCACTGTCCGTCCTCCGTACGTGCTGTGGTGCCCCGCTGGGTCTCGTCCTGCGGGGCGCCGGTCGTGGCTCCGGCCTCCGAGGCCCCGGCTTCCGCGGCCTCGACCTCGGCGGCCTCCTCGGCGCCGGGTGCGCCTTCGAAGGGGGTGCCGAGGTAGGCGGCGATGACGCGCTCGTCGCTCTGGACGACCTCGGAGGTGCCCTCGACGAGCTTCTGGCCCTGGACGAGGACGGCGACCCGGTCGCAGAGGTTGAAGATGAAGCGCATGTCGTGCTCGATGACGAGTACGGCGGTGCCCAGGTCGCGGATGGCGAAGACCAGTTCCTCGGTGGCGCGGGTCTCCTGGGGGTTCATTCCGGCGGTGGGTTCGTCGAGGAGCAGCAGTCCGGGGTCGCTGGCGAGGGCGCGGGCGATCTCCAGCTTGCGCTGTTCGCCGTAGGGGAGGTTGCGGGAGAGGTGGTCGGCCTTGTCGGCGAGGCCGGTGAACTCCAGGAGTTCCATGGCGCGGGCCTTGGAGGCGGCTTCGGCGCGTTTGAAGCCGGGGCCGCGCAGGAGGGCCGACCACAGGCCCTCCTTGGTGCGGGTGTGGCGGCCGACGAGGACGTTCTCCAGGACCGTCATGTTGGCGAAGAGCCGGATGTTCTGGAAGGTGCGGGCGATGCCTGCCTGGGTGACGAGGTGGGGCTTGGGCGGCAGGACGGTGCCCTCGTAGGCGACGCTGCCCTCGGTGGGGATGTAGAGGCCGGTGAGGCAGTTGAAGAAGGTGGTCTTGCCTGCGCCGTTGGGGCCGATGAGGCCGACGATCTCGCCGGGGTGGACGTCGAGATCGACGGATTGTACGGCCGTGAGCCCGCCGAAGCGCATGGTGACGCCGGTGGCGGTGAGCACGGGGGAGGTCGTGGTGGTGGTCATCTGTGTCATGCCTCCGCCTTGGTGACGCCGACGGCACCGTCCTTGAGTCCGGTCGCGCCGGGGACGTCGAGCTGGCCGGTCTCGTGGTATTCGAGCTGCTGCCGCCGGTTGGGGACGATCCCTTCGGGGCGGAAGCGCATCAGCAGGATGAGTGCGATACCGAAGGCGAGGAGCTGGTAGTCCTGGAGGAATTCCAGCTTCTTGGGGATCAGGTAGAGCAGGGTGGCGCCGAGCAGCGGGCCGCCGATGGTGCCCATGCCGCCGAGGATGACGGCGGCGACCAGGAAGGTGGAGTTGGGCGGGACGGGGCCGGCGAAGACGTACTGCTCGGGGACGACGGTGGACTGGAAGTGGGCCCAGACGGCGCCGGCGACTCCGGCGAGGGTGGCGCCGAGGGCGAAGGCGACCAGCTTGACCCGGAATCCGTTGATGCCCATGGCGGTGGCGGCGGTCTCGTCCTCGCGGATGGCGACCCAGGCGCGGCCGATGCGGGAGTTGCCGGCGCGGCTGAAGATCAGCACGACGACGATGGTGACCAGCAGCATCAGCAGGTAGTAGTTGCCGTTGGAGTCGAGGCTGAGCCCGCCGATGCTGTGGTCGTCGTTGAAGTTGAACCCGAAGATCTCCAGCGGCGGGATGTTGGGGATGCCGTCGGGGCCGTTGGTGACGGAGGGGCCTGAGGTGCCGTCGAGGTTCAGCATGGCGAGACGGAAGATCTCTCCGAAGCCGAGGGTGACGATGGCGAGGTAGTCGCCGCGCAGCCGCAGGGTGGGTGCGCCGATGACGACGCCGAAGATCAGCGAGACCACGCCGCCGGTGATGACGGCGGCCCAGAAGGGGAACCTGACGTCGATGGTCGAGGCGGTGGATCCGGAGACCAGGGCGGCGGTGTAGGCGCCGACGCCGAGGAAGGCGACGTATCCGAGGTCGAGGAGGCCGGCGAGGCCGACGACGATGTTCAGGCCGAGGGCGACGGTCGCGAAGATCGCGATGTTGACGCCGAGTTCGGTGAAGCTGGACTTGTCCTGGAAGAAGGGGAAGACGATCGCGGTGATCAGCGCCGCGACCAGGGTGGTGGAGCGGTAGGCGCTGGTGAGTTCGCTGATCCGGCTGACGAGCCCGGCCTTGATGAGGGCGACGGCGGCGAACGCGACGGCGATGAGGTAGCCGATGAACGGCTCGGGGTGGTCGGCGTCGGTCTGGATGCCGTAGTTGACGACGTAGAGGCCGAGGGCGAAGACGCCCGCGATGATCAGGATGTCGGCCCAGGAGGGCAGCTTCTCGGGGCGGCACAGGGGGCGGGTGTCGTCCGGGAGCAGGAAGGTGGTGGCCACGGGGGCGGCGGTGGCCACCGCGGCGATCCAGCCGCCGGGTTCCAGGTTGACCAGGCCGTCCAGGTCCACGGCGATGGCGATGACGGTGAACCAGGTGACGGCGAAGGTGCCGAGGGCCAGCATCCGCAGGGCCTGGGTGGAGCCGCTGGGGGTGAGCCAGCGCAGGCCCTTCAGGCCGAGGGCGGCCAGTGCGAAGAGGGCGGTGGCGATGCCGAGGACGAGGGTGAGGAGCTGGAGTCCGCCGGGGTAGCCGTAGACGGTCAGATCGCCGGGGAATTCGGCGGTCCAGGTCCAGGCGAGGAAGGTGGAGACGACGGCGGCGGCGCCGCCGGCCGCGGTGAGGGCGCGGAGCAGGGTGGTGCGCGGCGCGGTGGCGCCGGGCTCGGCCTCGTTCACGGGGGTGGGCTGGGTCTTGTCGGTGGTCATCGGTTCACTCCCTCACGCCCGGTCCGCGACGCGTTCGCCGAGCAGACCTTGTGGCCTGACCAGCAGGACGACGATGAGCAGGGTGAAGGCCCATACGTCCTTCCAGGCGCCGCCGCCGAGTTGGTCCATCCCGGGGATGTCCTGGATGTACTTGATGGCCAGGGCCTCGACGATGCCGAGGACGACGCCGCCGAGCATGGCGCCGTAGATGTTGCCGATGCCGCCGAGCACGGCGGCGGTGAACGCCTTGAGGCCGGCGATGAAGCCCATCTCGAAGTTGATCTGGCCGTATTTGAGCCCGTGGGAGAGGGCGGCGACGGCGGCGAACGCACCGCCGATGGCGAAGGCCATCACGATGATGCGGTCGGTGTTGATGCCCATGAGCTTGGCGGTGTCGGGGTCCTGTGCGGTGGCCTGCATGGCGCGGCCGGCGCGGCTCTTGGAGACGAACAGCCCGAGGGCGAGCATGCACACCGGGGCGGCTATGAGCAGGAAGGCGTCGCCGCGCTGGATGTGGAGATTGCTGAAGATCTCGAACGAGGAGCCTTCGAACTGCGGGAAGCTGCGGGGCTTCTTGGCGTCGGGGTAGAAGGCCCAGACGGCCTGCTGGAGTGCGATGGACAGGCCGATCGCGGTGATCAGGGGGGCGAGCCGGGGGCCGCCGCGCAGAGGCCGGTAGGCGAAGCGTTCCGCCGCGGTGGCGATGGCGACCGAGGCGACGATGCCGCCGATCAGCATGAGGGGCAGGGCGAGGGAGAGCGCGGTGCCGCTGGGCAGCCAGATGTAGATGGTGAGGGCCCCGAAGCCCCCGATCATGAAGATCTCGCCGTGGGCGAAGTTGATGAGCTGGACGATGCCGTAGACCATGGTGTACCCGATGGCGATCAAGCCGTAGAGGGCGCCGAGGGTCAGGCCGTTGACCAGCGTTTGCGGCAGTTCGTGCACCGCAGGGCCTCCGATGAGCGTGTCGGATATGACGCCGCGCGAGGGCGATGGTGTACGCCCTCGCGCGGATTCGTTTCGTGGGTGTGCGGATCGCCGCTTGGGGTCAGTCCTTGAAGGTCTCGCTCTTCACGGACTTCCAGGCGCCCTTGGTGACCTTGTAGACGGTGAGCTGCTTGTTGGTGGTGTCGCCGTACTGGTCGAAGGAGACCTTGCCGGTGACGCCGTCGAAGGAGACCTTGCCGAGCGCCTCGGTGACCTTGGCGCGGGCGTCGTCCGGGAGCTTGCCGTCGTTGTCCTCGACGACGGCCTTGACGGCCTCGATGATGGCCCAGCCGGCGTCGTAGGAGTAGCCGCCGTAGGCCGCGTACGGGTCCTTGTAGTGCTGGTCCCCGTAGTTCTTCACGAAGGTCTTGGCGGAGTCGAGCTGCTCGACCGGGTAGCCGACGGAGGTGGCGAGGTCACCGTCGTTGTTGGTGCCCGACGCCTTGATGAAGGCGGGGTCGTAGATGCCGTCGCCGCCCATGATCGGGACCTGTGCGCCGGCCTGCTTGACCTGGTCGGACAGCAGTCCGCCCTCGGGGTACTGGCCGCCGAAGTAGACGGAGTCGGCGCCGGTGGACTTGACCTTGTTGGCGATGCCGGAGAAGTCGGTCTCCTTGACGGTCAGGTGGTCCCGGCCGACGACCTTGCCGCCGAGGCGCTGGAACTCCTGGGCGAAGATGGTGGCGAGGCCGTTGCCGTACGCCTGCTTGTCGTCGACGACGAAGACCTTCCGCTTCTTCGCGTCCTTGTAGTAGTACTTCGCGGCGAAGCGGCCCTGGATGATGTCGGTGGTGGCGGTGCGGAAGTAGGTCTTGAACGGGCGTGTCTTCTTGCCCGAGGCCCAGTCGTCGCCCTGGCTGAGGGCCGGGTTGGTGTTGGCGGGGGAGACCTGGGCGAGGTCGGCCCGGTCGAAGACGCCCTGCATGGACTGGGCGACGCCCGAGTTCAGCGGCCCGACCGCGCCGAGGATGTCCTCGTCGTCGACCATCGAGGTCGCGTTCGCCTTGCCGGAGGAGGGCACGGCCTGGTCGTCGAAGGACTTGACCTTGAAGGTGACCCCGTCGACCTCGTTGTTCTTGTTGGCCACCTTCGCGGCGAGGTCGACGGAGTTCTTGATGCCCTGGCCGAGGGCGGACAGCGAGCCGGTGAGCGGGGCGTCGACACCGATGACCACGGTGGTCTTGCTGTCCTTGCCGCCACTGTTGTCTTTGTTGTCGCGCGACCCGCAGGCGCTGAGGGTCAGGGCTCCCGCAGTGATCGCGGTCGTGATGATGAGCAAGGAACGGTGTCGCACGAGGAATCCTTTCGCTGGCCCGGCACCCCGGGTTCATGGGGTGCCGTGTCCTCGCCGGATGAACCTGGAATGGCCGTGCGGGTGCGGCGTACACCCCACGGGGCCGTGACTGGCTGTGACTCTAAGCGCGAGGCGCGACCGGTGGCAGAGGTCCAGACGATGATGTGACTGTCTTGTTATGACGCGCGTCACCCCGGGATGTCCGTGTAGCGGAACGTAAGGGACGAATGGGGCGAATCCGATCCAATCGTTAGGTCCGGATCCTGAGAAGTTGCAGTTCCGCTAAGGAGTGCGGGGGACTGGTGAACGATGCGCGAACTGGCGTGTGCGGACGAGCGGGGAAAGATCGAGTTCAGAGGCGCCGCGGGTGGCGAAAATGCGATCTTGTATTGCGTCAGTGTTACGGAGTGTTACGACTGTCGGTGTCGGTCCGATGGGGTGGCGGTGGTGCCGGACGGATGCGGCTCAGGTCGGCGGTCGCCAGTTCTCGGAGCTGTGGGTGGCGCCGTTCGCGGCCGCGCAGCGGCGCTCGGCCAGGCGCTTGATCAGCGCTTTGGCGGCCGGGGTGCCATGCCGCCGCCGCTCGGCGCGCGCGGCGTGGACGATGTCGTCGTAGATCTCGTACTGCTGGTTGGAGAGCCCCTTCTGCTCCCAGTCGAGCCCGGCCCAGCGGCTGCCCGCGAGGTCCTGTTCGGCCCAGTAGGAGATGAGATCGGCGCACAGCCGTACGGGCGAAGGCGCCTGTGGCGTGGGGCTGTTGGGGCCGGGGCGGGACGCGGACGGGGAACTGCCAACCGGGCCGCGAGAGTTGTGAGAGCCGCCGGAACCGGATCCGCCGCATCCGGTCAGTGTCACGGCGAGTACGAGAGCGCAGCCACAGGCGGTGGCGGGCCAGAAACCCGCCCGGGTCGTTGCCCCCATGGGGGGCACGCTAGACCCGGCCTCCCGGAGGGACAACGGCGATGACGCCGGCCGTTACGGCGAGGGCCGGACCGGCGGGGGTGCGAGGGCTGGACCGGCGGCTGCCACTGGGGCCGGACCGGCCGGGGCCGCGAGGGCCGGAGGCGGGGCACCGGACGCCGCCCGGGGGGCGTCCGGCCCGGCGGCCGTTACGTCGGCGTCCGGCCCGCCCCTGTGTCACGCCTCGCCGCGCTCCTTGGCCTCGGTGGCCTCGGCGACCGTCTTGGCCTGACCGGCCTCGTCGACCTCGCGCAGCAGGCAGGTGAGGCGGGCGGTGCACACCCGCCGGTCCTGCTCGTCGCTGATGACGATCTCGTAGGTGGCGGTGGAGCGGCCCCGGTGGACGGGGGTGGCGACGCCGGTGACCAGGCCGGAGCGCACTCCCCGGTGGTGGGTGCAGTTGAGGTCGACGCCGACCGCGATCCGCCCGCTGCCGCCGTGGAGCATCGAGCCGACCGAACCGAGAGTTTCGGCCAGCACGGCGGAGGCGCCGCCGTGCAGCAGGCCGTACGGCTGGGTGTTGCCCTCCACCGGCATGGTGGCCACGACGCGGTCCGCGGAGGCTTCGAGGATCTGCACGCCCATGCGGGTGCCCAGGTGCCCGGCGGAGAACAGCGCGGGAAGATCCACGCCGAGCGCCGCGTACTCGTCGATTACCTCCTGCGGGAACTTCACGCTGGTCTGCTCGCCCATCGGACCGGCTCCGTTCAGTTGCTTGTGGTGGCCACCTTCTTACCAGGCGACTGAGCAAACGCTTAGGCCGGGGGTGTCTGTTCCAGGCGGATCACCACGGACTTGCTCGCCGGGGTGTTGCTGGTGTCGGCGGTGGCGTCCAGCGGGACCAGGACGTTGGTCTCCGGGTAGTACGAGGCGGCGCAGCCGCGCGCGGTCGGGTAGTGGATCACGCGGAAGCCGGTGGCGCGCCGCTCGATGCCGTCCGTCCACTCGCTGATCAGGTCGGCGTAGCTCCCGTCGGCCAGCCCGAGCTCCTGGGCGTCCTCGGGGTGCACCAGCACCACCCGGCGGCCGTTCTTGATGCCGCGGTAGCGGTCGTCCAGGCCGTAGATGGTGGTGTTGTACTGGTCGTGGGAGCGGAGGGTCTGGAGCAGCAGCCGGCCCTCGGGGGCGGTGGGGTACTCGACGGGGGCCGCGGTGAAGTTGGCCTTACCGGTGTTGGTGGGGAAGCTGCGGCTGTCGCGCGGGGCGTGCGGCAGGGCGAAGCCGGAGGGGTCGCTCACCCGGGTGTTGAAGTCCTCGAAGCCGGGGATGACGGCGGCGATGCGGTCGCGGATCCGCGCGTAGTCCTTCTCGAACTCCTCCCAGGGGGTGCGGCTTTCGGGGCCGAGCACCCGGCGGGCCAGCCGGCAGACGATGGCGGGTTCGGAGAGCAGATGGGAGCTCGCGGGCTCCAGGCGCCCGCGGGAGGCGTGCACCATGCCCATGGAGTCCTCGACGGTGACGAACTGCGGGCCACCGCCCTGGAGATCGCGCTCGGTGCGGCCGAGGGTGGGCAGGATCAGCGCCCGCGCCCCGGTGACCACATGGGAGCGGTTGAGCTTGGTGGAGACATGGACGGTCAGCCGCGCGGCGCGCATCGCGCCCTCGGTGACCTCGGTGTCGGGGGAGGCCGCCACGAAGTTGCCGCCCATGGCGAAGAAGACCTTCGCCTGGCCGTCGCGCAGGGCGCGGATGGCCCGCACGACGTCGAAGCCGTGCTCGCGGGGCGGGGCGAAGCCGAACTCGCGCTCCAGGGCGTCGAGGAAGGCCGGGGCGGGGCGCTCGAAGATGCCCATG
>NZ_JAHLEM010000303.1 GCF_018883605.1 Streptomyces niphimycinicus | reverse complement strand
GCGCAGGGCGCGGATGGCCCGCACGACGTCGAAGCCGTGCTCGCGGGGCGGGGCGAAGCCGAACTCGCGCTCCAGGGCGTCGAGGAAGGCCGGGGCGGGGCGCTCGAAGATGCCCATGGTGCGGTCGCCCTGCACATTGCTGTGGCCGCGCACCGGGCAGACTCCGGCGCCGGGGCGGCCGACATTGCCGCGCAGCAGCAGGAAGTTGACGACCTCGCGGATGGTGGGCACCGAGTGCTTGTGCTGGGTCAGGCCCATCGCCCAGCACACGATGGTGCGCTTGGAGTCGAGGACCATGCGCAGCGCGCTGTCGATGTCGGCGCGGTCGAGGCCGGTGGCGCGCAGCGTCTCGTCCCAGTCGGCGTCGCGGGCGGCCTTGGCGAACTCCTCGAAGCCGTGGGTGTGCTCGCCGATGAACTGCTCGTCGATGGCGCCGTCCCCCGCGCCGGAGGCGCTGTCGGACGCTTCCAGGATGAGCTTGTTGAGGAGGCGGAAGAGGGCCTGGTCGCCGCCGAGCCGGATCTGTAGGAACAGATCGGTGAGCGCGGTGCCGACGCCGGAGAGGCCGCGTGCGTTCTGCGGGTTCTTGAACCGCTCAAGACCGGCCTCGGGCAGCGGGTTGATGGAGATGATCTTCGCGCCGTTGGCCTTGGCCTTCTCCAGGGCGGAGAGCATGCGCGGGTGGTTGGTGCCCGGGTTCTGCCCGGCCACGATGATCAGGTCGGCCTGGTAGAGGTCCTCGAGCAGCACGCTGCCCTTACCGACGCCGAGGGTTTCGGTGAGTGCCGAGCCGGATGACTCATGGCACATGTTGGAGCAGTCGGGCAGGTTGTTGGTGCCGAATTCGCGGGCGAAGAGCTGGTAGAGGAAGGCCGCCTCGTTGCTGGTGCGGCCCGAGGTGTAGAAGACCGCCTCGTCGGGGGAGCCGAGCGCGGTCAGCTCGTCGCCGATGATGTCGAAGGCGCGGTCCCAGGACACCGGCTCGTACCGCTCGGCGCCCTCGTCCAGATACATGGGCTGGGTGAGCCGGCCCTGCTGGCCGAGCCAGTAGCCGCTGCGGGTGGCGAGGTCGGCCACCGGGTGGGCGGCGAAGAAGTCGGGGGTGACCCGGCGGAGGGTGGCCTCCTCGGCGACGGCCTTCGCCCCGTTCTCACAGAACTCGGCCGCGTGGCGCTTGTCCGGCTCGGGCCAGGCGCAGCCGGGGCAGTCGAAGCCCTTCTTCTGGTTGACGCGCAGCAGCGTGAGCGCGGTGCGGCGCACCCCCATCTGCTGCTGGGCGATGCGCAGCGAATGCCCCACGGCCGGCAGCCCGGCCGCGGCATGTTGTGGGGGTGTGACCTCGGGCGCGTCCTGGATCGGATCGCCTGCGGGCGGCTTGGCTGCCATCGTCGCTCCCCTTGGGCTCGAGCGTTGCGGGACCTGTGCGTGGACCTGTGGGTCAAATCCTGTCACGCGCCTACGACAGCCTGGGCGGCGGCCCGGTCCGGCTGTGCGGGGCACGATCTTGTACGCGGCCTGGTCCGCTTGTACGCGGCCCGGTCCGATCTTGTGCGCGGCCTGGTTCGATCCTGTGCCCGGTCCGGTCCGTGGCCGGGGCGGGAGGCATTGTCGGTGGGCCGTGGCAGGATCGGGGGCGTGGCAGAGAAAGCATCGAAGAAGACCGCAGCGCCCGCTCCCGACCGCACGGGGGAGGGCCGACCCCGCCTGCTCCTGCTGGACGGGCATTCCCTGGCATACCGGGCGTTCTTCGCGCTGCCGGCGGAGAACTTCAACACGACCACCGGCCAGACCACCAACGCGATCTACGGCTTCACCTCGATGCTGGCGAACACGCTCCGTGATGAGCAGCCCACGCACCTCGCCGTGGCGTTCGACGTCTCGCGCAAGACCTGGCGCTCCGAGCAGTTCACGGAGTACAAGGCGAACCGCTCCAAGTCCCCCGATGAGTTCAAGGGCCAGGTCGAGCTGATCGGCGAGCTGCTCGACGCCATGAACATCACGCGCTTCGCGGTGGACGGCTTCGAGGCCGACGATGTGATCGCCACCCTCGCCACCCAGGCCGAGGAGCAGGGCTTCGACGTGCTGATCGTCACCGGCGACCGGGATTCGTTCCAGTTGGTCACCGACCATGTCACGGTGCTCTACCCCACCAAGGGCGTCTCCGAGCTGACCCGGTTCACCCCCGAGAAGGTGCACGAGAAGTACGGCCTCACCCCCGCGCAGTACCCCGACTTCGCGGCCCTGCGCGGCGACCCGTCGGACAACCTCCCCGGCATCCCGGGCGTCGGCGAGAAGACCGCGGCGAAGTGGATCAATCAGTTCGGCTCCTTCAAGGAGCTGGTGGAGCGGGTCGACGAGGTCAAGGGGAAGGTCGGCGAGAAGCTCCGCGACCACCTGGAGTCCGTCAAGCTCAACCGGCAGTTGACCGAGCTGGTGCGGGATGTGGAGCTGGCCGCCGGACCCGAGGGTTTGGGGCGCACTCCGTACGACCGGGAGGCGCTCTCGGTGATCCTGGACGCGCTGGAATTCCGCCACCAGAACTTCCGCGACCGGATCATGGCCGTCGACCCCGGGGCGGCGGCGGACGAGCCCGCGGCCGCGGAGCCGGGTATCGCGGTGGACGGAGAGGCGCTGGGCGCGGGCGAGCTCGCCCCCTGGCTGGAGAGCCACCGTGACGCCCCGCTGGGCCTGGCCACCGTCGACACCTGGGCGCTGGGCAGCGGCAGTGTCAGCGAGATCGCGCTGGCCACCGGCTCCGGCCCCGCCGCGTACTTCGACCCCTCGCAACTGGACGAGGCCGACGAGCGGGCGTTCGCCGAGTGGATCGCGGACCCGGACCGCCCCAAGGTCCTGCACAACGCCAAGGGGATCATGCGGGTCTTCGCCGAGCACGGCTGGTCCGTCGCGGGCGTCTCCATGGACACCGCGCTGGCGGCCTATCTGGTCAAGCCCGGCCGCCGCTCCTTCGAGCTGGACGCCCTGTCGGTGGAGTACCTGGGCCGCGAGCTGTCCCCGGCGGTCGCCGCGGACAGCGGCCAGCTTGCCTTCGGCGCCGATGACGAGGCCGAGCGGGACGCCTTGATGATCAAGGCGCGGACCATTCTGGACCTGGGCGAGGCGTTCGGCGGCCGGCTGAAGGACGTGGGCGCGGCCGGGCTGCTGCACGACATGGAGCTGCCCGTCTCCGAGCTGCTGGCCCGGATGGAGCGGTCGGGCATCGCCGCCGACCGCGGCTGGCTGGAGCGCATGGAGCAGCAGTTCGCGGCCGCCGTGCAGCACGCCGTGCAGGAGGCGCACGCCGCGGTGGGCCATGAGTTCAACCTGGGCTCGCCCAAGCAGCTCCAGGAGGTGCTCTTCGGCGAGCTGGGCCTGCCCAAGACCAAGAAGACCAAGACCGGATACACCACGGACGCCGACGCGCTGGCGTGGCTGGCCGGCCAGACCGACCACGAACTTCCGGTGATCATGCTGCGCCACCGGGAGCAGGCGCGGCTGCGCTCCACCGTCGAGGGCCTGATCAAGACCATCGCCCCCGGCGGCCGTATCCACACCACTTTCAACCAGACCGTGGCGGCCACCGGCCGGCTCTCCTCCACCGACCCCAATCTCCAGAACATCCCGGTGCGCACGGACGAGGGCCGGGCGATCCGGCGCGGCTTCGTCGTCGGTGACGGCTTCGAGTCACTGATGACCGCCGACTACAGCCAGATCGAGCTGCGTGTCATGGCCCATCTCTCCGAGGACGAGGGGCTGATCGAGGCGTTCACCTCCGGTGAGGACCTGCACACCACGGTCGCCTCCCAGGTCTTCTCCGTCGACAAGTCGGCGGTCGACCCGGAGATGCGCCGCAAGATCAAGGCCATGTCCTACGGGCTGGCGTACGGCCTTTCGGCGTTCGGCCTCTCCCAGCAGTTGGGCATCACCCCCGATGAGGCCCGCAAGCTGATGGAGAACTTCTTCGAGCGGTTCGGCGGGGTGCGCGACTATCTTCAGCGGGTCGTCGAGGAGGCGCGCGCCACCGGCTATACCGAGACCATGCTCGGCCGCCGCCGCTATCTCCCGGACCTCACCAGCGACAACCGCCAGCGCCGCGAGATGGCCGAGCGGATGGCGCTCAACGCCCCGATCCAGGGCACCGCCGCCGATATCGTGAAGATCGCGATGCTCAAGGTGGACGCGGCATTGACGGGGGAAAAACTCTCGTCGCGGATGCTGTTGCAGGTCCACGACGAAATCGTGCTGGAGATCGCGCCCGGTGAGCGGGAGCGGGTCGAGGAGCTGGTCCGCCGGGAGATGACGGGCGCCTTCAGCCTGAGCGCTCCGCTGGATGTATCGGTAGGATCCGGGTCGGACTGGGAATCGGCGGCTCACTGAGAGTTCCACCGATGTGGCGTTTGCACCGGTAGCTGCGGGCCTTAAGTTGTCGTAGTGTCACCAGAGTTGACGCGCTGGGGGAGCGCACTGTGTTCGACGGGAGGGACACACGGATGGCACCGCTTATCGGCCGACGACTGCGCAAGGGGGCCGCCACGACGGCGGTGGCGGCCGCCGCGATGGCCGCCCTCACAGCGTCCCAGGCACCCGGGTTCGCCCACTCCGACCAGGGCGACCGGAACCGGGAGCAGCGGGCGGGGGAGGCACCGGCGCCCGACGACACCCCCATTGACGGTGGTTCGTCGTACCACACCGATCTGCCGCCGCTGGTCACCCCCGACAAGCCGGGCTCCTCGGCCGATCTGCCGGGGCTCCCCGGGGGTGGCAGCACCAAGGCCGAGGCGGGGATACCCGCCAGCGTGCTGGACGCCTACAAGAAGGCGGAAGCGGCCCTGCGGAAGTCCAACCCCGGCTGCAATCTGCCCTGGCAGTTGCTGGCCGCGATCGGCAAGGTCGAGTCCGGCCAGGCCCGCGGCGGCAATGTGGACGCCGACGGCACCACCGTCTCGCCCATCCTCGGCCCGGTCCTCAACGGCGACGGCTTCGCCCTGATCAAGGACACCGACGGCGGTGCCTACGACGGCGACAGTACGCATGACCGCGCGGTCGGCCCCATGCAGTTCATCCCGTCCACCTGGGCCAACTGGGGGCGGGACGGGAACGGTGACGGCGAGAAGGACCCCAACAACGTCTATGACGCCGCCCTCGCCGCGGGCAACTACCTCTGTGCGAACGGCCGCGATCTGTCCGTCAAGGCCGATCTGGACCGTGCGATCCTCGGCTACAACCACTCGCAGGAGTATCTGAACACCGTCCTGTCGTGGTTCGAGTACTACAAGCGCGGCACCCACGAGGTCCCCGACGGCACGGGTGTGCTGCCCTCGGGGGACGGCTCCGGCGGCTCGGGCTCGGGCGACAAGGGCAAGGGCTCGGGGAAGGGCGGCGGAACGGGCAAGGACACCGGGAAGGATCCGGAGAACGCCCACACCCTGCCCAAGCCCGACGACGAGCCCGACACCTCCACCCCGACCCCTCCGGCCGGCGGGAACGGCGGGACCCCCGGGACCCCGGGCACCGGGACCCCGACCCCCAAGCCCCCCACCACTCCGCCGTCCACTCCGAGCGGCACCAGCAAGCTCACCACGGTCGGTGCGAAGGAGCTGTCCGCCACCGCGGGCACCGATTTCGCCCAGTCGCCGCGCGTCAAGGCCGTGGACGCCGCGGGCAAGCCGGTGGCCGGTGCGCGGGTGAGGTACGAGATCCTCGGCGAGACCGACTCGCGCTTCCTCGGTCTCGTCAAGTCCGCCACCATCCTGACCGGCAGCGATGGCACCGCCACCGCGCCGAAGCTGGTCGCGGGCGAGAAGACCGGCACCTTCACCGTGCGCGCCACCGCCGTGGGGCGGGAGGCCGCCCCGGTCGAGTTCGCCGCGACCGTCAAGGCCCGTCCCGTACCGCAGGCCGATGCGCTGGCCCGCCTCGACGACAAGGAGCTCACGGCCCAGACCGGCGCCTCCTTCGCCGACGCGCTCACCGTCACGGCCACCAGCAAGGGCAAGGCCACCGCGGATGTGCCGGTGACCGCCACCATGATCACCTCGGCGAAGGACCCCGAGCCGGGTGACAAGGGGCCCTACTTCCTGGACGACAAGGGCAAGCCGGTGCGCACCCTGACCGCCCTGAAGACCAACGCCCGCGGGCAGCTCACCCTGCCGAAGATCCTCACCGATGACCACGCGGGCACCTTCCTGCTCCGCCTCACCGCCAAGGGCGGCGCCGTCCTGGACATCGAGCTGACGGTCACCGAGGCCGAGGCCCCCGCCTCGTAAGCCGCCCGGTAGCCGAGTAGCGCCGCGGATCACGCGGTTCCTCGCGCCGTCCCTGAGCCCCCACCGGGCCCAGGGGCGGCGCGACGCTTTTCGGCCTTCGTGTTCTCATCTGCGGCCCCCGTTGCTACGGTGCCCCATCCCTGACGAACCGTCAGGCCGCGCCTCGTACCGGACCACGAGGAGGCCCGTATGCGCGCCCTCGCCGCCGCCGCGATCGGACTCGCCGCCGCCCTCGCCATCGTCCTGACGATGACGGCCATCGGCGCCCCCAGCGGTGAGACCTCCCCGAAACCGCTGCTCACCACCGTCCCCAAGCACCCCTGAGGGAGGGACATCCGCCATGCGCCGCAGAGCAAGCCTGGTGCTGCTGGCCTTCGCCGTCTTCTTCGCCGCACTCGCGCCGCTGCTGCGCTGGTACGCCTATCCCCGGCTGGCCAAGATCCCGCCCAGCGAATACCAGACGGCGGTCCTGGAGGCCGGCCCGGCCACCCTGCTCGACTACGGCACCATGCGGCCCCGCAAGGTCTCCAAGGTCACCATCGTGCAGACCCTGCGCGGCAATGTGCCCGCCGCCGAGAAGGCCGGGAAGGCGACCGGGCGCGATGTCGTCGTCTGGGACGCCCTGTCGTATATGGCCGGGCCCGACGGCAAGATGGTCTCCAAGATCCCCGAGCGCTATGTCTTCGACGCCCACTCCCAGGACCCGGTGCACGCGGGCGGGGAACATGTCGACGGGGACGCGGTGCGCCGCGACGGCATCGAGTTCAAATGGCCGTTCCTCACCGAGAAGCGCGACTACCGCTACTTCGACGCCCAGACCCGTACCTCCGCCCCCATCCACTACAAGGGCACCCAGACCTTCCGCGGCCTGAAGGTCTACTACTTCGAGCAGACCATCCCCTGGACCAAGGTGCCGCTGCCCAAGACCATGCCGGTCAAGGGCGTCACCCCCGAAACCGTCCGCAAGGCCGGCACCTCCCGCTGGTACAGCACCAAGCGGATGTTCTGGGTCGAGCCCACCACCGGCGCCCCGGTCAACGGGCAGGAGATCCACCGGGAGGAGCTGCGCGGCGGCACGCTGCTGGGCGACCGCGACCGGGTGACCGTCTTCAGCGGCCATGTGAAGATGCGCGAGGACTTCATCCGGCACACGGTCGACATGGTCAAGTCCCAGCGCCAGTTGGTCCTGCTGCTCACGGCCTATCTGCCATGGGGCTTCCTGATCCTCGGCATGGCCCTGCTCGCGCTCGCCCTGCTGCTGGAGGCCCGCGGGCGTGCGGCGCGCCCCCCGTCGGCCCCGGCGGAGCCGACCCCGTTGTCAGTGGCGGGCCGTAGCGTATGACCATGCCAGTGAACTGCTGCGTTCCCGGGCCCGAACTCGTCGGCCATATCGTCGAATTGGCGCGCCTGGAATGGACTCCGGGCGTCACGGCGGCCGCCGCCGAGCGCTTCGGCTGGGTGCCCGACGGCTCCCGTACGTCCTCGCACGCCACCAACACCGGGCACCATGTCCGCCCGGAGTGGTTCGGCGGGCCCGATGACGCGGACACCGAATGCCTGATCCCGTTCTGCTACTACTACGAGCCGGACGACTTCGACACGGAGTTGCAGGCCGACGGGCTCAGCTCCAATGTCGACTGGCTCGCCGAGTACCACTCCGAGGACCCCGAATGGGTCTTCCACCGCGATGCCGACCGCTCCGCCTTCGACGGCCGGTGGCGCGCAGCCGTGGATGCCTTCGGCGAGCGTCTGGGCGAGCCGGAGACCGTGGTGCGGGACGAGAAGGGCGACCACCCGTGGAACTACGCCGCGTGGCGCTGCGGCGGCAATGCGGTGGTGGTCGGCCAGTGCGTCGACAACGGCTCGTATATGACCTTCGAGCAGGCGCTCATATGGGTCGGGCCGCACCCCGTGGATGAACCGTTCCCGACGGGGGAGCAGTTCGCCCTGAGGCTGGAGTGCTGAGCGGCACGGCCGTCGCGCCGATCGCCATGTCAGCCGCCGTGTCAATCGCCGCGTCAACCTGCGTCCCCGCGATTCGCTCGTGGTGGCCAAGCCGGTAGTGATCAGGGCGGAGGCGTGGCTAGCATGCCGCCCATGCCGGGCATCACGATTGAGTTCACCGAGCAGGAGCTGGCCGAGCTGCGTGCCGAGGCGAGGGAGAAGGGCGTCGAGGTCAGGCGCCTGGCGCACGACATACTGACCGAGGACGTGGTCCGGCGGCGTCAGAAGGAGCGTTTCGTCGAGGGCGCCGTGAAGTTCGCCCTGGAGTACAAGCCCGAGTTCGAGCGGGAGTTCCCGCACGGCATGCGGT
Source organism: Streptomyces niphimycinicus (assembly GCF_018883605.1). Classification (GTDB taxonomy): domain Bacteria; phylum Actinomycetota; class Actinomycetes; order Streptomycetales; family Streptomycetaceae; genus Streptomyces; species Streptomyces niphimycinicus. The sequence goes on along the minus strand of NZ_JAHLEM010000303.1, from coordinate 1,402 downwards.
GATCCTGTATGTCGACGCCGGTTGGGTGCTGAACGTCCAGGTCGAGGTCTCCCCGGTGAACACCCCGGTCCGGGACTGGGGCGCGCTGCACTGCATGACCGAACGCCACCGCTATGAGCGGTTCTCGGGCGAGCCCTACTACGAGGAGGCCGCCGCCCGTGCTGCGACCTTTCTGCACACCTCACTGATCCTCGAGCCGTTCTCCGACTACAACGCCACGATCGGCGCGGCCTGCGCGCGGATGTACATAGCGGAGTCGGGAGAGCCGATCACGCCTCCGCCGGGTGGCATGGTCGGACTCGTCCGCGAGATACGGGAGATCAGCGGATTCCGGCTCGGCGAGACCGCCCGCAGGCTGCGCGGCTGGGCCGACTGACGCCGGACGCGGCCTGCCGATGCCCGGCGATGCCCGATGCGGCCGCTGAGCGGCCCCAGCGGCTGTGTGGGCTGAGCGGGTGGGCGTTGGGCAGGGTCGGCGGCTGTGGGCTTAGCGGGCGGGCGGGCGCAGCACGGCGGGGTTCAGCGGCTGACGTTGGGCGGCTCAGCGGCGGGTGTTGGTCCGCCGGGTCGGCTCGGCCGTCGACGGATCCTCCGGCCATGGATGCTTGGGGTACCGGCCGCGCAGCTCGGCCCGCACCGAGCGGTAGCCGTCCTTCCAGAACGACGCCAGATCGGCGGTGACCGCGGCCGGACGCCCCGCCGGGGACAGCAGATGCACCAGCAGCGGCACCCGTCCGCCCGCGATCCGGGGCGCCTCCTGCCAGCCGAACAACTCCTGAAGCTTCACCGCCAGTACCGGCCGGTCCGCGCCGTAGTCCACCCGTACCCGCGAGCCGCTCGGCACCTCGATCCGCTCCGGCGCCAGCTCCTCGAACCGCGCGGCCTCGCCCGTGGCCCACGGCATCAGCCGGGCCAGCGCCTGTCCCGCCTCCACCCGCCCCAGATCGGCCCGCCCGCGGGCCCGCGTCAGCTCCGTCCCGAGCCAGTCGTCCGCGCGGTCCAGCAGCGCCGCGTCGGAGACATCAGGCCAGGCCCCGCCCAGCTCCCGGTGGAGAAACGCCATCCGCTGCCGGACCGCCGTGGCCTGCGCCGACCAGCGCAGCAGCCCCGTCCCCTCGCGGCGCAGCCCCTCCAGCAGCGCCTGCCGCACCAGCTCCGGATCAGGCTTGGCCAGCGGCCGGGACACCAGCTCGATCGCGCCGAGCCGGGCCACCCGGCGCGCCACGACGTCCCCGTCGGCCCAGTGCACCTCCGCACCCTCCGAGGCCAGCGCCACGGCCGCCGCCCGGGCGGTGTCCTCGTCGGTCACGGCCGCGAGCCGCACCCGCGCCGACGCGGAGGTCACCGGGCGATCCGCGACGGCCACCGCGAGCCATGGCGCCCCGCCCAGCCGCGAGCCGTC
>NZ_JAHLEM010000302.1 GCF_018883605.1 Streptomyces niphimycinicus | reverse complement strand
CCGCTCGGCTCCGCGCCGCCCTGTCCCGCGCCGTGCGGCTCCGCGCCGCCCTGCTCCGCGCCGCCCCGCCCAGCGTCCCCCCGGCCCATGTGTCGTTACACCGCCCCGCCCAGCCGGTGCAGCACCGCTTCCAGCAGCCCGTCCGCCGTTACGTCCATGCCGCCCGCCCGCAGGAACACGGCGTTCAATAGCTGATCGGTCGCCAGCTCGCGGGCCGCGCGCCGACGGAGGAAGGCGTCCAGCAACTGATCGACCTCCTCCAGCGCGTCGTCCCCCAGATGCGCGGTGACGATCGCCCGCAGCCGTCCCTCGTCGGGGGTGGGCAGCTCCAGCCGTACGCAGCGGCGCAGGAAGGCGGGCGGGAAGTCGCGTTCGCCGTTGCTGGTGATCACCACGACTGGGAACTCCTCGCACATCAGCCGGCCCCGACGCACCGTGGCCCGCTCGCCCGCCCGTGCGGTGAGCACGTCCACCACCGACTGGTCCTCCGGCAGCCGGGCCAGCTCGGGGATCTCGAACTCGCCCTCCTCGAAGACGGTCAGCAGGTCGTTCGGCAGGTCGACATCGCCCTTGTCGAGTTCATCGACGAGCAGCACCCGGGGGCGTTCGTTCGGCACCAGCGCGGTGCCCAGCGGCCCGAGCCGTACGAAGCTGCCGATGTCGGGCTCGGCCTCGCCACGGTCGCGGGTCAGGGCCGTCTCGCGCAGCCGCCCGATCGCGTCGTAGCGGTAGAGCGCGTCCTGCACGGTGGAACGGCTGTTGACCGGCCAGCGCAGCACCTCGCCCAGCCCCATCTCATGCGCGACCGCCCGCGCGAGCGAGGACTTGCCGGTCCCGGGGCTGCCGGTGACGAGCAGCGGGCGGCGCAGATGGAGGGCGGCGTTGACCACGTCGGCGTGTTCGGGCGAGATGAGATACGGCGCCGGGCCCGCCGGACCGGACGCGGACAGTGCCC
>NZ_JAHLEM010000301.1 GCF_018883605.1 Streptomyces niphimycinicus | reverse complement strand
GTGACGAGCAGCGGGCGGCGCAGATGGAGGGCGGCGTTGACCACGTCGGCGTGTTCGGGCGAGATGAGATACGGCGCCGGGCCCGCCGGACCGGACGCGGACAGTGCCCGCTCCCCGTCCGGGACCGTCTGCTCCCCGTCCGGGACCGTCTGCTCCCCGTCCGGGACCGTCTGCTCCCCGCCGCCGAAGCGGCGCCACGGCGGGGCGGGTGGCATCTCCACATGCCGGGCCATGCCGTCCCCCCGGAACAGCCGCCAGTCGTGCCGGTCCCGTGGATTCATCGGGGAACCTCCCTTTCGGTCCGCCTCAGCGGACATCGCGCGCCTCCTGTCGTCATCACGTCCAGCCATCACGTCCGGCCATCACGTCCCGTCATCACGTCCCGTCATCACTCCGTAGGGTCCGCGAGGTCCAGCCGTGGCAGCGCCCGTCCGGCGTCGGCCCAGGCGAGCACCGGACGCCCGCTGTACTCCTCGGGCCTCTGCATGGTTTTGGTGCGGTAGGTCCGTACCGCTTCGGGCAGTTCACGGGTGCTCACCCCCGCCGCGTGGCGCACGGCCGGGGATCCCGCCTCCCCGCTCCGGTCCCACAGCACCACCGGAATGCCCGCGGCGAGACACATCTGCACCACGCCGGTGCGCCGGTGGGCCGCCACATCGATGGTGACCCGGGCGGTGAGCCGCTCCATGACCAGCCCGCACACCGCCTCCGGGTCCGGGGCCGTGGCGTCGTCGATGTGCACGGGCTCCTCGGCGTCCAGCCGGACCCAGCGCTCCCGCCACTGGTCGAGCATGGTGCCGCCGTTCAGCTCCCGCAGCTCGGGGCAGTTGACGACCAGGGGGTACGGAGTGCCGAGCCGCATGGGGAGCACCGCGCCCGGCCCCGCGGCCTTCCAGCGGTCCACGGGCACCTCCAGGGCGTCCCGGTCCACGATCAGTTCGATGACGGGCCGTGGCCCCGAGGGGTCGGGGCGGCGCAGCGAGCCCACGGCGGCGAAGATCTCCTGGGCCACCTCCTCGGCGCCGCGCGGCCGTTCACTGTCGTCCGACACCTGGCGCAGCCCGTCCCCGTCGTCGCACCACAGCCGCAGCCGGTACCGCTCCGGCTCCTCCCGGGCCGTCGCAGATGTGCCGCTCGATGTGCCGCCCGACGTGCCGCTCGATGGTGCCCCGTAGGGGTCCAGCTTCGCCACGACGCGGGGCGCGGAGCCCCGGGAGGCGCTCCGCGCCCACTGCTCGGCCTCGAGGCGGCGTTCGGTCATGGCGGCGTCATGGACGCCGAGGCGGCGGGCGACCGCCGCGTTCCACCGCCGCAGCGGGGTGCGCTGGTCCGCCGGGCAGCACCCGGCGGCCACGAACTCCACGGCGCGCAGCAGTCCCGGCACGGCCATGACCCCGTCGTCGGTCGGCGAGCTGTCGCCGTGCAGCCCCTCCAGATGGGCGATCAGAGCCTCGAACCGGCCGGCCGGCGCAGCGCCGTTCCTGCCCGTACCGCAGTGGCCGCCGCTGTCGGCACTCTCACCGCCGGTGAGCAGCGCCGTGGGCAGGGCCGCCAGCGGCAGCGCCGCCCGTACGGCCCCGGGGACACCGGCCGCGGCGGCCATGGGCAGGGTGCGCAGCAGCACCAGCAGCCGTTCGTGCTCACCCGGCGAGAGCAGCCCCGGCAGACCACAACGGCGTCCGATCGCGAGGAGGTCGTCGGCCGCCGTGCCCGCCGTGCCGCGTACCGCCTCCACCAGCGCGGGCAGGGCACGCCCCCGGGTGAGCAGCAGATGGGCGAACTCGTCGGCGGAGGGCACGCCGTCCGCGCGATGGCCGAGGCCGCACTGCCGGGCGACCGTCCGGCAGGAGCGGATCCAGCCCTCGGACAGCGGCAGCGGCCCGTCCAGCAGGGAGACCAGCTCCGGGTAGCCCGGGTGGTCGCGTACGTCCTCCTCGGGCTGACGGGGCAGCAGATGGCCCGCCCCGGCGTCGTGCAGCTCCCGTGCCACGCGCTGCCAGGGGATGCCCCAGGCGCGGCGCAGCGTCCCCTGGATGCGGAGCTTGGCCGTCACGAGCCCGACGACGGCGCCCTCCTCGTCGGACCACAACGGGCCGCCGCTGTAGGCGGGTTCGATGTCCAGGGCGCGCTCGGCGCCGTCGAAGTAGCCGAACCGCCCGTCGCATTCGCTCACTTCGGCATCGGCGAAGACTCCCGGCTCACCGCTGCCGTGCCAGGCCCGTACGAGCTGCCGCTGGGCCATCGGGTGCCAGCGCGGCGGCTCGATCGCGGGCGGCAGGGCGGCGGACAGCCGCAGTACGGCGAGGTCGCCGTTCCACTCGAAGGCGCCCAGGCCGCCGTCGTCGGTCCGCGGCGGTATCCAGACCGCCAGCTCGGCCTCGGCCTCGACGGTGTGCTCCGGTCCATGGAGCCGTACGGGAACGGCGATCGGGCCCGGGTGATCCGGGGCCAGCCGGTCCTTTCCGAGAGCGCTGTTGACCACATGGGCGCAGGTCAGCAGATGGCGGCGGGGCAGCAGGACGCCCGCGCCCGCCGGTCTTCCGTCGGCCTTGGCGAGAATGGATACGGCGGGCCGCGACAGGGACCCGTGTGCGTGGAACCACCCCATGGCTCAGGCCGAGGGGCCGGGCCGGGACGGCTGCGGCGGCTCTGGCGTACGCGGTGTCTGGGGTGTCTGGGGTGTCTGGGGTGTCTGCGGTATCTGCGGTATCTGGGACGTCTGCGGCGTCTGGGGCGGCACCGTCGGCTCGGGCCGCTCCGACGGCCTCCAGGTGGCCGAGAGCGTCAAGTTGGCGTTCCCATTGGCACCCACGATGCCGAGCTTGAGGTCCTGGCCGACCTGCACCCCGAACTGCACGGTGAACTCCTGGGGCGGATGGGGGGTCGAGCGGACGGCGTCGTGCACGTCCTCCAGCACCTGCCCCAGCCCTTGGAGGATGACGCTCAGACTGGCGTTGGCGAGCGTGGCGGCGGCCCGCGCACCGCGCCCCACCGGGGTCACGCCACCGACGCCGCCGTACGCGTCCTCGAGCGAGGCGTCCCCTACGGGGGCCAGTTCCAGCCGTACGGTGGTGCCGTTCGCCAGGGGTATCTCACGGTGTTCCGTCACATTCCTCATCATGCCGATCATCAGGGCCCCGGTCTGCCCCTTCGCACCAAACACCGCCGGAACGAGGACATGGCGCGGGGCGCCGCGGGCGGGCGTCGCCCCGTGAGGGTCAATGTCGGATTCACGCGAGAACGGACCCGCCCCGCTGACGGATGCTGGACCCATGCACACCGACACCGACCGCTGTCTCCGCGCCGCACAGGCGAAGGACGCCCGCTTCGACGGGTGGTTCTTCGTCGCCGTCGTGACCACTGGGATCTACTGCCGTCCGAGCTGTCCGGTCGTCGGGCCCAAGGCCGAGAACATGCGGTTCTACCCCAGCGCCGCGGCCGCCCAGCAGTCCGGCTTCCGGGCCTGCAAGCGGTGCCGTCCGGACGCCAGCCCCGGGTCGCCGCAGTGGAACGAGCGCGCCGACCTCGTCGCCCGCGCCATGCGGCTGATCGCCGACGGCGTGGTGGACCGGGACGGGGTGCCGGGCCTGGCGGCCCGGCTCGGATACAGCACCCGGCAGATCGAGCGGCAGTTGCTCGCCGAACTGGGCGCGGGCCCGCTCGCCCTGGCCAGGGCACAGCGGGCGCAGACCGCGCGGCTGCTCATCGAGACCAGCGCGCTGCCGATGGCGGACATCGCCTTCGCGGCCGGGTTCGCCAGCGTCCGCGCGTTCAACGAGACCGTACGGGAGGTCTTCGCGCTCTCCCCGACCGAGCTGCGGCAGCGGGCCACCCGCGGGCCGCGGACCAGCGTGCCGGGGGCGCTCACGCTGCGGCTGCCGTTCCGGGCGCCGCTGTGCCCGGACAACCTCTTCGGCCACCTGGCCGCCACCGCCGTCCCCGGAGTCGAGGAGTGGCGCGACGGCGCCTACCGGCGGACGCTGCGGCTGCCGTACGGACCCGGGGTGGTCACCCTGAGCCCACGGCCGGATCACATCGCCTGCCAGCTCTCCCTCTCCGACCTCCGCGACCTGGCCGGGGCGATCAGCCGCTGCCGACGGCTGCTGGACCTCGACGCCGACCCGGCCGCCGTGGACGACCTGCTCCGTACGGACCTCCAGCTCGCCCCGCTGGTCGACAAGGCCCCGGGGCGGCGGGTACCGCGCGCGGTGGACGCGGAGGAGTTCGCGGTCCGCGCCGTGCTCGGCCAGCAGGTGTCCACGGCCGCCGCCCGCACCCACGCCGGGCGCCTGGTGACGGCACACGGCGAACCGGTGGAGGACCCGGCGGGCGGCCTGACCCACCTCTTCCCGTCCGTCCAGGCCCTCGCCGGGCTGGACCCCGAGACGCTGGCCATGCCCCGCACCCGCCGCGCCACCCTCACCGGGCTGGTCGGCGCGCTCGCCGAGGGCCGGGTCGCACTCGGCGTCGGCAGCGACTGGGACGACGCCCGCGCGGCCCTGGGCACACTGCCGGGGCTCGGCCCCTGGACCGTCGAGGTGATCGCGATGCGCGCGCTCGGCGACCCGGACGCCTTCGTCCCGACCGACCTCGGGGTGCGGCGCGCCGCCGCCGAACTGGGGCTGCCCGCCACGCCCGGCGCCCTCACCCGCCACTCGGCGCGCTGGCGCCCCTGGCGCGCGTACGCCGTCCAATACCTCTGGGCAACAGACGCCGCCCACGCCATCAACCGCCTACCCGCGGCGTGACGTTTGCGGGCAATCGTTCTGCGGGGGGGGGCACCTCCCAGCGGTAGCTGGGGGAGGGACGGGTGGACACAAACCGGCCACCGGCCCGCACCCGGCAACGAAACGGCGGTCCGCACACTGCCAAGCCGCCCAACCCGCACCGCATCACCCCACCCCGAACCCGCCGAGGAAGACCATGAACCGCACCCACACCACCATCGACAGCCCCTACGGCCCCCTCACCCTCGTGGCCACCGACCAGCACCTGTCCGGCCTCTACATGGTCGAGCAGCGCCACCGCCCACCCGAGGAGACCTTCGGCGCGCCCGGCGACCCGGACGACACCCCCTTCGCCGAGACAGTCCGCCAGCTCGCGGCCTATTTCGAGGGCGAGTTGACGGCGTTCGACCTGCCGCTGCACCTGGACGGCACGCCCTTCCAGCGCCGCGTCTGGGCCGAGCTGCGGCGCATCCCGTACGGTGAGACGTGGTCGTACGGGCAGTTGGCCGACCACATCGGCCAGCCGACCGCGTCCCGCGCCGTGGGCCTGGCCAACGGCAAGAACCCGGTCGGCATCATCGTCCCCTGCCACCGTGTCGTCGGCTCCAGCGGCAGCCTCACCGGCTACGGCGGCGGCCTGGACCGCAAGCGGCGGCTGCTGGAGTTCGAGGCGCGGCAGCAACTGCCCGGCCTCTTCTGAAGCCGAAGTCAGCGATCAGCCGAAGCCGAAGTCGGCGATCGGCCGAAGCCGAAGTCGGTGATCAGCCCGCGGCGATGCGGTCCAGCAGGTCGGGCAGCGCCGTACTGATGGGCTCGCGGACAACCTCGTCCGCGAGCTCGTCGTACGGCGTCGGCTCGGCGTTGACGATGATCAGCCGGGCGCCGTGCTCGGCGGCCAGCCCGGCGAGCGAGGCCGCGGGCTGGACCTGGAGGCTGGTGCCGACCGCGATGAAGATCTCGCACGCCTGCGCCACCGCGACCGCCTCGGTCAGCACCTCCGGATCGAGGCTCTCCCCGAACATCACCGTGGCCGACTTCAGGATCCCGCCGCACTCCCGGCACGCCGGATCCGGCTCGCCCGCCGCGACCCGCTCCAGCGCCTCCGCCATCCCGGACCGCGCCTCGCAGTGGGTGCACAGCACGGCCCGCGCGGTGCCATGCAGTTCGAGCACCTTGCGCGTGGGCATCCCGGCGATCTGGTGCAGCCCGTCCACGTTCTGGGTGATCACCCGCACCGGCACCCCCGAGCGCTCCAGCCGGGCGACGGCCTCATGCGCCCCGTTGGGCCGGGCGCGCAGCGTCTCGCTGTCGCGCCGCATCCGCCAGGAGCGGCGCCGGATCTCCGGGTCGGTCATGTAGTACTCGTAGGTCACGAGCTTCTCGGCCTCGGGGTCACGCCGCCAAAGCCCCTGCGGACCGCGGTAGTCGGGGATCCCGGAGTCGGTGGAGATGCCCGCCCCGCTCAGGATCGCCACCAGCGGCCGGTGCGTTGTCTCGCTGCTCATGCGGCGAGCGTACGCACGCCGTACGGCCGACGGCGAGCGCCTTTCCCCGGGCGGGTGAGGTCCGCCCGGCACCGGGGACGGACGCGGCGGACGGGGAGAGTGGGGGCGAGCGGGCCCGGCCAGGTTCGGTACGTCACCGGGACGGCGTGACGGCCGACTTAAGGAAGTCCTCCAAGCGCACAACGGGTCGACCGAGAACATCGGCAAGCGTGGGGTCGACCGGCGCAAAGTCGCCGTCGCGGGCGGCGGCGAAGAGACCGACGAGGAGGTCGGCCGCCGACTCGGGAGCGCCATGGGCGACCAACTGCGCGCGGTAGTCGTCGTCGGAGACGACCACGCGGCGGATCGGGCGGCCCGTCACCCGCGTGAGGATCTCCGCGATACCGGCCATGTCGATGACCGCGGGACCGGTGAGCGCGGGGCTCAGGCCGTCCAGGACCTCGTCGGTGAGGGCGAGGACCGCCGCGTCGGCGAGGTCGGCATGGGCGGTCCAGGCGACCGGCCCGTCCTCGGGCACGGCCAGGACGCCCGTTTCGAGCGCGGCCCTGACCAGTTCCAGGGCCGATGAGGCGTAGAAGCCGTTGCGCAGCGAGGTGAAGGGGACACCGGACCGCCGCAGCGCCTCCTCGGTGGCGGCGTGGTCGGGCATCGGGTGGAAGGGGGAGGACGGATTCGCGCCCATGTGGCTCGTGTAGAGGATCCGCTTGGCACCGGCCGCCGCCGCGGCGTCGATGGCCGTGCGGTGGCCTTGGACGGCGGTCTCGCCCGTGGTGCCCGTCGAGACGATCAGGACCTGCGAGGCGCCCTCGAAGGCATGGGGGAGGGTTTCCGGGTCGTCGAAGTCGCCCCGGCGGACCCGCACGCCCCGCGCGCCGAGGTCCCGCGCCGCCTCCACGTCGCGCACGCTGACGCCGATCTCCCCGGCGGGGACGCGCTTCAGCAGCCGCTCGGCGACCATCCGGCCGAGCTGGCCATTGGCTCCGGTGACGATGATCATGGCGATCTCCCAACGCTGTTTCCAGTGATATCGCCGTCAACGTATCACCGGAAACGAATGACCGCTAACGCGATTCTGTTATCGTCGGAAGCATGGAGAGCGAGGACGTCATCGCGCCGGACGCGAACCGCGATGCGAACCACGACGCGAACCGGGACCGTGACGGGAACCGCGATGCGAACCGGGACCGCGATGTGAACCGCGATGGGAATCGCGACCGCATCGTCACGGCCGCCGCCCGGCTGCTGTCCGAAGGCGGGCCCGACGCCGTCTCCACCCGGGCGGTGAGCTCCGCCGCCGGGGTGCAGCCGCCGACCATCTACCGGCTCTTCGGCGACAAGCAGGGCCTGCTCGACGCGGTCGTCGCCCACGGCTTCACGGAGTACCTGAGCAGCAAGACCGCCGAGGAACCCACCGATGACCCGGTCGCGGACCTGCGCGCCGGCTGGGATCTGCACATCGGCCTCGGCCTGGCCAACCCGGCGCTGTACTCGCTGATGTACGGCGGGCACCGCCCCGGGGCCTCCTCACCGGCCTCCGTCGCCGCCTTCGAGATGCTCGCCCGGCTCATCGGGCGCGTCGCCGAGGCGGGGCGGCTCGCCATCCCCGAGGAGCGCGCCGCGGCCCTCGTCCACGCGGCGGGCTGCGGTACGACGCTCACGCTCATCGCCACGCCCGAGGACCGCCGCGATCCGGAGCTGTCCCGCACCGCCCGTGAGGTGGCCATCGCGGCGATCACCACGGACGCCTCCGCCCCGGCCCCCGCCTCCGCCGAACCCGGCCCCGTCGCGGCCGCCGTCACCCTCCGCGCCGCACTGCCCAGGACCGACGCCCTGACCGCGTCCGAACGCGGCCTCCTGCGGGAGTGGCTGGACCGGATCGCCGATCCGGCCGTCCCGCACCGCCATCGGGCCGAAACCCCCTAACCCGCGACCGCCAGCCGGTGCGTACGGGCCGCCAGATCGCTGATACGGGCGCGGTCGAAGCCGAAGACGGCGCTGCGCACCCGGTCCTCCAGCGGCTCGGTCCACTGCGGCGGGATGGCCGCCGCGCCGCACAGCACCCCCGCGACCGACCCGGCCGTGGCGCCGTTGGAGTCGGTGTCCAGGCCGCCACGCACCGTCAGGGCGATCGTCGTCGTGAAGTCGCCCGCGCCGTAGAGCAGTCCGGCCGTGAGGACGGCGGCGTTGGGGACCACATGGATCCAGGGCAGCCCGGCGGTCTCCCGCTCCAACTGGGCGAGCGCGTCCGCCCACCCCACGCCCGCGTCGTGCAGGGACGTGGCCCTGCGCACCGTACGGGCCAGTCGGCAGCGCGGCGGGATCCGGTCCAGGGCGCTCGCGACGGCGGCCCGCGGACCGTCCGCCGTGAACGCGGCGGCGATCAGCGCGGCCGCCCACATCGCCCCGTACACCCCGTTGCCGGTGTGGGACAGGACGGCGTCCCGGCGGGCCATCGCCGCGGCCCGGTGCGGATCGCCGGGGTTGACCCAGCCGTGGACGTCGGCGCGGATCAGGGCGCCGATCCACTCCTGGTAGGGGTTGTCGAGGGTCGCGCTGAGCGGCGGCTTCACCCCGGCCGTGAGGTTGCGGTAGGCGGCCCGCTCGGCGGTGAAGGTCTGAAGATACGGCAGCCGCAGCAGCCACACCTCGCCGACCTGCTCGGTGGTGAAGCCGGGGCCGTGGGTCTCCAGCAGGTGCAGGCCGAGGACGGAGTAGTCCACGTCGTCGTCGCGGCAACTGCCGTGGATCCGGCCGCGGACGCAGCTCTGCCATTCGGGGCGCAGCGCGAACTCCACCGGGTCGGGCGGCGGCTCCAGCGCGGGGAGGTAGTCGGTCAGCGGCAGGGCGTCGGCGCGGCGCAGATACCGGTCGATGCGGTCGCGGGTCCAGTGTGTGCCGTCTTCGACGGGCTTGCCCAGCATGTTCCCGGCGATCCGGCCGAGCCAGCCGCCATGGATCCGGTCCGCGAGTGCGCTCCCGCTGAGGGCCATGGGTCAGGTGTACCGTTCCTATGGGAGTTGGTCAGTGTCGGTCAACTCGCCACGGACCAGGCTGTTTTGGGCATGGTGACCTCGCGAACGGTCTTCGAGGTCGGGGAGCGGCACGAGTTGGTCACTTCGGCGCGGTTGGGTCTTGCCGCCCTGGTGGGGCGTGCCCGCTGTCCTGGGTGGGCTCGTGGTCCCGCGTGGCCTGGGCAGGGATGCGGTCTGGCCGGTAGCTCTCCGCCGCCCGATCCTCTGGTCGGGTGCGGTCACACCTGGCCGACGCCGGATCCTGTGTCCCAGGCCACGCCGTCCGATCGCCACAGCGGCACTGTGGTGCCGGGTGACGGTGGTGTTGGTTTGCTGCTGGAGTGGGTTCTTCCAGTACCTCTCGCCCCAGATCGAGGTGTATGCGGGGTCGACGGCGATGACGGCCAGGCCCTGGTGACAGGCCATGGAGCGCAGTCGTTCGCGGAAGCGTGCGGTGGGGATCTGGGCCACGGTGCGGCGGAAGGTCTTGCCCCGGCGGCCGCGTCCCATGGTCTCCCGGCCGGTGGTGCGGGCGTCGGAGAAGCCCAGGTTCTCGATCACGATGGCGGCGCAGTCGTGCTCGCGGGCGCGGGCGATGAGGCGGGTGATGGCCGCTCGCAGGCGTCCGTCCCGTGTGGTGGTGGGGCCGGTCAGCTCCAGCGGGATCGTGTGGGGTTCGCCAATGGGGTTGCCGTGTGGGTCGAGGACGATGGCAGCGAGGTGGTCGGCGTTGAGGTCGACGGCGAGCAGCCTCGCGCCGGACGCCCGGATCTCTTCCGGGCTCGGAGGCGCGGTGGTGCTGGTGGACCAGGAGGCGTCCAGGTACCAGCGGTCGCGGGCGGGGTCATAGACGATGTCGTAGCGCACGGCCCGGTGGGCGCTGACCCGGTCCAGCCACTCCGGGCGGCGGTGGTGGAAGGTGACCGCGCAGGAGAGCCGGTAGCGGCCGCGCGGGGCGTTGGACAGATACCGCAAGGGTTCTGGCAGCACCAGGGTGAGCGAGCCGTCTGCGGGGTCGACGGTGATGGTGTAGTTGCCGTGCGGGGCCCCGGACTCGCCGTCGGCGGTCAGGAACAGGCGGGCAGCATCCCACCGCTTCCGCCAGTCGGCCTCGGTCAGGCCGGTCTCCGCGAGGCGGTGACGGGTCCTGGCCGGCCGGCGCCCGCCCACCGTGACGGACGGTCGCCCCTGGTCGATCTGCTGCTCCACCACCGCCAGCCGGACTTGGAGCTTGCTCAGGTGCCGCTGTTTCTGCCAGCGCTCAGCCCGGTCGGCATACCCGCGCACCCGGCCCTGCCTGTGCCCGCACGCCACCGCCAGCCGCTGCTCGATCTTCTGGATGCGGCAGCGCAGACCGGCCCGTTCATCGATCAGGCAGCGCATCGAAAGCTGGTACTGGTCTTCCGACACCCGGGTCATCGCGCCCGCCCACCGTGACGAGGACACCGCCGTCAGATGCTTCTTCCGCTCCGCCCGCCCGGTCTGCCGCGCCGGAACATTCCCCGTCCGGACGCGTGTGGCGAGATCGGCCCGCTGGTGGTGGCCCAGATTCTTGCCGACCAGCGTCAGGACCTTCACATCCGCCGCCGTCAGATCCTTCAGCCGGTCCCGGATCCGCGCCCCGCACGGAGCGGCCACCGTGAACGGGGCAGCGATCACCCGCAGCTCACGCTCCCTCCCCCGCTTGCGCGCCACCAGCCACCCCCTCGACCGCATCGAACGAACTCGCCGCCACCGATCATGCATTCCCCATACCCCCAACACCCCCACAAGCGGTCCCGTTCACCCCATCGAGCGACACCCCGGCCAACCACGACCAACACCCGAATCAGCAGTTGGCAACCCGTCTGAGGTGGGTGTACCAGCGGCTCCGCGCCGGATAGGGTCACAGCGGCGCGACTGCCTGTGCAAATGCGAGGGGTTACGAAGGTGACGGACGCTTCGACGGCTTCGACGGAGGCTTCGGAAGACGCGGAGGAAGCCACAGCCGGGACCAGGACATGGGCGGAGGGGCAGGCGACGCCCCCGAAGCGCGTGCTGATCGCCGCGGACAAGTTCAAGGGCTCGCTCACGGCGGTGGAGGTCGCCGAGCGCGTCACGGCGGGACTGCGCCGCGGCGCGCCCCAAGGCGGCGAGGGACTGCGGATCGCGGCGCTGCCCGTCGCCGATGGCGGGGACGGCACGGTGGACGCGGCGGTCGCGGCCGGGTTCGAACGGCGCGAGGCGCGGGTCACCGGGCCGCTGGGCGCGCCGGTGACGGCGGCGTACGCGCTGCGCGGGACCACGGCCGTGGTGGAGATGGCGGAGGCGTCCGGGCTGCGCCATCTGCCGACCGGGGTGTTCGCGCCGCTCACCGCGACCACATACGGCAGCGGTGAGCTGCTGCGCGCGGCGCTCGACGCGGGTGCCCGCACGATCGTCTTCGGCGTCGGCGGCAGTGCCACGACGGACGGCGGCGCGGGGATGCTCAGCGCGCTCGGCGCGCGCTTCCTGCGCGAGGACGGTACGCCCGTGGCGCCGGGCGGGGGCCCGCTGCGCGACCTCGCCACGGCAGATCTGTCCGGCCTCGACCCGCGCCTGGCGGACACCGAGACCGTCCTGGCCAGCGATGTCGACAACCCCCTGACCGGCCCGAAGGGCGCGGCGGCGGTCTACGGTCCGCAGAAGGGCGCGGGCGAGGACGATGTGGCGGCCCTGGACGCCGCCCTCGCCCACTACGTACGCGTCCTGGAGCGCGCGGTCGGCTCCGCGGCCGCCGAGTACGCCCTCGCGCCCGGCGCGGGCGCGGCGGGCGGCATCGGCTTCGGCGCCCTCGTCGGCCTGGGCGCGGCCTTCCGCCCCGGCATCGAGGTGATGCTCGACGTCCTCGGCTTCCCCGCCGCGCTGGAGGGCGCGGACCTGGTGATCACGGGGGAGGGCTCGCTGGACGAGCAGACCCTGCACGGCAAGGCCCCGGCGGGCGTCGCGGCGGCGGCCCGGGCACGGGGCATCGAGGTGGTCGCGGTCTGCGGCCGGCTGGCCCTCGCCCCGGTGGCCCTGGGCAACGCGGGCATCCGCCGCGCCTACCCCCTCACCGACCTGGAGCCGGACCCGGCCCGCTGCATCGCCGAGGCCGGCCCCCTCCTGGAACGCACCGCGGAATGCCTGGCGGCTGACTTCCTGACCTGAGGCTTATCGGTTCGAGGAAGCTGGGTACGGGTACGTACCCGTATGCTTCCGTCGTGAGCAGAAGGAGCCTTGTCATGACCGACGCCAACATCCGCATCCCCGCAGAGGCGCGAGACCGGCTCGCGGAGATAGCGGCAGCCGAGGGGCTCTCTCTGCGGGCCTACCTGGCTCGTATCGCCGAGACCGCGCTGACCCCCGCCGAGCGCGCCGAGCGAGCCGAGAAGGCGCGCGCCGTGCTGCGTGAGTGGAACGGATACGACCCGAGCGAAGCGGATATCGCAGACCTCGACGCCGACCTGGACCGGCGTCTGGGTGAGGCGGCTCCCCGGTGACCGACGTTCTGCACATCGTCTTGGACGACACGGCCATGGTGGCCGCCGGGCGGGGCAATGTCCTGCTCTCCCGCTTGGTCCACCGAGCTCACGCGGAGCCGGGCTGGTTCCTCTACGCACCCGCCTGTGCCCTTGTCGAGGCCGACCGCGCCCGACCTGGGACGGCCGAGCACCTCGCGGCTCTGCCCAGCCTCAGGATCCTGGATCTGGACCTGCCCGCTGCCCTCGCGGTGGCGCGCGACCCTGCCGGGTGGGCGATTGCCCATACGTCCTACGTTGCTCAGCCGACCCCGGAGCGCCCCGATGGGGCGAGGGTCGCGACGGCCGCGGCGGACGAGTGGAAAGGGCGGACTGTGCGCATCCTCGACGTCGGGCCGTAACGCCAGTCGTCCCCCGGACGTCGTGGGCCCGCGCGGGAAACTCACCCCCACGCGTCGGCTGGTGGGCTCGCTGCCTTGTGGCGGTCGACCTGGACGACTGGCGCCCGGCCGGCGCGCAAGCCGGTGACGCCCGAGGGCTGGGCCGGGTGGTAACCGAGGTCAAGACGCTGCGCGGGCGGGCCGGGGAACGCCGGATGGGGTGGGCCCGAGCATCGCGCTCGGGCCCACCCCATCGGCAGGTGCGGCCGAAGGCCGCTACGGCAGTTGCGCGGCCCTCGCCTCGCGGCGGTTGTCGCGGAACGCGTTCACCCGGCGGGCCGTGGCGAAGAGGGGGATCACCGCGCCCATGACGACCTGTAGGGCGCAGGCCGACTGGAGCAGCAGCTCGCCGCCGGGGGCCTCGAAGGCCCAGGCCGCCAGGAGCGCCATGCTGGTGACGATCCAGCCGAGCATGGCCACCGCGAGCCGGCCGCGCGGCTTGGGGTACTCCACCCGGCTCACCATCAGCCACGCGACGCCGATGATCGCGAGCAGCGTCGGCACGAACGGCAGGCCCAGCAGGACCACCGAGACCACCGTCAGGGCGCCGAAGGGGCTCGGCATGCCCTGGAAGACGCCGTCACGCAGCGTGACACAGGAGAATCTGGCAAGCCGCAGCACCACCGCCAGCAGCACCACGATCGCGCCCACCACCGAGACCCGCTGATACGCGTCGTCGGAGACCATGCCCCAGACGAGGACGAAGTACGCGGGGGCGAGGCCGAAGCTGATCAGGTCGGAGAGGTTGTCCAGCTCCGCGCCCATCGCCGAGCTGCGCAGCTTCCGCGCGACCAGTCCGTCGAAGAGGTCGAAGACGGAGGCGAGCAGCATCAGCATCACGGCGGACGCCGCGCTGTGCCGGGTCATCCCGCCGTCCTCGCTGCCCGTCAGATGCGGGATGAGGACGCCGGTGGTGGTGAAGTAGACCGCCAGGAAGCCACAGGTGGCGTTGCCCAGGGTCAGCGTGTCGGCTATCGACAGTCGCGTCGACAGCGGCATGTCGTCCGTCTCGTCGACGGCGTCCACCTCGGCCTCGGGGACCCAGGCGGCCTGTGTGTCGGGATCAATCACGGTCAAGGCGTGTCACCCCCGCGGTGGTGGCCTGGCCGACCTCGACCGCGACATCGACACCCTCGGGAAGGTAGATGTCGACCCGCGAGCCGAAGCGGATGAGACCGATCCGCTCACCCTGTTCGACCTTCGTGCCCTGTGGCACATAGGGAACGATACGCCGGGCGACCGCACCGGCGATCTGGACCATCTCGATGTCGCCGAGCTCGGTGTCGAAGTGCCAGACGACCCGCTCGTTGTTCTCGCTCTCCTTGTTGAACGCGGGAACGAAGCCGCCGGGGATGTGTTCCACGGAGGTCACCGTGCCGGCCAGCGGGGCGCGGTTGACGTGGACATTGAGCGGGCTCATGAAGATGGCGACGCGGGTGCGCCCGTCCTTCCACGGCATGATGCTCTGCACCACACCGTCGGCCGGGGAGATCACCCGGCCCTGCGTGATCTCTCTCTCGGGGTCGCGGAAGAACCACAGCATGCCCGCCGCGAGCGCGGTGGCGGGCACGGCGACCGCCGCCCAGCGTCCGGAGCGGCGAGCCCGAGCGAGACTGACCGCCGCGGTGGCGACGGTCGGGAGGAGCCACGGCGATGCTCCGCGCGCGAGGCGTACACCGACCGGGCTGTCGCGTTGTGCAGAGGATTGGCTGTGGGGCATGGATGACCTTCGTAGCGGAGGATGCCGCGACGCAAGACTGGGGACGGCGGCTTTCCCGGATGGTATCGGTTGCGAGCGGTAACTGGGCAAGCGCCGGGGCCTGTCGGTGGCTGGTCAGTGACCGAAGACCCTCGGCGCGGTGTGACCTTCTTCTCTCGGATACCACCCCAAAAGGGACGTTCAGTCTTGGGTTCGGTATTCCTCCAGGAGCCTCCGTCCAATAATCATTTTCTGAATCTCGGCGGTACCTTCGCCGATGAGGAGCATCGGTGCCTCTCGGTAGAGGCGCTCGATCTCGTATTCCTTGGAGAAGCCGTACCCGCCATGGATGCGGAAGGCGTCCTCCACGACCTCTTTGCAGTACTCCGACGCGAGGTACTTGGCCATTCCCGCCTCGAGGTCGTTGCGCGCGCCCGAATCCTTCTTCCGGGCCGCATTGACCATCATCGCATGGGCCGCCTCGACCTTTGTTCCCATTTCGGCCAGTTTGAACTGGATGGCCTGGTGCTGCGCGATCGGCTTACCGAAGGTATGCCGCTGCTGTGCGTATGTGACGCCCAGCTCGAATGCGCGCCGCGCCACACCGCAGCCGCGGGCGGCGACATTCACCCGGCCGACCTCGACTCCGTCCATCATTTGGTAAAAACCTCGGTTCGGCATCCCGCCGAGCACCCGATCGGCCGGGATGCGCAGTCCGTCCATGATGAGCTCGGTGGTGTCGACGCCCTTGTAGCCCATCTTGTCGATCTTGCCGGGGATGGTCAGACCGGGCCTGACCTCGCCGAAGCCCGGCTCCTTCTCGATCAGGAACGTGGTCATCGCCTTGTGCGGCGCGACCCCCTCCTGGGCGTCACCGGTCCGGCACAGAACCGCCACCAGGGTGGAGGTGCCGCCGTTGGTCAGCCACATCTTCTGGCCGTTCAGGACGTACTCGTCGCCGTCCGGCACCGCCTTGCTGGTGATCGCCGACACATCCGAGCCCAGCCCCGGCTCCGACATCGAGAAGGCGCCCCGGATCTCGCCCAGCGCCATCTTGGGAAGGAAATACTCCTTCTGTTCCTCGGTGCCGTGCTGCTTGAGCATGTACGCCACGATGAAGTGGGTGTTGATGATGCCCGAGACGCTCATCCAGCCGCGTGCGATCTCCTCCACACACAGTGCGTAGGTGAGCAGCGACTCACCCAGACCGCCGTATTCCTCCGGGATCATCAGCCCGAAGACGCCGAGTTCCTTCAGCCCTTCGACGATCGCGGTCGGATATTCATCGCGATGTTCCAGTTCCGTCGCGACCGGCAGAATCTCCTTGTCGACAAAATCCCTGACCGTGGAGAGGATCTCCCGCTGGATGTCGGTCAGGCCCTCGGTCTGCGCCAGGCGGCTCATGTCACTGCTCTCCCAGCTCCGGGCGGCCCGGCTGCTCGCCGCCCCGCTCCTTGATGTACGTGGCGGTCGGCACCATCACCTTGCGCCGGAAGACGCAGACCAGCGTGCCGTCCTGCTTGTAGCCCTTGGTCTCCACCTGCACGATGCCCCGGTCCGTCTTGGACTTCGACGGCGTCTTGTCGAGGACCGTCGTCTCGCCGTAGATCGTGTCGCCGTGGAAGGTGGGCGCGACATGCCGTAGCGACTCGACCTCCAGATTGGCGATGGCCTTTCCGGAGACATCGGGGACGGACATCCCCAGGAGCAGTGAGTAGATGTAGTTCCCGACCACCACGTTCCTGCCGAAATCGGTCGTCTTCTCGGCGTAGTTGCTGTCCATGTGCAGCGGGTGGTGGTTCATGGTGAGCAGACAGAAAAGGTGGTCGTCGTACTCGGTGACCGTCTTCCCCGGCCAGTGCCGGTAGACGTCGCCCACCGTGAACTCCTCATAGGTACGGCCGAACTGCATGGCTCATGCCTCCGGGGGCTGGAAGGTGGACGTACGGGTCATCCCGGCCGCGCGGCCCTTGCCCGCGACGACCAGGGCCATCTTGCGGCTGGCCTCGTCGATCATCTCGTCGCCGAGCATCGCCGAGCCCTTCATGCCGCCTTCCGCCGAGGTGCAGTAGTCATAGGCGTCCAGGATCAGCTCGGCGTGGTCGTAGTCCTCCTGGGACGGCGAGAAGACCTCGTTGGCCGCCTCCACCTGGCCGGGGTGCAGCACCCATTTGCCGTCGTAGCCGAGGGCGGCCGCGCGCCCGGCCACCTCGCGGAAGCCGTCCACGTTCCGGATCTGGAGGTAGGGGCCGTCGATCGCCTGGAGGTCGTGCATGCGGGCCGCCATCAGGATCCGCATCAGGATGTAGTGATAGGCGTCCGCCGGATAGCCGGGCGGCTGCTCGCCCACGACCAGCGACTTCATATTGATGGAGGCCATGAAGTCGGCCGGGCCGAAGACGATGGTCTCCAGACGCGACGAGGCGCCCGCGATCTCGTCCACGTTGACCAGGCCCTTGGCGTTCTCGATCTGCGCCTCGATGCCGATCCGCCCGACCTCGAAGCCCATCGTCTTCTCGATCTGGGTGAGCAGCAGGTCCAGCGCGATCACCTGCTGGGCGTCCTGCACCTTGGGCAGCATGATGCAGTCCAGGTTGGGGCCCGCGCCCTCGACGACCGTGATGACGTCCCGGTACGTCCAGTGGGTGGTCCAGTCGTTGACCCGCACCACCCGGGTCTTACCGGTCCAGTCGCCCTCGTTCAGCGCCTTGACGATGGTGTGCCGGGCGTCCTCCTTGGCCAGCGGCGCACAGGCGTCCTCCAGGTCCAGGAAGACCTGGTCGGCCGCGAGCCCCTGGGCCTTCTCCAGGAAGCGCGGATTGGAGCCGGGAACGGCCAGGCAGGAACGGCGAGGGCGCAGACGGGCGGCGGCTTCTGCGCGGTCGGGGGCGGTCATACGAGAACCTCCAGAGGGGGAAGCGTGTTCGCGGCGCGGATCTCATCGACGATACGGCCGATGATCTCCGTGATGCCGAAGTCCTTGGGAGTGAAAACGGCGGCGACACCCGCGGCGCGCAGCGTGGCCGCGTCCCCGGCCGGGATGATCCCGCCGACGATGACGGGGATCTCCTGGGCGCCCGCGTCGCGCAGCCGGTCCAGGACGTCCGGCACCAGCTCGGCATGCGAACCGGACAGGATGGACAGCCCGACGCAGTGCACATCCTCGGCCACGGCCGCCGAGACGATCTGCTCGGGGGTGAGCCGGATCCCCTGGTAGACCACCTCGAAACCGGCGTCCCTGGCCCGTACGGCGATCTGCTCGGCGCCGTTGCTGTGCCCGTCCAGACCGGGCTTGCCGACCAGCAGCCGCAGCCTGCCGCCGCCGAGCTCGGCCGCCGTCTTCTCGACCTTCTCGCGGACGGTGGACAGCGGGGAGCCCGCCTCCGGGGCGACGGCCAGGGGCGCGCCGCCGACCCCGGTGGGGGCGCGGTACTCGCCGAAGACATCGCGCAGCGCCCAGGACCACTCCCCGGTGGTCACGCCCGCGCGGGCGCAGGCCAGGGTCGCCGGCATCAGGTTCTCGGTCCCCGCGGCGGCCTTGCGGAGGGCACCGAGGGCCTCCTGGGCGGGGCCCTCGTCGCGCTGCTCGCGCCAGGTGTGCAGGGCGGATATCACCCGCGCCTCGTTCTCCGGGTCCACTGTCATGATCGCGGTGTCGAGATCGGCGGTGAGCGGATTGGGCTCGGTGGACTCGTAGCAGTTGACGCCGACGATCTTCTCCTCGCCCGCCTCGATCCGCGCCCGGCGCTCGGCGTGCGAGGCCACGAGCCGCGCCTTGAGATAGCCGGTCTCGACGGCGGCCATCGCCCCGCCCATGTTCTCGATCCGCTCCATCTCGGCCTCGGCCTCCTCCACCAGCGTGGCGACCTTGGCCTCGATCACATGGGAGCCCTCGAAGATGTCGTCGTACTCCAGCAGATCGCTCTCCAGGGCGAGCACCTGCTGGATGCGCAGCGACCACTGCTGGTCCCAGGGGCGGGGCAGGCCCAGCGCCTCGTTCCAGGCCGGGAGCTGTACGGCGCGGGCGCGGGCGTCCTTGGAGAGGGTGACGGCCAGCATCTCCAGGACGATGCGCTGGATGTTGTTCTCCGGCTGGGCCTCGGTCAGGCCGAGCGAGTTCACCTGGACGCCGTAGCGGAACCGGCGGTGTTTGGGGTTCTCGATGCCGTACCGCTCACGGGTGATCCGGTCCCAGATGCGGCCGAAGGCGCGCATCTTGCACATCTCCTCGACGAAGCGGACGCCCGCGTTCACGAAGAAGGAGATCCGGGCCACCACGTCGCCCTTACGGTCCTCGGGAATCTGGCCGGAGGCGAACACCGCGTCCAGCACGGCGACCGCGGTGGACATCGCGAAGGCGATCTCCTGCACCGGAGTGGCCCCGGCCTCCTGGAGGTGGTAGCTACAGATGTTGATCGGGTTCCACTTGGGGATGTGGTTGACCGTGTACGCGATCATGTCGGTGGTCAGCCGCAGGCTCGGTACCGGCGGGAAGACATGCGTCCCGCGCGAGAGGTATTCCTTGACGATGTCGTTCTGCGTCGTCCCCTGGAGCTTGCCGAGGGCGCTTTGGTCAAGGCCCTGCTCCTCCGCGACGACCTGATACAGCGCCAGCAGCCACATCGCGGTCGCGTTGATGGTCATGGAGGTGTTCATCCGCTCCAGGGGGATCTCCTGGAACAGCCGCCGCATATCGCCCAGATGGGAGACCGGCACCCCGACCCGGCCCACCTCGCCACGGGCGAGGATGTGGTCGGGGTCGTAGCCGGTCTGGGTGGGCAGGTCGAAGGCGACCGAGAGCCCGGTCTGGCCCTTGGCCAGGTTGCGCCGGTACAGCTCGTTGGACGCCTCGGCGGTGGAGTGCCCGGCGTAGGTGCGCATCAGCCAGGGCCGGTCCTTGGCGCGGGGTGTGCCACTCATCGCACGTCCCGGCTGTGCTTGTCGGTCCGCTCCGACGAGTCGTCACGGCTGTGCTTGTCGGTCCGCTCCGACGAGTCGTCACGGCTGTGCTTGTCGGTCCGCTCCGACGAGTCGTCACGGAACAGATTGATGGCGTCGATGTGCCGGTCGCGCATCGCCTGGTCGCGCACGCCCATGCCCTCCTCGGGGGCCAGGCACAGCACGCCGACCTTGCCCTGGTGGAGGTTGCGGTGGACGTCGTACGCGGCCTGTCCGGTGTCCTCCAGCCGGTAGGTCTTGGACAGCGTCGGGTGGATCTTGCCCTTGGCGATCAGGCGGTTGGCCTCCCACGCCTCGCGGTAGTTGGCGAAGTGCGAGCCGATGATCCGCTTGAGCTGCATCCACAGGTAGCGGTTGTCGTACTCGTGGGTGTAGCCGGAGGTCGATGCGCAGGTGACGATCGTGCCGCCCTTACGGGTGACATAGACCGAGGCGCCGAAGGTCTCCCGGCCCGGGTGCTCGAAGACGATGTCCACGTCCTCGCCGCCGGTCAGTTCGCGGATCTTCTTGCCGAACCGCTTCCACTCGCGCTGGTCCTGGGTGCCCTCGTCCTTCCAGAACTTGTAGTCCTCGGCGGTGCGGTCGATGATCGCCTCGGCGCCCATCCGCCGGCAGATCTCGGCCTTCTGCGACGAGGAGACCACGCAGATCGGATTGGCGCCGCCGGCCAGCGCGAACTGGGTGGCGTAGGAGCCGAGCCCGCCGCTCGCGCCCCAGATCAGGACGTTGTCGCCCTGCTTCATCCCGGCGCCGTTACGGGAGACGAGCTGCCGGTAGGCGGTGGAGTTGACCAGGCCCGGGGCGGCGGCCTCCTCCCAGCTCAGATGGTTGGGCTTGGGCATGAGCTGGTTGGACTTGACCAGGGCGATCTCGGCGAGTCCGCCGAAGTTGGTCTCGAAGCCCCAGATGCGCTGCTCGGGGTCGAGCATGGTGTCGTTGTGGCCGTCGGAGCTCTCCAGCTCCACCGACAGACAGTGCGCGACGACCTCGGCGCCCGGCTGCCAGGCGTTCACACCGGGGCCGGTGCGCAGCACGACGCCCGCGAGGTCGGAACCGATGATGTGGTACGGCAGATCGTGCCGCTTGGCCAGGGGGGAGAGCTTGCCGTACCGCTCCAGGAAGCCGAAGGTCGGCAGCGGTTCGAAGATCGAGGTCCACACGGAGTTGTAGTTGACCGAGCTGGCCATCACGGCGACGAGTGCCTCGCCGGGGCCGAGCTCCGGCACCGGCACCTCGTCCACGTGCAACGACTTGCGGGGGTCCTTCTCCCGGGTGGTGAGGCCCGCGAACATCTCGGCCTCGTCCTTGCGCACGGTCACCGCGCGGTACGACTCGGGGATGCGCAGTGCGGCGAAGTCCTCGGGTGCTGTGTCCGACGCCAGGATCGCGTCAAGTATCTCGTTCATCGGTGCCTCCGGCGAGGCGTCCAGGGGGGACGCCTGAGGGAACGCTGGGCTCGTGACGGGTGATGCTGATGCGGTGCCGTCGGTTCGGCGGAGGTGGTGCTCGATGCGGCGCGGGTGGCGCCGGTTGCCTGGTGACGCAGGCGTCGTCCGGGCGCACAAAGCGGTTTGCGGGGACAGCCGACGCACGAAGGTTGGCAGTGCGCCGGCCGCCCGGACTTCATTCACCGTATGGCACGCTGTGCCACCCCGCAAGACACTGCGTGCCAACAAATTCCCTCAGTTGTCATCTCCGCTGCACACATGAGCAATGACGGCCGCCCTGGGGCAGGGCGGCCGTCACGGTGGGTATGCGGTGATGTGGGTCTCGTCAGTCGTCCTTCTCCAGCGAGAGCGCGAAGACATGGGCCCGTGCGGTGCCCGTGGGGGCGGTCAGCGTGATCGCCGACAGCTCCTTGGCCGGGTCCACCTCCACCACCTGGTGGAAGATCGCGGCCTTGGTGCCCAACGGGCCGGTGCGGGTGTGGATCTGGCTGGTCCGCACCGCCTCCGTCTCGCCGTACGCCGGACCCGACATCCAGCCCGTCAACTGGATGGTCAGCGGGCCCGTGGAGCCGTCGGCGTAGGTGGCCACGGCGGGCACGGACACATTGCCGGTGTCGCCCGCGCCCAGCACATGCAGCTTCGTGTAGCCGCCCGCCGGGACCGCGACCTTCTGGCCCGCCGCGATCACGTTGTTGTCGGAGCCCTCGCTGCCGTTGGTGAACGCGAAGGTGATCCCGTCGTCCTCGGTCTGCCCGGTCTGCGGCAACTGCGCCATCGGATAGGTGCGGCCCGTACCGTCGAAGTCGCCGTCCCCGTAGTACATCTCGGTGGTGATGCCGTCGTTGTCGAAGTGCCCGGTCAGATCGACCTGGGTGACCGCGCCCGCCTGCGGCAGCTCCGGCAGGCCCCAGGGCTCGGCCGGGGTGGTGACCTGCACCGGGGCGATCCGGAAGTCCGGCCGGGTGCCCGCCGGATAGATCACCGCCTCGTCCTCCCGGTCCAGCTCCAGCTCGATCTCGCCGTTCCCCAGGTCACGCCAGTTCGGCGCGGGTCCCCCGACCCCGGCGACCGCGACCCGGCCGCCGATCGAGTGCCGGACCCGGCAGGGCTCCCCGGCCAGGCTGCGCACCCGCACCCAGCGCGTCCTGCCGCCCGTGCGCACCGCGCTGACCAGGAACGCGCCCTGGGTACGGAAGTCGTGCAGCGTGACGTCCTGCCACTCGCCCGGCACTCCGGGGAAGAAGCGGATGGTCCCGCCCCAGCTCTGGCAGAGCATGTCGTGGATCGTCTGCGCGCCGGACAGCGGGGTCTCGATCACCGGACCCGCCTCGTAGTAGTGGGTATTGGGCTGGATGAACCGCGCCACCAGCTCCCGCAGATACCTCAGCGCGTCATCGCCGCGCCCCATCTGGGTCGAGATCGAGGCCGCGCCCGAGAAGCTGTAGCCACGCAGCGCGCCCTCGAAGCTGATCCAGTGCTTCAGCGAGCGGTCGATCAGGTCCCGGTGCTCCTGCTGGTCCCAGTTGACCAGGTAGAGCGGATAGACCGAGAGCATATGGGAGTAGTGGCGGTGGGACTTGGCGAACGGGACGCCGGTGCCGATCATGAAGCCGTTCTCGTCCACCGGATAGTCGACCAGCTTCTCCAGCACCTCGCGCCACCTGGGCACCAGCGGATCGTCCTTGTCCAGCAGCTCGACCGTCGTCAGCAGGGTCCGGCAGGACCAGCGCAGCAGCGCCAGGTCGTAGTTGCAGTCCGGGGCCGCGCCGTACTCGGGCGAGAAGGTCTTCGGCAGATGCAGCCTGCCGTCCGACTGCTCGGTGAGAAAGTGCAGGTAGTAGTTGGTGGAGCGGCGCAGCAGCGGATAGAGCACATCCTCCAGCAGGCCCCGGTCCATGGTGTGGCGGTAGGTCAGCCAGACGTTGTGCAGCGCCCAGGGCAGATCGCCGACCTCGGGGGAGTCCCCGACGCCGGGCACCGGGACCGTGCCGTTGTCCTCGCACTGCGTGTCCGTGGAGCGGCGCAGCCCGGCCGAGTCGGCGCGGTACTCGGGCTTCAGCCCGCTGATGAGCACATCGGCGTTCTCGGCGAGGGTGCGCGGAATCGCGTCCAGCTCCAGGTGGTTGGAGCCGTGGACCGGCCAGTACTCCAACTGGACGTTGAGGTTCCACCACACGCCGGGCCAGGGCGTCGGCTCCACCCAGGGGCCGGTGGTGGCCATGACGGGGGCGTGCTCACGGGCGGCGCAGGCCAGCTTGTAGAGCTGGATCCAGTAGAAGCTCTGGAGCATCCCGTCGGGCACCGAGATGAAGCTCTTGCGGTAGAAGCGGTGCCACCACTCGTAGTGGGTGCGCCGCAGGCTGGAGACCGGCAGCGCCGACGCCTTGCGCACGGTGGTCCGGGCCCGGCCCTCCGCGTCCGTACCGGGGTGGGAGTGCGCCACGGCCAGGTAGTACGTACGCTCCCGGCCGCTGCCGCGCTGCCGGTACGCGCTCACCGTCTGCCCGCCCGCCACCAGCGACTGGACGGTGATGCCGAGCCCGTCCTCGGTGCGGGTGACCGGGGCCGGGTTGGGCTCGAAGCCCTTCGGCGGATCCTCGCGGACGATGCGCGGGCTGACCGCAGGTGACGGCTTGAACTCCCAGCGGAAGCCCTCCTCGCCGGCGCTCGCCTCGACGGTGGCCAGCAGCATGGTGCGGTCGTTGTGCACCAGGGCGCGGAGCTTCAGCTTCCCCTTGTCCGTGGTGACCGTGCCGCGCAGCTCGGCGTTCCACAGATCCAGCCGCAGATCGACGCCGGTGATGGCGCCGACCGGGCGCAGCAGCAGATTGCCGACCGGAAGCCGTGCCACGCCCCAGTCGCTGCCGCCCTCGGCGGGCCGGTGGTCCTGCACTTCGCTGTGGTGGATGGTGAACCGCAGCGCGTTCTCCCCGGGCTCCTGATAGATCATCGAGCCGAGCAGCCCATTGCCGAGGAAGGGCCCCTCGTACCAGGTTCTCGGCAAGCGCTTCCAGATCAGATCCTGGCCGCCCAGAAAGCGCTCCCACTCCCGGTCGGTGCGCATGCCACGTAGGGCCACCGACTGCTGTGACCGGGCGGCCGCCTCCTGTTCCGGGAGGGCCGCGCCGACGGCCGTGCTCGCGGCCGCACCCGCCGCCACCCGGCCCAGGAACCCACGTCTACTGACTGGCATTCCGTTATCTCCCGTCCCCGAAGCGCTCGGATTGATCCGATGATTTGGCTAGACGGGAGCGTAGGAACGGGCTAATGATGCGTCAAGGTAGGCGATTGCTCTGATGTATCGAGCGCCGCATCCAGGATGCGGCGAACGAGGAGGAACGATGCATACGGCACGATCAAAGGTCACCAGAGCCGTGGCCGCCCTCGCCTGCGCGGCCGCCGTACTGGTGCCGCTCCGGGCGGCGGCGGCATCGGACGGTCGTGCGCAGGACTGGCGGCTGACCGGAAACGGGCAGGTCAGCGGCGAGCTCGAACTGAGCAACGAGGGCGGTCTTACGCTGTCCGCGCGCCATGGCGGCACCACCGTACTGCGGCCCTCGGGCCTGGGAATCCGCACCGCGGACACCGATTTCAGCAAGGGCTTGCGGTTCGCGGGGCGCAGCGACCGCAAGATCCACGAGACCTATACGACCACCACCGGACGCCGCACCCACCACACCTCCGACGCCGCCGAGTCGACCTTCGCCTTCCGCAAGGACGGGCGGACGCTGAAGGTGGTCATCCGGGTCTCGGCCGACGGGCTGGCCTACCGCTATGTGCTGCCGGACAAGGGGACGGTCACCGTCCTCGGCGAGCACTCGGAGTTCGCCGTCCCGCCGTCCGCCGACTCCTTCCTCCTGCCGTACGACAACGGCCGCCAGGACTATGAATCCGCCCATGACCACGGCACGGTCGCCGATGCCGAGGCGGGCGACTACGGCTATCCGTCGCTCTTCCACATCGGCAAGAGCTGGATGCTGATCGAGGAAGCGGATCTGAACAGCTCGTACGGCGGCTCCCGGCTCGCCCTCGACTCCGCCACCGACCGCTTCAAGCTCACCCTCCCCGACCCCGCCGAGGTCAGCGGCCCCGGGCTGACCACCCCCTGGCGCACCATGGTCATCGGGGACCTCGCCACCGTCACCGAGAGCGATCTGCCGACCGATCTGGCCGCCCCCTCCAAGGTCGCCGACACCTCATGGATCGAACCGGGCCGCGCGGCCTGGTCCTGGTGGTCCGACGGGCAGAGCCCGACCAGCCTGGACGCCCAGAAGAAGTTCGTGGACTTCGCGGCGCGCGAGGGCTGGGAGTACATCCTGGTGGACTCCGGCTGGAGCAACGACTGGATGCCCGAGCTGACCGCGTACGCCAAGGAGAAGGGCGTCGGCGTCTGGGCCTGGGTGCGCTGGCAGACCATCGACCAGCAGAGCGAGCGGGACCGGCTGTTCCCGCAGTACAAGTCCTGGGGGATCGCCGGGTTGAAGATCGACTTCCTGGAGTCGGACGGCCAGGACCGGATGCGCTGGTACGACGGGGTCTTCAAGGACAGCGCCAAGCACCAGCTCATGCTGAACTTCCACGGCGCAACCATCCCGCGCGGCCAGGAGCGGACCTGGCCGCAGATGATGAGCGTCGAGGCGGTCAAGGGCGCCGAGGGCACCCGCCCCAAGCCGGGCCGCCAGCCCTTCCCGGCGGCGCACTACACGACCCTGCCCTTCACCCGGAACCTCATCGGGCCCATGGACTTCACACCGGTGACCTTCACGGGCGTGCGGCCCACGAGTGACGCGGCCGAACTCGCGCTCTCGGTCGTCTACGAGTCCGGAGTGCAGCACTTCGCCGACAGCGTGGAGTCCTACGAGAGCCGGCCGGTGGAGCTGAGGTTCCTGAACCAGGTGCCCACGGTGTGGGACGAGACGCGGCTGGTCGACGGCGACCCCGGCGACCGCGCCGTCCTGGCCCGCCGCTCCGGCGACGCCTGGTACCTGGGCGCGATCACCTCGGGCACGGCCCGCACGCTGGACGAGCCGCTGAGCTTTCTCGGCAAGGGCGGCTGGCGGGTCGAGGTGTGGAAGGACGGTCCGGACGGCAAGGTCGTCACCGAAACCCACGAGGTCACACGGGACTCGCGGCTCTCGGTGGACGTCCCGAAGAACGGCGGCTTCGCCGCGAAGCTGACCAAGACCGGCTGACACGCCCGGCCGGGGCGGGTCCCGCCCCTCGCCCCCGCCGGGGCTCCGCCCCGGGCCCCGCTCCTCAAGCGCCGGAGGGGCTGAATAGCGGGCTCCGCCCCGGGCCCTGCTCCTCAAGCGCCGG
>NZ_JAHLEM010000300.1 GCF_018883605.1 Streptomyces niphimycinicus | reverse complement strand
CCCGCCCCGGCCCCGCCGCGGCCACCGCGCGGCGGCGGGCGTACGCCGTCCCGGCCAGCCAGCCCTTCCAGTCGGCCGCCGCTCCGGGCGGCACGAGGAAGGACAGCACATGGCTGGCGGTGGCGAGCATCACCGGCCCCGCCGCATCGCGCCGCCGCAGCGCCTGGATCACCGCGGTGCCGATGTCGTCGCACATCCGCACCAGGTCGAAGACGGGGCCCACCGGCAGATCGGCGAGGCCGGTGCCGCTTGCCCACTGGAGCCGTACCCGCCCGGGGTCGTCGCTCGCGGCCAGCAGCCATTCGGCCGCGTCGGTCTCCACCGTGACCCGCATCCGGCGGTCTCCGCGCGCCCACGCGTTCATGAGGTGGCCACCAGCGGCAGGGTGAACCACACCTTCTTCCCGCGGGCTCCGGGGTCGGGCGGCTCGGTGCCCCAGTCGAGGGCCAGGTCCTCGACGATGGCCAGCCCTCGTCCGGACTCCTCGGTCGGCTCCGGCGTGCGGACGACCGGGATCACCGGCGAGCCGTCGGCCACTTCCACGCGCAGCTCACGGCCGAAGCGTTCCAGCGAGACGGTTATGGTGACGGTGTCGGCGGGGCCGGAGCTGCCGTGCTCCACGGCGTTGGCGAACAGCTCGTTGGTGGCGAGGACGACATGGTCCACGATCGCGCCGAGCCGCCAGTCGCGCAGATGCCCGGCGACCATCCGGCGTACGGCGGCGGCGCGGTCGGGAAGGGCCGGGAACTCCGCCCGGAAGAGCCGGCGGGTGTCCAGCGGGATCACCGCCCTCTCCCCTCCGGAGCCGGGGACGGGGATCGCCTGGGCGGCCGGCCCGGTAACCGGACCGGCTCCCGGCGCGATGACCGGATCGGTTCGAGGCCCGGTAAGCGGATCGGTTCGCGACCCGGTAACCGGATCGGTTCGCGGGCGGTCCGTGGAGACCGCGATGCCATGGCTCGCGCCCATCGTCTCGCTCTCCTCATCGGCCGACGCCGGCCTGTGCGACAGTCCTGGAAAGGATCGGCTCACGGTGTCGGTCCTCACGCTCCTCGTCGGTCTGTGGGCTGTGGTGGCATACGGGCCCATGGAGTGATTGATGCTCCGATGAGCGGGTAAGCGCATTCTGGCGACCGACCGCCTGGCATCTGAGCTGGTGACAGGTGGTGCGCACACCCCACCCGACCCGCCTGGACCGGCTGCCACGGACGGAGACGGCCCGGTCGCGGTGAGTGCCGGATACCGGCATGGTTCCTCCTTCGAAGGCAGCGCAAAGCGCCGTCGGTCGCCGCTCATGTAGACAAACGGTTGGACCGGCCGGTGGGCGAGAGGGCATGGGGGTTGTCCGGTTGTACGGGCGTAGTGGTTCGGGCTGTACGGTCCGGACGTGGCAAGCGTGAGCGACGACCGCGAGGGGCGGCTCGGCCCGGGGCAGCGGTCCGGTGCGGACGCCAAACGGGTCCTGGTGACCGGGGGCTCCCGGGGGCTGGGTGAACAGATCGTACGGCTACTGGCCGCCGGTGGGGCGCGATTGGCCACGTGTGCGCGGACACCGGAGGATCTGCGGTCTCTCACGGCGTCCCTGAGCGCCGAGGGCCACGGGGAGTTGTTCACCCGTGCGCTGGACGTCACCGAGCCGGGATCGCTGGAGGAATTCGTCGATGCGGCGGGGATACGTTTCAGCGGTCTTGACGGCGTGGTGGCCTGCGCCGGTGGCGCCCGCGGCCGAGGCATCGAGGACGCCGGCCCCCAGGACTGGTCGCTGACCTGGGAGATGAACGTGGGTCATACGGCACGGCTGGTGAAGGCCGCGGTGCCGCATCTGCGCCGCGCGGGCGGCGGCTCCGTGGTGGTGATCGCCTCCATCTCCGGCTGGAAGCCCGGACCCCAGGCGCAGTACGGGGCGGCCAAGGCGGCCCAGATCCATCTCGCGGCCTCACTCGCCCGTGAGCTGGGCCCGGACGGGATCCGGGTGAACGCCGTCTCCCCGGGGTCCATGCTGATCCCCGGGAAGCGGTGGGACCGGATGCGCACCGAAGAGCCCGCGGCATACGCCCGGTTCACGGCCGAGCTGCCGCGCGGTGAACTGGTCACCCCGCGGGAGGTCGCCCAGGTCGTGGCGTTCCTGCTCTCGGATGCCGCGAGTGGGGTCTCCGGTGCGCATCTGCCCGTCGACCGAGCCCAGAACGCCCCCACGCCGGGAGGGTACTGACCCCCCGGCGCTCCCCCGAGCGGAGGCGCTCCGGACACGTCACCGGCCGCTCCCACGGAGCGGCCGGAGACCTCGCCGGGGCACCGGGCGGGGCGGAGCCCCGGGCCCGGAGCCTCAGGCGGCCACGCCGAGCACCGTCCGGGAGCGCTGCTCGAACTCCCGGACCATGGGCTCCCCGCGGTGCGGCCGCAGCCGGGTGCGGAAGTCGCGCAGCGCCTGGATCGAGCGCTCGCTGTGCACCCCGCTGAGCGTGTCCAGCGCCTCGCCCGCGGTGCCGACGGCCTCGTCCAGCCGGTTCTGCTGGAGATAGGACGTCGCCAGCACGGATCTGCTGATGGCCTGGCGCCGGCGCCGGTCGGCGTTGGCGCGCACGGATTCGGCGGCGGCGTGCTCGGCCTCGGTGGCGTTGCCCAGGTCGCGGAAGCACAGCGCGGCCTCGGCCGCCAGATAATGGTGATCGAGGAAGCGCACCCAGGGCGACTCCTGCTCGGGGCCCTGGCTGGCCTCCAGTTGGGCGTCGGCCGCGCGCAGCGACTTGGACGCCTCCCGGGGCTGGTCCAGGGCGGCGTAGCCCCGGGCGGCCATGGCGTGCAGCCGCATCAGCCCGAGCGGGCTTCCGGCGTGCTTGGCCGTGGCGACACCCACCCGGGCCAGCTCGACCCCCGCCTCGGGCTGGCCCAGGTTGGTCGCCAGATGGGACAGGCCGGCCAGGATCTGACCGCCCAGGACCCGGTCGCCGCCCTCGGCGCACAGCCGCAGCGCCTGGGTCATATAGCGCTGGGCCAGGCCGTATTCGGCGTTGTCATAGCTGCTCCAGCCGGCCATGGCGGCCAGCTTGGCGGCGGCGGTGAAGAGCTGGCGCCGCTCCTGAGGGGGCGCGCCGCGCTGCTGGAGCATCGGGACGACCTCGGTCGACAGATAGAGGACGATGCTGGCGCGGACCTGGCCGCCGCCGAAGCGATTGTCCATCTCGTCGAACATGTTGATCGCCGCGTGGACCTGTTCGACGCGGCCGCCTTCGGCCGCGGGTGCGAGCCGGGCGGTGTCCTGGTTCTCGACCAGCCACAGCAGCCATTCGCGCTGCGGGGTCACCAGTGCGCCGGCGACGAAGGGCACCGCACCCAGCAGGCTGCGGCGGGATATGTCGGTGGAGCCGAGTTCGGCGAGCGTGTGCAAGGTTTCTGCTACGTCCTCCCGGTAGGCCAGCGCGCGGGCCACGACCGGGCGCTGTCGGTCGGAGATGAATCCCAGCTCGGCGGGGGCCACGGGCCTGCCGAGCCGGTGGGAGAGCACGGCGGCGATCAACTCCGGCGTGGTGCCACGCGGCTGTCCGCCTTGCAGCCAGCGGGTGACGGACGCCTTGTCGTAGTTCGACTCGCGCCCCTGCCTACGGCCCAGTTCATTGACCCGCAGGGCCAATGAGGCGTAGGAGCACCCGGATTCCTTCAGAGCCGCGGCCAACCCGACGTTGACCACGGCGCCTTGGCGCCCGCTTACCGGCTGTGCGTGATGCGTCACCGTGACCGTCCCCGTTCTGAGCCACGGCGGTCTGCGGGTTCCCCATCGTGCGGCGCCGACCATCTGGCCGGGCACCTCAACGACGTTGTGGACATGGGTAGTTGGGAGCCCTCGCCATAGAGGGTGAGATGGGTCACGTGCTCACTATGCGTGGTGAAGCCATCACCCCGCAAGCTTCGTTCTGATAATTTCAAACCGATCGACTCGCTCTGTCAGTGTCATCCATCGCGTGGCACACTGTGCAGGCATATGACAGCCCTTCCCCCGGGAGGCGGGACGTGAGCGAGGCACGGCCGGCCGGCGCCGCCCCCACCGTCTTGCGCAGAGTTCTCGGCAAGCGTCTGCGGCATCTGCGCGAGCGGGCGAAGGTGTCGTTCGAGGAAGCCGCGAAAGCCATCGAGGTCACCCCGTTGACCGTGCGCAGGATGGAAAAGGCGGAAGTCGGTCTCAAGATTCCGTACCTCAAGGAACTGCTGCGGAACTACGGCGTCCGCGGCCCGGAGATGGAGGACTTCCTCGCCCTGGCACGGGAGGCCAACCAGCCGGGCTGGTGGCATCAGTTCCGCGATGTGCTTCCGGACTGGTTCAGTGCTTACGTAAGTCTGGAAAGTGAGGCCACCGTCATTCGCGCGTATGAGCCCCACTACGTTCCCGGGCTGCTCCAGACTGAGGACTACGCCCGAGCGGTACTGCGCATGGGCTTCCCCCGGGACACCGAGGAGGAGCTGGAGCGCCGGATCGCCCTGCGCGTCCAGCGCCAGGATCTGCTCACCAAGCCGGACGCGCCGACCATCTGGGCCATCCTCGACGAAACGGTGCTGCGCCGCCCCGTGGGCGGCTCACAGGTGATGCGCGACCAGATCGACCACTTGATCGACACCTTGGAGATTCCCAAGGTCAGGCTGCAAATCATGCGGTTCGCGGCGGGGCCGCACCCCGGGGCCTTCGGCCCCTTTCACTACTTCCGCTTCGGATTCTCCGAACTGCCGGACGTCGTCTACACCGAGAGCCTCACCGGGGCGGTCTATGTGGACAAGCCGGCCGAAGTCGTCGCCTATCTCGAGGTCCTGGACCGGATGGCGGTCCAGGCCGAGCGGATCGGCGACTCCAGCACCATCCTGGCCGAACTGCGTAAGGAGCACTGAGATGCACGACCCCGTCTACAGCGGAATGCCGGCCACGGACCTGGGCACGGAGGGCTGGGAGAAGCCCTGGAGCGGGTCCAACGGCGGCACCTGCATCGAGGCCAAGCGACTGCCGGACGGGCGGGTCGCGCTGCGCCAGTCCACCGACCCGGCCGGGCCCGCGCTGATCTACACCCGCTCGGAGGTGGCGTCCTTCCTGGAGGCGGCGAAGTCCGGCGAAGCGGACTTCCTCATCGCCTGAGCGCTCCGCTGGAAGTGTCGCGATGTGTCGTCGGCCGACTGCGGCGCCGTCGTGGCCGGTCGCCCACGGACTTCCTCCGACCTGCTGAGCGGGGCCACGCACGGCTGACCCCTCGAAAACCACTACGCCCGCACAACCGCACAACCCCGCAGCGCACTCCCGCCCCTGCCGTCCCGCCACGCACACTGAAGACGCCGTGGCGGGCGGCGGCGTCGTCCCCCCTCGCAGAGCTGAGAGCCATATGGGACCGACAGGATGCCGGAAATGAACCTCGACCATGCGGTGGCGCAGCACCGCACACTGATCGTCGAGGGCTGCGACGGGGTCGGCAGGGACGCGCTGCTGGCCGGGCTCGCCCGACGGCACGGCTATACCGTCGCCCGCGCCTCCCCCGACCTCCCCCATGTGGACCCGGTCCGGCCGTACCGCGAACTCCTGCTGCACGGCGGGGCGCTCGCGGTCGACGCCGGACTGGTCGGCGAGCTGGTCTACGGACCGCTGCGCCGTGGCCACTCCCGGGTGACCTGGATTCAGGCGTTCGACTTCGCCGACGCGGTGGCCGAGCGCCATGGCGCCTTCGTCCATGTGACGGCCCCGGTCCAGGTGCTGGAGGACCGGCTCGCCGCGGGCGGCGCCTCGGCGGCGGCGCTCGCGGAGATCGGCGCCGCGGTGACCGGCTATGACC
Source organism: Streptomyces niphimycinicus (assembly GCF_018883605.1). GTDB lineage: Bacteria > Actinomycetota > Actinomycetes > Streptomycetales > Streptomycetaceae > Streptomyces > Streptomyces niphimycinicus. The sequence continues at coordinate 4,299 of NZ_JAHLEM010000300.1, read as the reverse complement.
ACGCCTTCTCCACTCTGGCCGAGCACGCACCGGTGCTCACCATCGAGGAGCAGCCGGCCTCCGGCGGCGGCCCGGATCCGGATCCGGGCCGCGGCGAGGCGGCGCCCGAGCCGGTGTCCTCGTTCGCCCGGCCCCTCCCGCGCATCCGCTCCCCCGTGCCGTTCTGCGCCCAGCGTCGCTGAACTCCCCCGCACCGGGCTTACGTTGGTGCCCCGCGAACCCCACACGCACGGCAGGAGATGGCTCCATGACCGACCGCTCGTCCACCCCGGACCAGCAGGCCCTGAACAAGATCGACACCACGGTGCCGCATTCGGCCCGGATCTGGAACTACTGGATGGGCGGCAAGGACAACTACGAGATCGACCGGATCGCCGGTGACGAGTACCGCCAGGTCGCCCCGAACATCGAGACCATGGCCCGGGCCTCGCGCGCGTACCTCATCCGCACCGTCACCCATGTGGCGGGCGAGTGCGGGATCCGGCAGTTCCTGGACATCGGCACCGGGCTGCCCACCTACGACAACACCCACCAGGTCGCCCAGCGGGTGGCCCCCGAGGCCCGCATCGTCTACGTGGACAACGACCCCCTGGTGCTCCGGCACGCCCAGGCGCTGCTCACCAGCACCCGGGAAGGGGTGACCGACTACATCGACGCCGATCTGCACGAGCCCGAGCGGATCCTTCAGGCCGCGGCGAAGACGCTCGACTTCGACCGGCCCATCGCCCTGATGCTGATGGGCATCCTCGGCCATATCCAGAACTACGACGAGGCGGTGTCGGTCGTGCGGCGGCTCCAGGACGCCTTACCGTCCGGCAGCTACTTCGTGCACTACGACAGCACCGACACCGACCAGGCGCTCAAGCAGGCACAGCAGGGCTACGACGACACCGGCGCCGTTCCCTATGTGCTGCGCAGCGTCGCGCAGATCAGCCGCTTCTACGAGGGTCTGGAGCTGATCGAGCCCGGTATCGTGTCGTGTCCGCTGTGGCGGCCGGGCCCCTCCGAGACGGACATCGAGACCACCGATGTCCATGGGGGCGTGGCCCGCAAGCCGTGACGGCCGTGACGACCAAACGAATGGTTCGGCCACCGGGGAGGTAACCCCCGCCCCCGTCGCGTCGTCAGACACGGCGCCGGGAAGCTAGGCGGAGGGACGGGTGGGTGTTCGAGGTCGGAGCCTGGAGAGTGCCCTCCGTCAAGCGGCTGCTGCGGGCGTCGATCGCCGGTGCGCCCGCCGTCGTACGGCAACGCCGCGGCCCTCAGGACGAGTCACCGGGGCGGCCGCGGCATCTGGCCATCATCATGGACGGCAACGGCCGCTGGGCCGCCCTGCGCGGCCTCTCCCGCACCCGGGGCCATCAGGCGGGGGTGCTGGCGCTGCCGCGGGTGGTGGACACGGCTCTGGAAGAGGGCATCGAACATCTGTCGCTGTTCTTCTTCTCCACCGAGAACTGGAACCGCCCGCGCGGTGAGGTGGCCGCCCTGATGCGGCTCACCGCCCAGTTGGCGGACGTCTTCCGGGGCTACGGTGAGCGGGGGGTGCGGCTGCGCTGGCTGGGCTCGGAGGCCCGGCTCCCCCGGGCCACGCTGGCCGCGCTGCGCCGCGCCGAGGCCGATACCCGCGACAACCGCGCGATGACGCTGGCCTTCTGCTTCAACCACGGCGGCCGGGAGGAGATCGCCCACGTCGCCACCGCTCTGGCCCGCGCCTCGGCGGACGGCGCGCTGGACCCCGGGCTCATCGACGAGGCCCTGTTCACCCGCCATCTGCCGCATGCCGACCTGCCGGACATCGACATGCTGGTGCGCACCTCCGGGGAGCAGCGCATCTCCAACTTCATGCTCTGGCGGGCGGCCTACGCGGAGCTCTTCTTCGTCGACACCCTGTGGCCCGACTTCACCGGTGAGGAGCTCCGCGCGCTGCTGGCCGCGTTCGCCGCTCGGAAGCGGCGCTTTGGCGCTGGGGTCTGACCTGTTGTCGATCGTCTGCGGCGCCACCGTGGCCGGTCCCACGCGGCGGAGCCGCATGTCGGCACAGCCGCGGCGGAGCCGCACATCGACACGGCCACAGCCCCGCGCCCCTTCAGGGCGCCTTCCGGCCGCAGCCGACTCTCGCCGATCTGCTCAGCGGATCTGGACACCCGAGAGGGTGCGGGCGATGACCAGGCGCTGGATCTCGCTGGTGCCCTCGAAGATCGTATAAATCGCGGCGTCGCGGTGCATCCGCTCGACCGGGTACTCGCGGGTGAAGCCGTTGCCGCCGAGGATCTGCACCGCCTGGGCGGTGACCTGCTTGGCCGTCTCGCTGGCGAACAGCTTGGACATGGAGCCCTCGGCCGAGTCGAAGGGCTTGCCGGTCACGGCCATCCACGAGGCGCGCCACACCATCAGACGGGCGGCGTCGATCCTCGTGCGCATGTCGGCGAGCTGGAAGGCGACGCCCTGGTTGTCGATGATGGGGCGGCCGAACTGGTGCCGGGTCTTGGCGTAGTCGAGCGCGACCTCGTACGCGGCGCGGGCGGTGCCGACCGCCATGGCGCCGACGGCCGGGCGGGACGCCTCGAAGGTGGCCATGGCGGCGTTCTTCAGACGCTCCCCGCCCCCCTTGGCCTTCTCCCGGGCGCGCGCGAGGCGTTCGTCCAGCTTCTCCTTGCCCCCGAGCAGGCAGTTGCCGGGCACCCGTACCTGGTCGAGGACCACCTCGGCGGTGTGCGAGGCGCGGATGCCGTGCTTCTTGAACTTCTGGCCCTGGGACAGACCGGGGGTGCCCGGCGGGACGATGAACGACGCATGGCCCTTGGAGCCGATTTCGGGGTCGACGACCGCGACCACCACATGGACATTGGCGATACCGCCGTTGGTGGCCCACGTCTTGGTGCCGTTGAGCACCCATTCGTCCTTGGCCTCGTCGTAGACGGCGCGGGTGCGCATCGAGCCGACGTCGGAGCCCGCGTCGGGCTCGGAGGAGCAGAAGGCGGCCACCTTCACATCGTCCGCGTCGCCGTACATCTGCGGGATCCAGGTGCCGATCTGCTCCTCGGTGCCGTTGGCGAGGACGCCGACGGCGGCCAGGCCGGTGCCGACGATGGACAGCGCGATGCCCGCGTCGCCCCAGAACAGCTCCTCCATGGTCATGGGGATGCCGAGGCCGGTGGGGTCGAAGTACTGCTGGGCGTAGAAGTCCAGGGAGTACAGGCCGATCTTGGCGGCCTCCTGGATAATCGGCCAGGGGGTCTCCTCGCGCTCGTCCCATTCGGCGGCGGCCGGGCGCATGACGTCCGCGGCGAAGCCGTGGATCCAGTCGCGCACCGCCTTCTGATCGTCGTCGAGCTCGAACGAGAACTCCGCCATGACCCCTCCACGTGCTTATTACCTGCGGTAACCGCAGTCTGTTACCGACCAGTAGACGATGTCAACTCCCCCGGGCACGCGGGCCCCGCGGCCCCCGCGGGTGTTACGTTGCGCAGAGCGCGGAGCGCGATCGCGCCACGAAACGCGAGGCGCGAGAGCGCGAGTACGACATCGGGGGCGGGGAGGCAACGCATGCGGACCGGGACCAGCCAGCGGGACGACCAGCGGACGACGGCCCAGCAGCGGCGCAAGGAGCTGCTGGAGGCCGCGGACCGGGTGGTGCTGCGCGACGGACCAGAAGCCTCGATGAACGCCATCGCCGCCGAAGCGGGCATCACCAAGCCCATTCTCTACCGCCACTTCGGCGACAAGGGCGGCCTGTACCGCGCGCTCGCCAAGCGCCACACCGACGCCCTGCTCGCCTCGCTGCGCTCGGCCCTGGACGCACCCGCCGAGGACCGCCGGCACCGCGTGGAGGCCACGCTGGACACCTATCTGGCGGCGATCGAGGCCCGGCCCCAGGTGTACCGCTTCCTGATGCACCCGGCCGACCACGGCCAGCAGGAGCCCGAGCAGGGCTTCGACGTCGGCCACCACTCCGCCCCGCTGCTGCGCAGGCTCGGCGAGGAGCTGGCCACGGTGATCGCCGAGCGGCTGGAGCTGGGACCCGGCGGCGAGGAGGTGGCCCGGGTCTGGGGCCACGGGATCGTCGGCATGATGCACGCGGCCGGTGACTGGTGGCTGCGCGACCGCCCGTGCGAGCGCGGCCAGTTGGTGCACCATCTCACCGATCTGCTGTGGGGACGGCTGTCGCTGGCGGACGACCGGATCGGCGCACCGGGCTTCTGAGGCTCCGAGAGCTTCCCGGCCTCGGCTCCGCCCATAGTCTGCTGGTGTCCCAGCTCGAATGGGCCGTGCGCTCCTGGGGTGTGCGGCGGATCGTAA
>NZ_JAHLEM010000030.1 GCF_018883605.1 Streptomyces niphimycinicus | reverse complement strand
GGGTCGTCTCTGACTCTGACCTGGGGGAGGTCCTGTGGGGGAGGCGGCCTCCTGTCACGTACCAGGCGCAGATCTACACCTATGCCTCTCGGCTGCGCGGTCATCTGCGTGACGGTGCGACGATCATTCGGCGCGGCCACGGATATCGAATGGAGAGAGGGGACGCACGTTTCGATCTGGATGAATTCGACTTATTGGCCAAGGAGGGTCGATCCGCGGCGCGCGAGGGGGATGCCGAAAGGGCGGCGTCCAGTTTCCGTGCCGCACTCGCTCTGTGGAGCGGTCCCACCCTCACCGCGGTGACCGAGCGGCTGGTCGAGAACGAACGGACCAGGATCGAACTGGCCCGCATGGAAGTACTGGAAAGCCGGATCGATGCGGACCTGGTGCTGGGACGGCATCACGAGCTGATCGGGGAACTCTCGCAGATGGTGAGCGCCCACCCGCTGCGAGAGACGTTCCGGGCCAGACTGATGATCGCTCTGTACCTGAGCGACTGGCAGGCCGAGGCCTTCGAGACCTTCCGTGCGGGGTGCGCCCTGCTGCGGGAGCAGCTGGGGGTGGATCCGGGGCCGGCGTTGCGAAGCGCGCATCAGGCGATCCTGACCGCCGACTTCGAGCAGGTACTCCCCTTGCGGGAGGGGCTGGTCGTTGGTCGGACGGGGTGACATCACGCCGTACCGGTCGCGGTGGGGGCACCTTCCGGGTGCCGCCACCGCGTGGCGATGACGTGTGTGCCCGGATCAACGGCCGTGCAGTTCCCGCAGGTGCTCATAGGTGGTGGGGAGTTCCTTGAGGAGCGTGGCCTGCTTCTCCTTGATCTGTGCGAAGACGGCCTCGGCTCCCTGCGACGCCTCAGGGCGGAACGCCATGGACGGGAGCGGGTGATCGGGAAGCTGGTCGAGGCCGGAGAAGCGCAGGCCCGTCCGATACGCGGCGATCTTGTGCTTGATGTCGTCCGCGAGTTCGAGATCCTTGCAGGCGCGCCAGAAAGCAGTGTCGTTCCGCGGGGCCAGGGTGTAGTGGGCCTGCAGGAAGTCGCGTGAGTCGTCGAACATGGTCTCGATCTCACGGTTGAACGAGTCGATCAGGGCGGGATCGAACCGCCTGTCGGGGAAGTGCTTGGCGAGTTGGTGGAGCGCGGCGGTGATGAAGTAGATGCCGGTCGGCTCCAGTGGTTCGAGGAAGCAGGACGACAGGCCGATACTGACGCAGTTGCGGACCCACGCACGCCGGTTCCTGCCCCCGCGGAACCGTATGTGGTTGAGCGGCTGCTCCCGCGGGTCGAGCCCCCACAGTGCGCAGAACTCCTCCGTCGCCTCGTCCTGTGTGGCGAACCGGCTCGAGTAGACGTAGCCGGTGCCGAAGCGGCCCAGCATGGGGATCTTCCAGGTTCAGCCGGAGCTCATCGCGATGGACGAGGTGTAGGGCTCGACGCCGTGTATGGCGTCGTCGTGCGGCACGGCGGTCGCGACTGCGCTGTCGTTCAACAGATGGTCGCTCATGTCCAGGAACGGCTCGCGCAGCGCCTTGTTGATGAGCAGCCCCCGGAAACCCGAGCAGTCCACGAACAGATCGCCTTCGATGACGTGACCGTCCTTCGTGCGCAACGCCGTGATGTGCCCACGCTGGTCGATGTCGGCGTCGGTCATCTCTCCCTCGATCCGGACCGCACCCTGTTTCTGCGTGGCGAATCGGCGGAGGAAGTCGGCGACGAGCTGGGCGTCGAAGTGCCAGGCGTAGTTGGTCCACCGGGACCCGTCGGCATGCCGCGGGGCCGAGTTTCGCGTCCATGACTGGAGGCTCGCGAAAGCAGGTTTAGTCGTACGGCTCGTTCGGTCAGGCCGCCCTGCGTGGGGAGCAGACCGAAGAGGTGGTAGAAGTGGCCGCTTCCGGAGCCGAGTTGTCGAGGTGCTGACTCGCCGCGGCCGGCCGTGCGCCAGTTGACGAACTTGATGCGCATCTTGTAGCTGGCGTTACACTCCCGCATCCATTCGTCCTCGGAAAGTCCGAGGAAAACGAAGAATGTCTTGTGCAGGTTGGGTGCTGTTGCCTCTCCGGCTCCGATCCTGGGAATACTCTTCGATTCCAGTACGGTCACGCTTGCTCCGATTGATCGTTAGTCCTCGTAGATTTACGACTCTTTTCGAGGTGCCGATATGGCGGCTATTCCGGCTATCCGGGGGTCGACCGGATGATCGTCACGCGCCCGCCGCATCCGGACCGAAGCCTCCGGTGGGTGACATGCGTCCTGGCATGTGCTAACTTCAGTTGGCAGGTGCCTAGGTAAGGAGGGCGCATGACGGTTGACGAGTCTCCGGGAGACCGGTTGCTCCAGGTGCTGGCCACCCTGGCCAACCCGCACCGATTGCGTGTGCTGGCGGCCCTCACTGGCGAGCGGCAGTACGTGAGCGAGCTGGCACGCGAGCTGGGGGTGAGTAGGCCCCTGCTCCAGGTGCACCTGCGCAAACTCGAGCACGCCGGCCTCGTCTCGGCCTCGATGGAGGTCTCGGAGGACGGCAAGGCGATGAAATTCTACGAAGTCGTTCCGTTCGAGGTGCGACTGACGCCGCAAGCGATCGCTGAGGCGGCCACCACTCTCAGCACACCAGTGAAAGGAACAAGCGTATGAGCTCCAGTGACTGGCAGGAGATCATCGGCGTCATCGGAGTTTTCATTCTGGTGATCAGCGTGGTCACGGTGGGCATCTGGCAGCTCGCCGCGACGTGGAGGGCAAAGGCTCAACTGGCACGAGAGAAGGAGTATCGGTCCATCGCCGACCGGGCTGTTCTGGTGCAGGAGGGGATGGAGCGCCAACTGGCCGAGATCACCGGACAGTTAGGGCAGACCCGGGGCCAGCTGGATTCGATGCAGGAGCGACTGGAGTCGCTCGAACGCATCCTCAAGGACGTTGAGTAGCAAGCTGTTCCAGGTCGCCGAGGGGCAACTCGGCGACCTGGTGAGAACGAGCGTCACCTCGCCGCTGGGCGAGTTCCTGTGGATCACTCATTCTTGAAAGGAATTGTCTCATGCCCCGGAGCGAGTCAGAGGCGCCACCGCGTCACCGTGACGAGCAGCGTGAGCGCCCCGCGGTGCCGCGTATCCAGCGTTTGGTGGCGTGGTCCATCGGCCACCGGGCCAAGGCGCTGCTCGGCTGGCTGGCCCTGGTCTTAGTCGCGGTCGTCGCCAGCGGACTGGTGCCCGGCGACGACGCACTCGGACGGGACCCCGGCGAATCGGGGCAGGCGCAACAGGTCCTGCGCGATCAGGAGAGCTACGAACCGTCGTTGGAGAACGTGCTGATCCAGCGAAAGGGACCGGAGAGCCGGGCGTTCGCCGACGATACCGGCATGCGCGCCGCGACCCAGGACCTGGTGACGACACTGCGTGGTCTGCCCGGCGCCGTGGCCGATCTGCGCTCTCCCCTCGACGACAACGCTCAGGTGTCCAAGGACGGCCACTCAGGGCTGGTCACCTTCTTCGTGGCCGGCCCCAACAAACAGATGTCCGAGCACTTCACCGCCGTCGTCGACGCGGTGGCGAAGGTCGAGAAGCGCCACCCGGAGATCCGTCTGGCCCAGGCTGGCGACCGGAGTCTGAACCGTGCCGTCGACGACGGGGTGCAGGACGACTTCGGCCGCGCGGAGACCTTCTCGCTGCCTCTGACGGCCGTGATCCTGCTGATCGTGTTCGGCTCGCTCCTCGCGGCGTCGATTCCGCTGTTGCTCGCCGCGACCACGTCCATCGCCACGTTCGGGCTGATGGCCGCCATCGGCAAGGTGATGTCGGTCAACAGCGCCACCTCGTCGATGATCCTGCTGGTGGGCGTCGCGGTGAGCATCGACTACTCGCTGTTCTACCTGCGCCGGGAACGTGAGGAGCGGGCTGCCGGAAAGTCGGTCGGTGAGGCGCTGCAGATCGCCGCACGCACCTCGGGCAGGGTCGTCATCGTCGCCGGTCTCACCGTCATCCTGTGCATCGCGGGCCTGCTCTTCACCGGCCTCGACAACTTCCGCGGCCTCACGGTGGGCACGGCTGTCGTGGTCGGCCTGGCCGTGCTGGGGTCGGTCACCGCGCTGCCCGCGCTGCTCGCACTGCTGGGCGACCGGGTCGAGAAGCTGCGGGTCCCGTGGCTGGGCAGGCGTCGTACCGCGGCCGGCAGGTCGAAGGTCTGGTTCGCGGTGGCGCAGGCCGTCGTGCGCAGGCCCGTGCTGTGGGGTGGCGCGGCCGTGCTGGCGCTGCTGGTGATGGCACTGCCCGCGATGGGCATGCGCCTACAGGACGCGGGCCCGACGAACAGTCTCCCGCGCAGTGTGGCCACGGTGGACGCGGCCGCGCGGATGCAGGAGACCTTCCCCGGAGCGGCGTCCCCGGCGAAGGTGGTCGTCTCGGGCGATGTGTCGCGTGCGGCCCTGGACCGGTCGATCGAGCAACTGCACGGCCAAGTGGCCTCACACGCGGACCTGTTCGCCGAACCACTGTCCGTGCAGCGGGTCGACAACGTGACGGTCGTGCGCGTGCCCCTGGCGGGCGGGGGCACCGACGACCGGTCGAACCGGGGGCTGGAAACCCTGCGCAAGGACGTGCTGCCGGACACCGTGGGGAAGATTTCCGGTGCCGAATTCGCCGTCTCGGGCCGGACCGCCTTCGCCTACGACTTCACGGAGCGGGTGCGGGACTCCATGCCGATGGTGTTCACCTTCGTCCTGCTGCTGGCTTTCGTCCTGCTCGCCGTGGCTTTCCGTTCGCTGGCGATTCCGCTCGTGTCGATCCTGCTGAATCTGCTGTCGATCGGTGCCGCCTACGGCGTGCTGACCTGGATCTTCCAGGACGGCAATCTCAGCTCCCTGCTGGGCTTCCACTCCTACGGCGGCGTCGTGGACTGGATCCCGCTCTTCATGTTCGCCCTGCTGTTCGGCCTGAGCATGGACTACCACATCTTCATCCTCAGCCGGATTCGCGAACGGTGGCTGGCCGGCGTGTCGACCCGGTTCGCCGTTGTCGATGGCATCGGGGCCAGCGCCGGTGTCGTCACCAGCGCCGCCGCGATCATGACCGGGGTGTTCAGCGTCTTCGTCCTGCTCAGCGCGATCGAGTACAAGATGCTCGGCGTCGGCATGGCGACAGCCATCCTCATCGACGCGACCCTCGTGCGGGGTGTCCTGCTGCCCGCGGCCATCGCGCTGCTCGGCGAGCGAGCGTGGGTCCTGCCCGGCGTGCGCAGCGCACGGCGGCGCACCAGCGTCCTCGGCTCCACTTCCTGATTCGACGACCCGCGCCCCGGACCGTGCACCGCACGGTCCGGGGCGTTTTGTCTGTGGTCCGGATAGGCCGCGTATAGGCGGAGTATCGGCGCTCGGAGAATTCTCTGGAAATCCCAACATCTGTGCGTAAGGAGTCTCCGGTGGCCGAAGACGAAGACCAGATGTATCGCGTCGTGGTCAATCACGAGGAGCAGTACTCGATTTGGCCGGTCGACCGTGATCTCCCGGCCGGCTGGTCCGCGGAAGGAACCGAAGGAAAGCGCGCGGACTGCCTGTCGCACATCGGCGAGATATGGACCGACATGCGGCCGCTGAGTCTGCGGCGCCGCATGGAAGCCGCCCCGTCCGAAGCCTGAGCCGATTGGAATCGCCATGAGCAGCGCGGAGCGCGAGCACACTGAGACGCGGGAGAAACTGCGGAACGAGTTGTTGCGTCGTCGGCTGCGCAACGGCACACGCGCGGCAGGGAACGCCATCGGCCGGGCCGACCGGTCGAGCCCGCTGCCGCTGTCGTTCGGACAGCAGCAGATGTGGGTCCTGCACCAACTCGACCCGGACAGCCCCGAATACCTGGTGCCGCTCGCGTTCCGGCTGCGCGGTGAACTGAACACCGAGGCGCTCCGGACCGCGCTGGGAGACCTGGTGACCCGGCACGAGGTCCTGCGCACGCGCTACGCACTGAACGGTGCCGAGCCGGTGCAGATCGTCGACGAGCCGTCCGCCGTCCAACTGCCCGTGGAGGACGTGGACGGCTCACGGCTCGACGAGACCGTCACCCGCCTCGCGAGCGCTCCGCTCGACCTGCGGCACGAATCGCCGCTGCGCGCCCGGCTGTTGAGGGTGGGTCCCGACGACCACGTACTCGTCCTGGTCTTCCACCACATCGCCTTCGACGCGTGGTCGGCAGGTGTCGTCACCACCGAACTGACCGAGTTCTACGCCGCGCACGCGAGCGGACGAGCTCCCCTGCTCGCACCTCTGCCGCTGCAGTACGCGGATTTCGCCGCATGGCAGCACGCGGAGCTGGCCGACGGCCGCCTCACCGCAGACCTGAACGAGTGGATCCGTCGGCTCGACGAACTGCCCTTGGTGGAGCTGCCGTTCGACCGGCCGCGCCCCGAGCGGCGCGACAGTGACGGCGCCGTTGCCGAGTTCACCCTGTCCCCCCGGCTGACCGAGCGTATACGGGGGTTGGCCGCACAGTGCGAGACGACGCCGTTCGTCGTGCTGCTCACCGTCTTCCAGCTCTTCCTCGCCCGGTACACGGGACAGACCGACATCCCGGTCGGCACTGTCATGTCCGGCCGGACTCGCCCCGAGTTGCAGGGGCTCATCGGCTACGGCATCAACAGCCTCGTCCTACGCGGCCGTTGGACCGGAGATCCGACGTTCCGGGAGCTGGTGGGGCAGGCCAAGGACACGGTGGCCGATGCCTACGACCACCAGTCCGTGCCGTTCGCACTGCTGGTCGACCGGCTGCAGCCGACACGGGACATGTCGCGCACCCCGCTCTACCAGGTCGCCTTCACCCTGCACCAGCGTGGCGAGGGCACCGCCGTCGAGCTGCCGGGACTGACCTTGGAGCCCCACCGGGCGACGGGCGAGATCGCCAAGGTCGACCTGGAGCTGCAGGTCGACGAGGGCACTGACGCCTTCAGGGGCCAGTTCGTCTACGCCACCTCGCTCTTCGACGCCGACACGGTGCGGCGCATGGTCCGGCACTTCGAACAGATTCTGGCCGGCGCCGTCGAGAACGACAGCGTCCCGGTGTCCCGGCTCGAGGTCATGGACGCGGCCGAGCGCTCCCTCCTCGTGGGCGAACCGGCTCACCAGGAACCGGTGACCTCGTGCGTGCACGAACTGTTCGAGGCCCAGGCCGAGCGCACCCCCGACGCGCCCGCCGTGGTCGCGGGCGGCACCTCGCTGTCGTACCGCGAGGTCAACACCCGGGCCAACCGGCTGGCGCACCGTCTGCGACGCCTCGGTGTCGGACCCGAGTCCTTGGTCGGCGTCTGCCTGGAACCCGGCCCCGACCTGATCCCGACGCTGCTCGGCGTGCTGAAGTCCGGTGCCGGCTACGTGCCGCTCGACCCGGTGCACCCGCGAGACCGGCTGGGCTACACGCTGTCCGACGCCGATGTGGACCTGGTGGTGACCGACACCGCGGGTGAACTCCTTCTCGGACCCGTCTTCACCGGGCGGTTCGTCGTCCTGGACCGTGACCGCGAGGACCTCGCGGGGGAGTCGGGGACGAACCCCGTGGCCGGGACGGACCCCGCCAACACCGTCTACGTCATCTACACCTCCGGCTCGACAGGGCGGCCGAAGGGGTGCGTGCTGTCGCACGACAACGTGGTGCGCCTGATGCGCACGGCCGACCAGCACTACACGTTCGGCCCGGACGACGTGTGGACGCTCTCCCACTCGTTCGCCTTCGACGTCTCGGTCTTCGAGATGTGGGGCGCGCTGCTGCACGGCGGCACGCTTGTCGTCGTTCCGAGAGAGGTCACGCGGGCACCCGACGAGTTCCTCGACCTCCTGGTCGCGCAGCGGGTGACGATGCTCAGCCAGACACCGTCGGCGTTCCGGTCGCTGGTGTCCGCCGCCGCCGAGGACGATCCGCGGGTCCCGCAGCTCGCGCTGCGTGCGGTGATCTTCGCGGGGGAGAAGCTGGAGATGGCCCAGCTGCGCCCGTGGGCCGAGCGGTTCGGCACCCGGCGGCCGCTGCTGGCCAACATGTACGGCATCACCGAGACCACCGTGCACACCACGTTCCATGCCGTCGGCGCGGACGACATCGCCGACGGTGTGGACAATCCGATCGGTGTCCCGCTCGGCGACCTCAAGATCCATCTTCTGGACGCGCAGGGCGACCTGGTGCTCCCCGGGGCGCCGGGGGAGGTCCATGTCGCGGGCCCCGGCGTGGCCCGCGGCTACCTCAACCGGCCCGCGCTCACCGCGGAACGGTTCGTACCCGATCCGTTCGGGCCGCCGGGATCACGGATGTACCGCAGCGGCGATCTGGCCCGCCGCCGAGACGACGCCCTCGCGTTCCTGGGCCGGTCCGACGCGCAGGTCAAGATCCGCGGGTACCGGATCGAGCTCGGCGAGATCGAGTGGGCGCTCACCGCCCATCCGGACGTCCGTGACGCGGTGGTGGTCATCCGGGAGGACACACCGGGTGCCAGGCAATTGGTCGCCTATCTTGCCCCCGTGGGCGAGACCGCCCCGGAGCCGGCCGACCTGCGCGCCCTGCTGGGACGGGACCTGCCGGAGTACATGGTGCCGACCGCGTTCGTCACCCTGGCGGCGCTGCCGCTGACGGCCAACGGCAAACTCGACCGGCGCGCCCTGCCCGCCCCGGCGTCGGACTCGTACGCCCGCAACACCTACGTGGCGCCGAGGACACCTCTGGAGGAGCGGGTCGCCGCCGTATGGGCCGAGGCCCTCGACGTCGAACGGGTCGGCGTCAAGGACGGCTTCTTCGAGCTCGGCGGTGACTCGCTGCACGCGGTGGCCCTGGTGGGGCGGCTGCGCTCGGAGGGCTTCGAGCTGTCCGTCCGCGACGTCTTCGACCGGCGCACCGTGGCCGAGCTGTGCGAGCTGCTGTCGACAGGGCAGGCCGGGACCGCGGCGACGCGGCTCGTGGAGCCCTTCGAGCTGGTCGCGGCGCAGGACCGGGCGGAGCTGCCCGACGGGGTCGTCGACGCGTACCCGCTGTCGCAGATCCAGACTGGCATGGTCATCGAGATGCTCGCCCAGGACGGCGCCAACAACTACCACAACTGCAGCAGCTTCCGGATCCTCGACGACCGGCCCTTCGCAGCGTCGGCGTTCGAGCAGGCCGTCCGGCTCGTCGTCGCCCGCCACGAAATGCTGCGCACGTCCCTGCACCTCACCGAGTTCTCGGTGCCGATGCAGCTCGTGCACCGCAGCGCCACCGCGGTGGTCACGGTGCGGGATCTGAGCGCTCTGGCACCGGCCGAACGCGAGGAGGCCCTGCGGGAGTTCGTGCGGGCGGAGCGGGCGCGGCCGTTCGATCTGCCCCGGCCGACGCTGATGCGGTTCCACGCCCACGCGACCGGCGACGGCTCTTGGTGGATGTCCATCACCGAGTGCCACCCGATCATGGAGGGCTGGAGCTATCACTCCCTCTTCATGGAGCTGTTGCAGGCCTACCGACGGATCCGTGACGGGCTCGAGCCCGAGCCGTACGAGCGGCCGGCCGTCCGCTTCGCCGACTCCGTCGCCGCCGAACTGGCCGCGCTGCGTTCCGCAGAGGACATCGCGTACTGGCGGGACGTCGTCGAGCGGTACCCGGGCTTCATGCTGCCGGACGGCTGGGGCAGCCCCGAGCAGCCGCCCGTCACCTGCCGCACCCACATCGGCTGGGTCGACCTCGAGCCCGGCCTGCGGGCGCTGGCGCGTGAGGCGAAGACGTCGCTGAAGAGCGTCATGGTGACGGCGTTCCTGAAAGTGCTCGGTCAGCTGACGGACGAGAAGGAGTTCCACGCCGGACTCGTCTACGACGTACGGCCCGAAGCACTTGGTGTCGAACGCGTCTACGGGATGTACCTCAACACCCTGCCCATACCGTTCACCCGCCCGTCGGGCACCTGGGTCGACCTGGTGCGGCAGGTCTTCGACCGTGAGATCGCGTCCTGGCCACACCGCCGGCTGCCGCTGCCCGCGGTGCAGCGGCAGAGCACCGAGGCCCGCCGCCTCATCGACGTGTTCTTCAACTACCAGGACTTCCGGCAGGTCGACACCGACCTGGTCGACAGCACCGCCGGTATCGACGACAGCCCGACCGAGTTCCCGCTCACCGTCTCCGCGCGCGCCCAGCGCGTCTTCCTGACGGCCGACTCACGGGTGCTGAACGCCGCCAACACCGAACGCGTCGGAGCCCTGTTCCGCGCGGTGCTCGAGGCGATGGCCACCGATCCGCGGGGCGAGGCCGGCGTCTCGTTCGTGTCCGACGAGGAACGGGCGCTGCTGCTCGGCGACTGGGCGGTCAACTCGGCCGAGCCGGTGACCCGTTGCGTATACGAGGACTTCGAGGCACAAGCCGCCCGGACGCCGGACGCCGTGGCCGTTCTCGCCGACCGCACGCCGGTGTCGTACGCCGAACTGGACGCGCGGGCCAACCGCTACGCCCACTGGCTCCGGGCGCTGGGCGTGGGCCCGGAGTCGGTGGTCGGCGTCCTCCTGGACCGGGGAACGGACCTGGCCGCGGGTCTCCTCGGGACGGGCAAGGCAGGCGCCGCCTACCTGCCGATCGACCCGGGGTTCCCGGCGCGTCGGATCGAGCAGGTGCTGGCCGACTCCGGCGCCACCGTGCTACTCACCCAGACCGCTTACGCGACGGGCCTCGACTTCGCGGGCCGGATCGTGTGCGTCGACGCGGACCCGGATGCCCTCGGCTCCTGGCCCGCCACGGCACCGGAGCGACAGGCCGATCCGGACGGGCTCGCCTACGTCATCTACACCTCCGGCTCGACCGGGCGTCCCAAGGGCGTGCAGATCACCCACCGCGGTCTGGCCAACCATGTCCGGTGGGCCGTACGGGAACTGGCGTCGCAGGGTGAGGGCGGCGCGCCGCTGTTCTCCTCGGTCGCGTTCGACCTCGTGGTGCCGAACCTCTGGGCTCCCCTGCTGGCCGGTCAGGCGGTACACATGGTGCCCCAGGACCTGGACCTCAGCGCGCTCGCCGGATACCTCGCCGAGGGTGCGCCGTACAGCTTCATCAAGCTGACCCCGGCGCATCTCGAAGTGCTGACCATGGGGCTGTCCCCGGATCAGGCCGATCGTCTCGTGTCGGTGCTCGTGGTCGCCGGCGAGGCGCTGACCCGCCGGGTGGTCCGTGAGTGGGCCGAACGTGCGCCGTCCGTGCGGATCATCAACGAGTACGGCCCGACCGAGGCCACGGTCGGTACCTGCGTCCACCCCGTCGACGGCCCCGTACCGTCAGAGGTGGTGCCCATCGGCAGGCCGCTGCCGAACGTGACGATGTACGTGCTCGACGACCGGCTGGAACCCGTCCCCGCGGGGGTGCCCGGAGAGCTGTACGTCGGCGGCACGGGGGTCGCCCGCGGGTACGCGGGGCACCCTGGCCTGACAGCGGAACGGTTCGTCCCGGATCCGTACGGGGCGCCGGGCGGGCGCCTGTACCGCTCCGGTGACCGGGTCCGCGTCGGCGCCGACGGCGCGGTCGAGTTCCTCGGCCGGGGCGACGGCCAGATCAAGATCCGCGGCTACCGCGTCGAGGCCGGCGAGATCGAGGAGGCGATCGCCGAGCACGCGCCGGTCGCGGACGTCCGTGTGCTGGCGCGCGAGGACGCCTCGGGTGGAAAGCAACTCGTCGCCTATCTCGTCCCCGTGGCCGGCCGGACCGTCGACATCGCCGAACTGCGCCGGCGCCTGCAGCGGAGCCTGCCGAGCTACATGGTGCCCGGGGCGTACGTCGGGCTCGAGGCGATGCCGCTCAACGCGAACGGAAAGCTCGACCACCGTGCCCT
>NZ_JAHLEM010000003.1 GCF_018883605.1 Streptomyces niphimycinicus | reverse complement strand
GCGCGACACCGGCCAGTCCGCCCGGTCCGCGTCGCGCAGGAGCAGACCGTGGACGGGCAACTCACGGGCCAGGCGTCGCCGGGCGTCCGTCTCCCGGGCGTCGGCGCCGGGAAGGGGGGTGGCGAGGCGCCGTTCACCTTCGGTGTCCGCGTCGGCGCGCAGGGCCGCCACGAGATCCGCGTTCACGTGGGTGAGCAGGCCGGGCTGGGTGCCCGCGTGGTCGATGAGCTCCAGCAGCTCCGGAGCCAGGCGGTACGCGCGGGCGGCGTCGACGATCTCGGCAGCCGCGGGAGCCGCGGGCGAACCGAGGAGGACGGCCACGTCGATGGCGTCCTTCGGGCCGAAGGGATGCTGGAACCGCTCCTCGGCCAGCGCCATCAAGTCGGCAACGACCGGCTCGTCCGCGACACCGGGCCGGATCGGCACGCCGCGGCAGTCGCCGACGTGCACCACGGTGGTGACCTCGACCTTCAGATCCGCGTCCAGCAGCGCGTCGTCGGTCGGCCAGGAGACCGCCGTCACCAGATGGCGCACACCTTCGTGCGACGTCACCGAGACATCGAGCCGGTAGGCGTCCAGGCGGTCGGTGAGGCCGCGTACCACCCGCCACAGGGCGGCCTCGTCCGGGACGACCAGATCGAGATCGACCATGGAACGCACGAGATCCCGGGGGTAGTACCGGGCCAGCGACGGTCCTTTGACCACGCGCGCGTCCCCGAGCCGGGCCGCGCGCCCGGTGATGTCCTCGTAGTCGGCGACTCGCTTGCGGGCCCGCTCGACTTCGCCCCGGGCGCCGCTGCCCAGGGGTATTCCCTCGGCAGCGGCGAGCGACAGCGCGAAGGACTCGAACCCCGGAGAGACCGCCCGGGCGGCGCGGACCACGGCACGGGCGGACGAACTCTCCTCCAGGCCCAGCATGGACCTCAGCACGTCGAGGTCGAGGCGGTATCGGACGAGTGGCGCCCGGTC
Source organism: Streptomyces niphimycinicus (assembly GCF_018883605.1). Taxonomy (GTDB): domain Bacteria; phylum Actinomycetota; class Actinomycetes; order Streptomycetales; family Streptomycetaceae; genus Streptomyces; species Streptomyces niphimycinicus. The sequence goes on along the minus strand of NZ_JAHLEM010000003.1, from coordinate 20,437 downwards.
CGGTGTCATCGCACACCCGCCTTCGCTCCGGAACGGCGGTCGGCGTCCTGTTCGGCGTGACAGCCGGTCAGCGGAGCCCACCAGTAACCGCTGTGCATTTCCCAGCCCTTTCGCAGCAGCGAGTCGAGCACGCGTTGGCCCTCGGCCCGCCGGTCCGGGTGCCGGGGATGCACCACGTGCCCGATCAGCGGGAGGCCGAGGCCGTCCGCGAGCTTCCCGGCGGCGGTGACCAGCGCGGCGGTGGCGGTCCGCACGTCATGGGGAGGATCGATGAGGATGTCGACCAGCTCGACATACGGCTCGCCCGACACCTCGTCGTAGGCGTCACAGAGAAGCGTGGCGTGACCGACCGCGGTACCGGCGGACCGCGCGATCAGGAACCGGCTCCCGGGTGTCTCCAGGACCGCGCGGGCCTGGGCGGCGGCTGCCTCCGCGTCGCAGTCCCCGCCCTGGCTGTCGCCCGCGGTCAGGAACGCCGCCGCCAGCCAGCGCGTCACCCGCTCCCCGTCCCCCTCGGCGGGTTCGGTGACGGTCATGCCGTCCCCTCCCGCGGTGTCAGGGGCGCTGCGGGGGACGGGAACCGCGCGTTTCACATAGGAGAGGTACCGGGTCCACGGAGCGGGCAGGGCCACATCGGCCGGGGTCCTCAGGACGGCGATCTCGGCCTCGGGGAACAACTCCGCCAGCAACGGTGGTAGCCGGGTGGCGGCCGCCGCGGTGGTCAGGGCGGGATCGGCGTACTCGACCAGGCATTGCCGCTCTCCGCTGATCGGTTCCAGGTAACTCCCCGCCACGCAGCGGTGCCCGCCGCATTCGACCACCGTCCCGGCCTCGGCGGAGGCTTCGAGAAAGGCTTCGCTGACCGCGGCCGGCTGATGTCGTCGCATTCCGGAGCACTCCTTCGACTTCCTTGACAGCACAGGTGGATCGGCCTCCGCCCGTCCGGTCCCGAATGATTCGTCCGACGTAAGGGAAATCCCGCGGAACTCGGAGGAGAGCCGCGCGCGGGCGCCGTCGTTGCCCGCCGGAGGACGCGGCGGCCTCGGCCCGTGGACGCCTCAGGCGGAGTATTCGATGGAGCCGTCGCGGCGTCCCCGTTCCGCGAGGAGGCGGAACGCCGCAGCGGCGACGAGGACCCAGAACACCCCACAGAGCGCCGCTTCCAGAACCTGCTGGCCCACCATGTCGGCCCGCCCTCCGGCCGCCAGGGCGTTCATCGCCCGCAGACCGTGGGTGATCGGGATGCACTCCGCCACCCAGCCGATCGGCGCCGGCCAGTAGCCGACCGGCACCTGCACGCCGCAGAAGGTCATCATCGCGAGATACGACACGTTGGAGACGATGTTGCGCAGTTGCGTCGCTTGCAGGACCAGGACGCTCAGGAAGAGCCCGAAGCAGTACGAGCCCAGCGAGGTCACCAACAGCACCACGACCACCACGGGAACCGCTGCGGGAGCCCAGTGCACTCCGAAGAACGGGCCGAGTGCGAGCAGGGCGACGAAGGACGTGGCGGTGCCGCTCACCACCCATTGAAGGCTGCGGCCGAAGAACACCTCGAAGAGGCCGGCCGGCGAGGAGACCAGGAGCGGGAGGGTGCCCGCCCTGCGTTCCCAGGCACTGGACGCGACGACCATCATCGCCTCCACCACACAGGTCATGACGGAGTTGCCGACGAAGCGTTCCCGGTGCAGGGAGGGTGACCCGAGCAGTCGGCCGGCCAGGGTGAAGAAGACGACCTGGGACAGCATGCGTCCCAGCCACCCGAACAGCCACGACTTCCAGGTGTAGGTGGCGGCGAAGTCCGCCACGGCGTTCTGCGCGCTGTAGCGCACGACGCGCAGCGAGTACCGGAGAGCCATCAGGTCCGCCCCAGAGTTCCGAGCACGCGCACCCGGCGCAGCACCTGATGCATGAGGAGTCGTCCCGCCAGGAACCCGATGGCACCGAGCGCCGTCACGGCCAGCAGCCGGCCGACTGGGCTGGAGACGTCGGACGGGCTGAGCGAGTCACGCAGGAGAGCCGCGCCCCAGTACAGGAAGATGGGCTTGCTCAGCGGGCGCAGCCACTCCGGCAGCGCCGATATCGGGACCAGGACGCCGCTGAGGAGATACACGGGATAGCTCAGGGTGTTCTGGAAGATGCGGGCGGAGCGCACCAGGACGAACACGGCGGCCAGCACGGAGGCCGTCCCGGCCATGGAGAGCGCGCTCGTCGCCAGCGTCGCCATCAGCATCAACGGATGAGGAACCCGTACCACGATGCCGAAGCAGAGCCATGCGATCAGCCATGTCTCCGCGAACGCCAGCATGCTCACGGTGACCGCGGCGGTGATCCGGCCGATCACCATCACCGACAAGGACGCGGGCGTGGCCACCAGTCCCTCCAGTGTTCCGGTGCCCCGCTCCCTGCTGATCAGGTCTCCTGCCACGAAGAGGGACATCGACCACACCGACATGAACACCGGGGCTACCACCGCGTAGGGGGTGAGTGCCGAACGGTGCGCCTGATCCGCCATCGACAGGAACAGCAGACTGAAGAACGGGGCCGTCACCAGGACGCTCAGATCACCGGGTGAGCGGCGCAGCAGTTGGCACTGGAAGCGAAAGGACGCGGTGAACACCCTCATCAGCGCACCGCCATGCCGCGGTCGCCGATCAGCTTGAGATAGACCTCTTCCAGGCGCGGCCGCGAGGTGGTCAGTGCGGTCGCGCCCCGGTCGACCAGCAGGGAGAGCGCCGCCTTGGTCGCGTCGTCATCCGCCGTCTCCACCCGGTGGCGCCCCGGGGACACGCTCGTGCAGCCGACGACTCCGGGCAGGTCCAGCAGGTCGCGGACCGTCTCGGCCACCGGGCCGACGAAGTCGAACTCGACGCGTTCGTGCCGCGAGACAAGGGCGCCGATGCTGCGGGGGTCGCCGGCGGCGAGGACCCGGCCCCCGTCGATCAGGGTCACCACGTCACAGACCGTCTCGGCCTCGTCCATGTCGTGGGTGGTCAGCAGAATCGTCTTGCCCTCGCGGCGCAGCTCATCGACCATCGACCTGAAGTCGCGTGCCGAGACCGGGTCCATACCCGTGGTGGGTTCGTCGAGGAGCAGCAACCGGGGGTCGCCGGCCAGCCCACGGGCCAGATGCAGGCGCTGCTTCATTCCCCGGGAGAAACCCTCGACCTTCTCATCGGCCCGGTCGACCAGTCCTACGCGTTCGAGCAGTTGCTCGGTCCGGGCCCGGACCGCCGGGCGCCGCAGACCGTAGAGGGCGCACCAGTAGTGCAGGTTCTGTCGTGCCGTCAGCCGTGTGTAGAGGCCGCGTTCACCGCCGAAGACGATGCCGATGTCACGGCGCACCTTGCGGGTCTGAGTGCGTACGTCCCGTCCGAAGACGCGGACTTCGCCCTCGGTGGGCAGCAGGACCGTGGCGAGTATCTTGCACAGCGTGGTCTTGCCGGCGCCGTTGGGGCCGAGCAGGCCGTGGACGGAGCCCTCCGCCACTTCCAGATCGAGCTGGTGCAGAGCCACGACCTCGCTCCGGCCCGTCTTCGCCCGGCGGTCCAGAGCGTATGTACGGCGCAGTCCCCTGGTTTCGACCGCGTTCGTCATGACGCCTCCGATCGTTCCAGCGCCTCGCAGATCTCCGCCCAGAACTGCGGCATGCGGCTGTTCACGTCGCTGCCGTACCGCACCCGCACCGCGGGGAGCCGTTCCAGTGACGGATACGTCCGGCCGCGGCCGGACGGGGTGGAATCCGCCGGAGCCGTCGTCAGGCCCAGGAAGTCGATCATGAATTTGAGTTCCTCCGTGCTGGCGAGATAGCGCCGGCTCCAGCCCTCCGGCTCGTGAGTGACCTGTTCGATCTGCCAGCCGCGTCTGTGCTCCTCCGGCTCCGGCAGCACGATCCCGTCGACCACGCCCCCGGCGGCCACCCGGGCTCCAGTAAGCTGCCGGAACTCGTCCAGGTCGAGGTAGACCCGTCGGCGGGTGGCCCGGCCCCAGGGAATGGACCCCGCACTCGACAGCGAGCCGATCCGCCCACCGTGTCGTCGCAGCGACGCCTCCTCGATGCGGGTCCGTGCCGGATGTCCCACCAGCGCGGACGAGCTGACGCCCAGCCGATGGGGCCAGCCGTGCACCCGCAGCTCCCCCTGGGGCCGCCGCGACCGGACCTCGTCACGGGCCAGGAAGACGAGGTCGTCGGAGAGGAAGGTCCAGTCCGCCCGGGTGGACGCATTGAAACTGAGCGAGGACTTGCCGCCTCCGCTGGGCGCCAGCAACAACAGCGCCCGGCCCTCCCGGGCGACGGCCGCGCCGTGCATGAAGTCCGTCCCCGTCGCCGTGAGCCGTGCTCCCAGGACGAACTTCAGGAAACGCACCGCGGACCGGTGGTCGACGACATCTCCGCGCGTCACAGTCACGTCGATCACACCACTGCCGGGAGTGGTGCACACGTACAGGGGAAATCCCCCCTCACGATCCCAGAGGACCGCCACTCGCTCGACGTCGTACTCAAGGACGTGGATCCTCTCCTCGTCCAGGTGCAGGCGTGGCACGCGGTCGGATACCTCGGGGAACCACTCCCGGCTCCTCGACACCACCCTGACCGTCGGCAGATGCGCCGGCGGCTCCGCACTCACGGTGAAGACGGGGCTGAGTAGGCGGACGGCCCAGTCGGCGAGTTCAGCAACCTCGCTCTCCACTCGGATGGTGACGTTCCCGGCCGTCAGACCGAACACTCGCACGTGTGCCGGTGGGGGGCAGGCCGGCCTCGGGTCGCCGCTGTGCGGCAGATTTCCCACGGTCACGTGGTGGCGGACTCGGCGGGCCGCCTCCCGGCCCCCGGACCGTGCTCTGGTCCGGTGGACGCGCCGGCCCCGGCGTCACCCGGACCGTCATCCGCGGCGTCGCCGCGGGCCGGCCAGGCCGCTGCCAGCTCCACAAGAGACAGGGAGCCGGGGGTACCGGGCATCCGTTCCACGCCCCTGCGCCGGGCGTGCGTGATCAGGGCCTCGGGAGTCAAGGCCGCGAGCCGGTCGCGCGCCGTTTCCAGCAGGGCCGCGCCCGTGTCGCTGAGCGTCGCGTCGCTGACGGGCCGCGCGGCGACCTGAAGGTCCTGCGCCAGGCACTCCCGCAGGCTTTCCGCCAGATCCGCGGAACCGACCTCACGGATGGTCAGCGACAGATGCGCGGAGAGTCCGTCCTGACCGGTCGCGCGATGCGCGAAGCCCCGCGGGATGTACAGCACCTCGCCCTGCCGCAGCACCGCTTTCATGATCTCGGCCGGCTGCGCCTCGCCCCTGCGAACCCGGCCCGCCCCCCAGTTCCCGTCGGCGGGTCCCTCATGGACACTCCAGTGCTTGCTGCCCGACACCTGGACGACGAGGACGTCGGCGTCGTCGCGGTGCAGCGGGAGCCCCGCCCGGCCTGCCGGGGTCACGAAGAAGAACGCCTCTATCTCCCGGCCGAGTTCACCCGCGAGCCGGGTCAACAGACGACGGGTCGGCGCGTGCCACTGGTCGACGTTGCGCAGCAGCAGGGTCGCGCCCTCGTCCAACAGCCCCCGCACCTTGGATGTGTCCACGAACCCGCCCGGCCGCTCTCCCGCGACGGTTCTGGGGGACGTGTAGTTCCGGAACGGCAACCGGCTGTCGTCCGCCCACATTTCGAGGTAGGGCTCGTGGAAGAACCCGCTGCCGAGGGCAGCGTCGATATCGCCGAGGGTGAACGGACTGCTCGCCCCTCCTGGCGGTTCGAATATGTGTGGCGACTGCCGCCAGTACGTGGAGAAGAAACGGCTGGTGTCGCCGACCCAGTGTTCAAGTGCGTTCATGGACTGGCATCTCCTCTTGTCGACTTCGCGCACATGTCCCTGTGCTCGCATTCCGGCGGACATCGGCGGTCGCCGCACGCGGCACCTGGTCGGGGACGAAGATTTCCGCCTCGCTCAAGGGTGCGGTGGAAAGCGGCTGACCGAGACCTTATCGCCGTCAGGCGCGCGGCGTGACCCGAGACTTCCGAAAGGAGCAAAAACAGATGCCGGGCCGCCGACGTTCCTCACACGTCAAGGGAGTCAGAGCCAGGCCTGTTCACAACGTTCCTGGGACGCGCAGCCGTACTGTCCGCCATCGGGAGCCGAACTCGTACTCGTCCCTGTGCCCCGTACCGGGCGGGGCTTTCAGACTGCCTGGCCGGTGAGGGGTGTTGCGTATTACAGCAAAAGCGTTGCCGCGTTTTCTGTCGGCCGTCTACGGTTCATTTTGTTCGATCCACTTCACTCAAGGAGAAACATCATGGCGAACCACGCATCGATCCTGCGTCCGCGTCTCGACAAGGTCAAGCCGCAGAGCCGCTAAGACAGTTCAGCCCAATGCGAATGCCGTCACCCTCGGGTGGCGGCATTCGCCGTGACCAGACCTATTTCAGAAAGGCAACCGTGGTCGAGATTGAGACATTGGAAGGCCCCGTCCCGGTCATCGCGTACATAGACGAGCGACTCAGCACCACAGCCGTGTGCCTGGCCTCGGCGTACGGCGCGCGGCACGACCCGGCTCCGGAGTGCGGCCTCGCCCATGTACTGGAGCACGTCCTCATGTCGGCGCCGGTGGACACCGTCCCCTCGTTCAGCGAACACGTCGAACGGCTCGGCGGCCACGCCAACGCGGAGACCGGGCCCGACCGGATGCTGTTCTACGCGCAGACGCACCCCGACGACGCCGAAGAGATCAGTGCTCTGCTCTACCAGGCTGTGCTTCAGCCCCGGTTGAACGGCGAGACCCTCGCCCGTGAGAAGCGGGCAGTCCTCCAGGAGCTCGCGGCCGCAGCGGCCGATCCCAGTGACGTCGTACAAGACGACTTCCTCACGGATCTCTATCCGGGCCACCCCCTGGGGCGTCCGGTCGGCGGCACCGCGGCCACCGTGGAACGGATGGACGAGGTCTCCGTGGCCGCGGGCCACACGGAACGCCTGCTGTCCGCGCCGCTCACCGCGGTCGTCGTGGGGCCGCGGATGCCCGCCACGATCGACGCCCTGAAGGCCGGTGTCGGACCGGACGTCCTCGCGCGAAGCGGCACCGCCTCGCAGGAGCCGGTTCCCCTGCCCGAGCCGGGGCCGGTCCTTGCACCGCGCTGGCCTTCAGAGTTCGCCTGGGTGTGCGCGGGCGCCCGATCCGTGCCGTACGCGCACCCCCACCGGCCGCACTTCAACGTCCTCGCGCAGTTGCTCGGTTCCAGCCCTTCGTCGCTGCTGTACCGCAGGCTGCGCGGCGACGCGGGTCTGGCCTATGCCTTCCAGGCGTGGAACCGCGGTTACGCGGACACCGGCGCCTGGCGGCTGCTGGCGGGAGTCGAACCGGGCAACGGCGACGCGGCGCTGGCCGTGATCCGAGGCACGCTGGAGCAACTCGCCTCCGACGGGCCCACCCGCGAGGATCTGGCGTCGGCGCGCCGGCAGGCGCAGATGAACATCATGACCTCCGTCGACTCCCCTCTGGAATGCGCACGGTTCCTCGCGATGCGGGCCGATCGCCACGGCACCTGGTCGCCCTCGGCCGCGCTCGAGTCCGTCCGGGCGGTGGAGTCTCACCACATCCGGCAGGCGGCTGCCCACGTGCTGGAGGGCTTCCGCGTCGTCGTCAGTCCGCGGGCAAGCTGAACCCGGCCGGGCGACCCCGCCGGCGGACGCCCAAGAGGACCCGGCCCCCGGCAGCAGGCCCCGGGGCCGGGGCGGCTCCGGGCGGCGATCCCGACGAAGCCGGCGGACCGTTTCGTGTTCCGTGGCTGATGACGGGCAGGCCGACGGCCCGGTTGTCGCGTTCGGGTGGGCGCCGGGTTCCACATGTCCGGTTGTGTGGAGGGGCAGGTTGCGCAGGCCGGTGGCCCGGGCGGCCCGGATCCGGTCCTCGGCCCGGGCGGACCGTGGACGGCCCGCGGCTTGGCCGTCGTCCTCGACGCGGAGTCGGCGTTTCGGCGCAGGGCACGCACCCCGCGGAACCCGATCACCCCCATTGCCGTCCCCAAGAGAAACGGGGGTAGGACCACCCACCTCATGAAAGCGCGAGGCCAAGCGTGACAGACCTTCGGGTATCTCTGCTGTGCATGCTGCAACTGCACAGGAACGGGACGAGGGTGGACCTGGGGAGCCCACAACAGCAGGCGCTGTTCGTGGCACTTCTCATGCGGGACGGAAGGACCGCGACCGCTGGGCAACTCATCGAGGCGGTGTGGGGCGACGCCGAACCGGCCTCCGCGATCAGAACACTGCGCACCTATGTCTGGCGGTTACGCAAGGCATTCGAGGAGGACACCAAGTCCCCCCGGATCCTCGTGTCGGTGGGAGACGGATACCGCCTGGCCCTCGAGGACAATTACGTCGACTTCCAGGAAGTCGACGAGCTGACGCGCAGCGCGCAGCGCGCGCGGCAGAACGACGATCTGAAAGGCTCGTACGCACTCCTGGAAGCAGCGCTTTCCCTGTGGCGCGGTGAACCTCTCGCGGGAATTCCTGGCCCCTTCGCCGCCCGGCAGCGGGACCGGCTGAACGAGGTACGCCTGTTCCTACAGGAAGAGCGCATGGAGATAGGCATCACGCTCGGCCACGGCACGCGGTACATATCCGAACTGCCCGGACTGATCGACCAGCACCCCCTGCGCGAGCGGCTGTACACGCTGCTCATGCATGCCCAGTACCAGTCCGGGCGCAGAGCCGACGCCCTCGACACCTACCGCAGGGCGCGCAGCACACTGGACGACGAACTGGGCGTGGAGCCGGGGCCGGAGCTCAAAGCCCTGCAACAACGCGTTCTGGCGGGCGCCGCGGAAGGCTACGAGACCGAGGCGGCCCTCCTGCCGGTCAAGCCGGCCTCCCCGAGCGGACCGGCCGCCGCGGCCGACGAGGAGGCGGCAGCCGCGACGGACATGGTTCCCGTCCCACCGCTCGGCCCCGATGACCTGCCCTGCCCGTATCCGGCCCAGTTGCCGCCGGACCTGGTCGACTTCACCGGGCGCTCACACCTCACGCTGACCATCGGGTCGCTGCTGACCTCCCCCCAACGGTCCGCGCTGCCCGTCGCGGTCCTGGTGGGCATGGCCGGTGTCGGGAAGTCGGCCCTCGCCCTGCACGTCGCCCACACCATCCGGGACTCGTACCCCGACGGCCAGCTCTACGCCGGTCTCCGCGCCAGCGACGGCGGCCCGGTACGACCCCACGACGTGCTGACGGGGTTCCTCGTCTCTCTCGGCTACCGTTCGGACGACGTCCCGGCCAGGTCGGAGGCGGCCACCGCGCTGCTGCGGAGCGCGCTCAACGGACGCCGCGTCCTGCTCGTTCTGGACGACGCGGTCGACGCCGAACAAGTACGCCCCCTGCTTCCCGGCTCGGCCGACTGCGGCGTCCTCGTCACCACCCGCACCCGGCTGGGCGGGCTGTCCGCGCGGCACGTCGAAGTCCCTGCCTTCCACCGATCGGAAGCGCTGGATCTGCTGACCCGCACGATCGGTTCCGAGCGGGTCGAGGCCGAGGGCACCGCGGCACTCGAGATAATCGAGTCGTGCGCCATGCTGCCGCTCGCCATCCGGATCGTCGCCGCCCGGCTGGCAGCTCGCCCCCACTGGACACTCCGGTCGCTCAGTGATCGTCTCGCCGACGAGTTCAGGCGCATCGAGGAACTCAGATCCGGCAGCATGACCATCTCCGCCGTCTTCGATCTCACCTATCGGCAACTGCCCGACGCCCAGGCCGCGGCTTTGCGCCGGGCGGCGGCCGTCGACAGCCCGTCGCTCTCGCTGTCGTGCGCGGCGGCGCTGCTCGACGTTCCGGAGGACGACGCCGAGATGCTGCTGGACGCACTGGTCGACCAGGCAATGCTGGAGTCGCCGGCGCTCGGCCGGTACCGGTTCCACGGCCTGCTGCGCGACTTCGCCCGCCGCAAGGCCCTTCCGGACGAGCAGCAGCGCGCGAGGGCACGACTGCTCGACTTCCTGCTGGCCTCTGCGAAGAATGCCTTCGTCAAGGTGGTGGCGGGGGACCCGGTCGAAGGCGCCCTCAGCCACACGCGTGCCGCGGGTATCCGTTTCGCGAATGCCGGGGAAGCGCGCAACTGGGCCGCGGCGGAGGGAGAGTGCGCGCTCGCCCTGGCCGTGGGCCAGCTCGCTCGGATTACCGCGGCCTCGACCGGGTCGGCGCAGGACGAGTCCCCGGACGACACCCAGGCTCCGCTGCGCTCGTGCGTCGACCTGATGATCGCCCTCAGCGCACTGCTGCCCAGTGCGAATTCCACCGTCTTCCGGGACTCCGTCGAACTGCTACAGCAGGCCGTCGCGACGTCGCAGGACGCACGCACCGTGGGCAGGCTGCGCTTTTTGCGTGGCACTGTCGAGCTTGCGCTGGGCCACTTCACCCTCGCGGAACAGCACGCGTCGGCAGCGGTACGGCTCTGCGAGAGCTCCCACGACCTGGTCATCCTGCGCCAGGCGCTCAATGACCTGGGTCTGGCCAAGCAGATGCAGGGAGAGTTCCAGAGCGCCGTGGTGTGCTACGACAAGGCCGTCGACCTGGCTCGCCGGCTCGGGCACGCCACGGGCGAGGCCGTCACCATGGTGAACAGCGCCTTGCTGAGGGTGCACATGGGGGAGCCGGACACGGCCGTGCAGATCTGCCGGCGGGTCCTCACCGAACTGGCCGCACAGATCGACAACGCGGAGATGGCGTACACCCATTACGTCCTCGGGCTGGCGACTCATGATCTCGGCGAGTACGAATCAGCGCTCGGCTGGTTCGAGGAGTGCCTCGCGGTCTGCGTGTCCAGCGGGTTACGCGCTCGTGAGGGCCACGCCCGGCTGCGCCTCGCCGAGTCGCTGAGGGCCGTCGAACTACTCGACCGGGCCCTTGCCGAAGCCCGGCTCGCGGTACAGATCTGTGAAGAGGTCAACGACGGGCGAAACCTCGTGCAGGCCCACATAGTCCAAGGGAACGCTCTGCTGGATCTGGGACAGGAAGCGGCGGCGCAGGAGAGTTTCACGCGCGCCGACGAACTCTTCTCCGGTTTGCGCTCCCGCACGGTGACGGGAGCGGTCGCCCGGCTCGGCGCACCGCACGGCGGTCAGGCGTCCGGAGCCGGCCTGCAAAGGGGGATCTCCGCCCCGGCCGTGTCCCTCGGCCTGCCGGGGAACGATTCCCCCTCGGTAGCGGGAATCGGTACTGCGTGAGCCGTCCGCGACACCGCGTCACGTACCGTCCGAGCGGCCGTCCCCACCCACGGGGGCGGGCCGCTCAGCGGATGCCGGGGACTGCGCGGGAGGCCACGACGAAGAGGTTCGCCCCCCGGCCGCCCGCGTCGGGGTCGATGAGCAGTTCGTTCTCCATGGCCAGGATCTGCCGGAACTGGTCCTCGTCCTGAAGGGGTTCCGCGCCCGCGCTCCTCGTTCCGTCGGCATCCGGGTAGATGAGGCCGGGAAATCCGGTGAGCAGATCGACCCTCAAGTTCGACGACGCGTGCATCGCACGTATCTCACCGGGCGTGAACAGATGCTGGTACGGGGCGGGGTTGGTGGCCCACCGCTCGCCCTCCAGACTCCGCTTGGCCTGCTCCCCGCAGCCCGCCGCCAGCCCCTCGAAAGCAGCGTGCCAGCGACTGGGCAGGACGGAGGCCATCAGTCCGTCGGTCGAGAGCAACCGGCTGAGCGAGGCGATCACCGTACCGGGGTCGGAGACGAAACCGAGCAGGTGGTGGCTGTTGAAGATGAGGTCGAAGGTCTGTCCCGACAGCAGAGCAGGCGCGTCGTGGACATCGGCGTGCTGGAAGCGGACCCGGTGGTCGTAACCGTGCCGGACCGCGCGGGACTCGGCCAGGTCGACCATCCCTGCCGTGAAGTCCCAGAGTATGCCCCTGCTCCTCGGATACTGGACGGCCATGCGATGGGTCCACCGCCCTGCTCCACCCCCGATGTCCAGAAAACTGAAGTCATCGGGCAGCCGGGAGAAGACGGACAGTTCCAGTGCCGACCACTGCAAGGCATTGACCAGCTTTCCGTATGCTCCTCGCCGGTTCTCGTCGTATGCGAGGGCCTTGCGTTCGAAGAAACACTGCACGACGGACGACGGATCGTCACGCATATCCACCATGACCTCTCACCTGGACAACACGGATATGATTAGATGTTGCCGATTTGTCGAAGTAGACGGCTACACCCTCGCACCGGCGCGCCCCGATCAAACCAATTGATATCAGAGCAACATGCCGGATCTCATGGAGTTTCCAGATTCAGCAATATCTCCCCGGACCGAGCGGGCCGGGCATGTTTCCCCGCACCGGATCCACCAGTTCCTCGGTGAGGCGTCCTGGGACGCGGACGCGCTGCTGGCCGTGTGCCGGGCCGGAGTGCGCTGGAAGATTGTCGGTGTCGGTGATCCAGGTGGCGATCTTGATGCGGGTCTGCTGGGCGCGCGAAAGATCAAAGATCGAGGCTATATCGGCGTCCGATCAGGGAAAGATTTTTTGGTGAGCGCCATCCGAGATGCTTCTTGCGTCGGACCACCACCGAAAGGACAGAACAATGACGCAGGAACGCACAACTGGTACGCGCTCGAACAGCCTTTCGTTCCGTATCAAGGCGCAGCTCGCCGCCTCCGTCGTGACGGTCGTGCTCGGCATGACGGCTTGTGTGAGCCCGCTCGTCTCCACCGGCGCCGAATCGGGCCACATGGCCAAAGTGGTCCGCGCCGACGCTCCCGCTCATGGCGCCGGGAACACCGACTGGAACAGCACAGGGTCCTGACCGTCGGCGCCGCATAGTCCTCCGCGGCGGGTACCCGCCGGGGGTGGCGGAGGCGGGGCGACTGACGAGGTGTTCACCGCGTTGCGCAGCCGGCACGGTCAGCAGCCACATCTCTTCCCAGGCGCCGCGCGCGCCGATTCTCCGAGGGAGTGGACCGGACGCTGGGTTGGGAGAAGCACGACCGCCTTCGCGGGAAAATCACGGCGCTCCGAGCACCGGCTCACCGCCACGGCTTCGGGAAACGGCGCAGAGATCAGGACCTCAGTCGCCCCGGATCGAACCCTGAGAAAACGTCTGTCTGCGTGAGACGGCGACGCGCGATCACGGAAAACGGGCGTGGCCCTTGCCGATCACGTCGCACACGCGCCGGAACACGCCGATGATGGGAGTCCTGGTGAAGGACAAGTGGAACTCACAGCCGCCCCTCCGTCCACACGACGGTCGGACAGAGCCGCGAGTTATGCTCCATCTGCCGCTGAACGAGCGGCAGATCAAGCTCATTCATCTCCTGCTGGCGGGGCACACGGACGCCAGTGCGGCTGGTCGACTCGGCATAAGTCCCCGCACAGTGACCAACATTCTGCGGGGCATCATGGATCGCCTCGGCGTCGACAACCGCTTTCAGTTGGGTGTGGCCTTGGGAACGAGGATGGTGGACAGCCGAATCCCGATGCGCGGACACGGTATGAACCCGCCCGAGGCGGCGCTGCGACCCGGCCGGGCCGTCCCTCATCCCTGACATCCGCCACGGCCTGTTCCGTGCCGACGCCTGCCGCATCGCTACGTCCGCCCTGGCGGCACAACGTATCTCTCAGACAACCGGGTACACCGGCCACGGTGGCTCCGCCGCTTTCACCGGCGGCGAAGGTCACCACGGCGGTAACCGTGACCACCAGGAGCGTGGCGGTGCCGGCCGCCGAGGGCTGGACGCCTCTCCCGGTGCTCGCTGAGAGGTGAGCGGCTGTCACGGCCCGGCGACACGTCGGCCCTTGTGGGCGTCGTGCCGCCGGCTCGTGGATCAGGTGGCTTGGTGTCCGCCCCCCTCGCCCGCAGCCTGGCCGTAGCGTCTAGGGTGCCGGTCGGCACGGGCTCGTGCAGTGTCTTGCCGCCCTGCGGCTGGGACGGACCGCTACCGCAGGGACATCACTCGTGATCTGCTGGCCGACCTGCGCAGATTGATCCACGTGGTGACGAGTTGGAGATCGGCTCCCGCGTCGAGTGCGGCCCGGTACCGGGTGATACGGCGCTCGCAGTCGGCAACAGCACGGGGGGCGGTTTCGGCAGCCGCATGGGGCGCGGTGTCTGTTTCCTGGTCCCGGGTGAGCGAGGCTGGTGTGCGGGCGACATCGCCAGGGTCGCCCGCGCACCGCGCGCTCAGTCCTTTTCCTGGAACAGCTCCTTGGCTCGGGCCGTGACCAGCGGGCCGGCCTTCACCACGCTGCCCGCGTCGAAGGGCGGCTGCGGGTCGTACTCCACCATGAGCTGCATGGCCTGCGCTGTCACCTGGTCGGTGAGCAGCTCTGCCAAGCGCAGAGCCATGTCGATCCCGGAGGAGACGCCGGCGGCAGTGATGGTTCGCTGCTCCAGGTGCTCGACCACTCGGGTGGAGGCCGGAACGGCACCGAACTCGGTCAGCTTGTCCATGAAGGCCCAGTGCGTGGTGGCTTCGAGACCGGGCAGCAGTCCTGCGGCCGCCAGGAGCAGAGATCCGGTGCACACCGAGGTGGTGAAGCGGCTGGTGGCGTGGACCGACCGCAGCCAGTCGAGCAGGACCTTGTCCTCCAGCAAGTCGAGAACGCCGATCCCACCGGGCACGATGACCGCATCCGGCGCGACGACCTCGTCGAAGGTCTTGTCGACGGTCAGGCCGAGGTACCCGTTTTCGGTCCGGACCTCTCCACGCTGATGGCCCACGAAGGTCACCGTGGTGTCAGGCAGTCGCTGCAACGTTTCGTAGGGCCCGACTGCGTCCAGGGCGGTGAGGCGAGGGAATAAGACGACGGCGATGTCCATTTGGGGATTCTTTCGTGTTCGGCCGGATCGATGTCGGCAAGCTGGCAGGTGACGTACTCGAAGTCCCGGAACTGGCGCGGGGCAACGCTTGTCCCGCGGTCGCAGGGGCTGCGAGCGGCCGAGAGGACAGAGTTGTACGATGTACTTCGTAGTACGACGGGGACCGTACCACGAATAGGCTAGGTAGAGTTGAACTCATGCGAACGCTGCCTCATCCCGCGATGGAAGCGGTCCGGCTTGACACGGTCCTCGCCGCGCTCGCCGACCCCTTGCGCCGGCGCATCGTGCGTCAGCTTTCCGAAGGGGGCGAGGCGCAAGCTTGTGGTGCGTTCGACCTGCCGGTCACCAAATCGACGTCGACCCATCACTTCCGGGTGCTCCGCGAGGCGGGCGTCATCGCGCAGTACTACCGCGGCAACAAGATCCTCAGCCAGATGCGTGCAGACGACCTGGAAGCCCGCTTCCCGGGCCTGTTGCAAGCGATCCTGGCCGCGGAGCAGGTGACCGTGGCCGGACCGTAGTCCCCATTCACCGGGACTGAATCCGGCCGCCAGGTGTCGACGATCGGCCGTCCGACGCAGCAGCGCCTTCGGCGGACATGGCGGTGTGGGCGCGGCCCTGACCGCGGCCACCGCCAGTGATCAAGGACCTACCCGTCGAGAACACCCATTCTCAGATCTCCTCGTCCGTAGCGTTCCTGGCTGCAATGATGAGGTGCGTGGCAGTGGCGACGTCGAAGTACTCTTCGATTCGCGTGATCTTCCGGTCGTTGACCGCGATGTACATTGCCGCGTCGAGCCCCACCTGTTCCCCGTCGGGCAACTGCCCCCGCAGGACGTGCTGTTGGAAGACACCGGCGCCGACATCGGCCCGCCGGGTAACGTCGAAGCGCATGCCGTGAATGGCTCCGCCGAGCAAGCCCAGTACGACGAGATTGTCCTCGAGCCCCTGATCGCCGGCGCCGTCGTTGTGCCAGATCGCGACGTCCGAGGCGTAGATGCCGCGGACGGTGTCGACGTCGCCGCGCTCCACGGCTCGGAAGAAGTTGTCGACGACGGTGATGTTCGTACTGCTTTCAGGCATGAGTGTCTCCAGGAGATGGACCCAGGGATGGGCGAAATTGTGTGTCCGCGGGCAACGGCTGGTGCGCGACCAGCGAAGACGGCGGACTCAGTCCCCCATGGCCGCGAGGATGAGATCGAGCACGGATTGGTCGGGGCAGGGTGGGACCGGTGCCTCAGCCAGCGAGCCGAGGATTTCGCAGGCTTCGTCGACGCGATTGGCGTGGATGGAAGGGCTGTGGCCGGTGAGAACGACGCTCGGGTCGAGCCTCTGGAGCGTGGTGACATTGGCGGCGAAGCGGCGCGGGTCCGCCATGCTGACCCAAGGCGCCAGGCCATGGATCCCGAACATGGTCATCCCGTCGCGCCAGGTTTGCTGGTCGAGTTCGCTGACGTCCTGCATCAGCGCACTGCCTGGTGTTCCGGGGATGGCGGTGGCGAAGGTGTCGGTGGCCCACATCATTCGGCTACGCGTATCGAAGACGGACAATGTGGACGGTGAGTCGAAGATCGGCGGCCGGAGCACGGCCAGTTGCCGGTCGCCGATGTCGACGGTGTCTCCGTCGGCCACCCACCTGCAACGGCGCAGCGGGAAATCGTAGACACAGCCAAACCGTTCGACCAGTGCCCAGCTACACAGCAGTGTCGCGTTGGGACAGCGCGCCATAACCGTTTCCAGGTTGCCCGTGTGGTCGGCGTCCTCGTGCGAGACGAACACCCAGCGAACGTCCTCCGGCTCCACGATGGAGAAGACGTCGTCGAGCCACTGCCTGCGGTTGCGAGGCGAGCCGGTGTCGATGATGACGGGCTCCTGGCCGGTCAGCACGGCGGAGTTGATGGGAACGCAGAGGGGCCGGCCGAGCGCGAACTGTACGTCCTGGATGAGGTGCACATCCGGTCCGATGCGCTGGAACGGGTGGTGCTCGAATCTGAGTTCTTCGGCAGGCATCGTTGCCTCCTGAACTGCGGAATGATTGCTCAAACCGTCGGCGCGACCTCGGTCATCAGGGTCTCCATCATCTCGATGAGCTCCTTGACCGAGCGGAAGACCGGCTTCATCTCGATCACGCTGACCCCCGCGTCGCGATACTCCCGGCACCGTGCGGCGATCTCGTCCGGTGTGCCGACCAGGTTGCGGACCGGCAGGTGGTCACCGAAGGCGTTCTCCAGGGTGCCCCGGCAGGCCGCCCGCGCTGCCGCGGTGGTGTCGTCCATGCGCCAGAACAGGTCGAGTACGCACTCCGGTGGCCGGTGCCCCGATTCGGCGAGCGCGGCCAGGCCGCCGGTGACCTCATCGGGGGTGGCGTGGTTGGGCAGCCACAAGTAGCCGCCCCGGGCCGTACGCCGCAATGCGGCGGGCGAGTTACCGGCGATCAGGATCGGTGGCCCCCCGGCCTGTGCCGGCTTGGGGAATACCTCGATATCCTTGAAGCGGACCAACTTCCCATCGTAGGAAGCGCTGTCGTCGGTCCAAATGCGCCTGAGCGCCGCGAGTTGCTCGTCGGCGAGCCGGCCACGTTGTGTCACGTCCACGCCGAGCGCGGCCATCTCCACCGTGGCATTGCGGGAGAGTGCTTTGAGGACCTGCGGGTCACGGTCGGTGCCGGACAGCCCGACACCGATTCCCAGGAGCATCCGCCCGCCGGAGAGCTGGTCGAGCGTGGCGATCTGTTTGGCCGCAAGGATGGTCTCGCGCACCGGCAGCAGCATGACGCTGGTCAGCAGCCGGATCGTGGAGGTGATCCCGGCGACGTAGCCGAACGTGGTGAGCGGCTCGAACACGGTCCGACGGTCATTTCGGCCTTCGTCGTCCTCGGCACCGCAGCCGAGCCACACGCCATCGAAGACGATGTGGTCCTGCATCGACACGGCCCAGAACCCGAGTTCCTCGGCGGCCTGGGCGACATCGCGGATCGCGGCAGTGTCCCCGACGCGGTTGGACTGTGGTAGTGCCACTGCGTATTTCACGGTCTCGTCCTCCAAGTTGTGGATTGGCAAAGAGAATCGTTCAGTTCTGCGGCAGCCAGGACGGAGTCATGCCGCTCGAACGCAGCACGTGGTCACGGGAGCGCTCGGCGTCGGCCCGGAGCCGGGCGAGGTCGATCCCGACGAGCTTGCCGGCCCGCTTGCGGATCTCGCCGCGGACGATCACCGTGTCGACATTGGCCGTGTCGGCACTGGTCACCACGGTGGCGACGGGGTCGACCAAGGGCATCGTGTTGATGTCATCCGCCCGGATCAAGACGATGTCCGCGTCCTTACTGGGAGCCAGGGTCCCGATGCGATCGGCCAGTCCACAAGCCTGGGCACCGGCACGTGTCGCGAAGCCGAGCACGTCCGCATGGGTGAGCGCCGGCGCGAATGCGACATCGACATCGTCGCCGAACGAGGAGATGCGGCCTTGGGCGAGCGCGGTCCGCATCTGGGTGAACATATCGCCGGGGACCGAGGTGGCGACGTCGATGCTCAGCGAGGGCGTCACCCCTTGCGCCAGCATTCGCGTGATCGGTGGATGGCCGTGCCCCATGAGCATCTCGACGTACGGAGCGACCGAGGCAGAACCACCGGTGCGTTTGATCATCGCGAGCTCGTCGTCGGTACTGGTGTTGGCGTGGACGTAGGTGGTGTCCGGGCCGAGCAACCCCGCGCGGTCGAGCTCGGCGATCGCCTGCCCGTGCACGCCCGTGATCCGCATCCCTACGTGGACGGAGATCCTGGCTTCCAGCTCGCGAGCAAGCCGCCAGTCATGCACGCATATCTCGGGGCGGCTCACTCCTGGCCCGCGGACGGCAAGGGCGAAGGTAAGGAGGTCGTCCTCCGATGAGAAGTACTGCTCGCGGATACGGCGGGCGTCCGCTGGATGGCCGAGTTCGCTGTAGGCCCACCATTCGCCACCCGCCGGCGTGCCGTGGGCGTACATCGCACGGATACCGGCTGCGCGCAACGCTGTGATGCCGGCGTCCGCGTGCTCGGGCGTGTTGTTGCAATGCGACCAGTCCACGATCGTGGTGATGCCCGCGTTGAGGGCCTCGAGCGCGCCGAGCAGGTTCCCGGTGTAGACGTCCTCGGGGCGGTAGGCGGGGCCGATGGCGCCGATCACCTGGGCGAGGTATCCGTCCAGCGTGCACGCCGGCAGTACGCCGCGCAGCACGGTCTCCCACATGTGCCGATGGGTGTCGACGAACCCCGGGACGACGACAGTTCCCGCGGCGTCGAGGGTTTCCGCGTCTGTCACGGGGAGATCCGGACCGATCTGAGCGATCTTCCCGTCCTCGACGAGTACGTCAGCGCGGGGCAGATCGCCCAGTGCCGGGTCGAGGGTCAGGACGAATCCGTTCTTGAGCAGCAATCGTGACGGCATCGTTCAGCCTCCATTGTTCGGTGTGCACAGGGGCAACAGGGTTCCGGCATCGGCCGATCGCCGCTGACGGAAAGGTCCTGACAGCCGGTCGATGGCGAAGGACTGGTGCCCCGTCGTCCGGCCTCCACCACCTCGACGAGTCCCCGACAGCTAGAGCGGACCGCGTGTCGTCGTGTCATCACGAAGCTCTCCCGCCGTCGGGGTGACAGGCCGTTCTGCCACAGCTAGATTTGTTTATAATAACTCGCTAATAGCATGTCAATGCTACTTTCGAAAATAGCGCGGGGGCGGCAGCTCGGGCAGGTGCCCGTCGGACGCCGCCGCGGCCCGCTGCCGTTCCTCCGGCACCTCGCCGTACAGCGTCGTACGCGGCCTCGCGGGCCGGCCGGCCGCCCCCGCCACCGCGATCAGGTCCCGCACCGACTTGTAGGAGCCGTAGGAGGAGCCCGCCATCCGGGAGATCGTCTCCTCCATGAGGGTGCCGCCCAGGTCGTTGGCGCCGGAGCGGAGCATCTCCGCCGCGCCCTGGGCGCCCAGCTTCACCCAGCTCGTCTGGATGTTGGGGATGTGCGGGTGCAGCAGCAGCCGCGCCATCGCCGTAACCGCCCGGTTGTCCCGCATCGTCGGGCCCGGGCGGGCGATGCCCGCCAGGTAGACCGGAGCGTTGGTGTGGATGAAGGGCAGGGTCACGAACTCCGTGAAACCGCCGGTGCGTTGCTGGATGCCGGCCAGCGTGCGCAGATGGCCGAGCCAGTGGCGGGGCTGGTCGACATGGCCGTACATCATCGTCGACGACGAGCGGATGCCCAGCTCGTGCGCCGTCGTGATCACCTCGATCCAGGTGGCCGTGGGCAGTTTGCCCTTGGTGAGGACCCAGCGGACCTCGTCGTCGAGGATCTCGGCCGCCGTGCCGGGGATGGTGTCCAGGCCCGCCTCGCGCGCCGCCGTCAGCCATTCGCGGATGGACATCCCGGTGCGGGTCGCGCCGTTGATGACCTCCATCGGGGAGAAGGCGTGCACGTGCATCCCCGGCACGCGCTCCTTGACCGCCCTGGCGATGTCGAAGTACGCCGTGCCCGGCAGGTCCGGGTGGATGCCGCCCTGCATGCAGACCTCCACCGCGCCCACGTCCCACGCCTGCTGGGCGCGGTCGGCGACCTGGTCCAGGGAGAGGGTGTAGGCGTCGGCGTCCGTACGGCGCTGGGCGAAGGCGCAGAAGCGGCAGCCGGTGTAGCAGACA
>NZ_JAHLEM010000299.1 GCF_018883605.1 Streptomyces niphimycinicus | reverse complement strand
CACCGATCTGCTGTGGGGACGGCTGTCGCTGGCGGACGACCGGATCGGCGCACCGGGCTTCTGAGGCTCCGAGAGCTTCCCGGCCTCGGCTCCGCCCATAGTCTGCTGGTGTCCCAGCTCGAATGGGCCGTGCGCTCCTGGGGTGTGCGGCGGATCGTAACGCCTGCGGCGGGCTGCTCCCCTCCCCGCCCCTTCCCACAACTGGGGCTCCGCCCCAGACCCCGGGTCCAGGGGCGGAGCCCCTGCCACGCGGCGGAGCCGCAGATCGAGGCGGCGTGGTCCGCCGGGCACCACGTACGCCCCTACGACTCCACCGCCTCGGCGCCGCCGGCCGGCGCCCAGGGCGCCCGGCGGACCGCCCGCAGCACCCTGCGCCGCCGCAGCCCGGAGAGCCGGTCGAGGAACAGCCCGCCGTCCAGGTGGTCGCATTCGTGCTGGAGACAGCGCGCGAAGAAGCCCGTGCCCTCGATCCGCACCGGCTCACCGGTCATCGTCACACCCTCGATCACCGCACGGTCGTAGCGCGGGGTGCCCGCCTCGATGCCCGGCAGCGACAGACAGCCCTCCGGCCCGCGCACGCTCACCCCGTCGGCCGCGGCCAGCCGGGGGTTGACGACATGGCCCAGATGGCGGTGGTCCTCGTCGTCCGGGCAGTCGAAGACGAAGACCCGCAGCCCCACACCGATCTGATTGGCCGCGAGCCCCACCCCGCGCGCCGCGTACATCGTGGCGTACATGTCCTCGATCAGCAGGGCCAGCTCGGCGTCGAACGCCGTGACCTCCGCGCACGGCGCGCGCAGCCCCGGATCGCCGAGGAACCGCATGGGCCGCACCGCTCCGCGGCTGCCCGGTATCACGCCATGTCGCATGGCAGCCAAGCCTACGGGGCCGGGGAAGTGTCCCGCGCGGGTGACGGAATTCGGGACAGCCGCCGGATCTCGATAGGCTGCTACCCGACCGTGGCCTCCCGGCTGGCGATGCGGCGCGGAGGGGGCGTACCACCGGCGCCTCGGGGGGCAGGTGCGGCGCCGGTAAGCGAGGAGGATCGAGAGACGATGGCAGGCAACTCAGAGCCGCTGTCGCCACGTGCCAAGCTGGCCGTGACGGCGGGCAGGGCCGCGGCGGCGGTGTCCAAGGCCGCGGGCCGCGGCAGCGGATCGGTGATCGGCGGCAAGGTGGCCCTGCGCCTCGACCCCGATCTGCTCAGCAGGCTGGCACAGCACCTGGACGTGATCCTGGTGTCGGCGACCAACGGCAAGACCACCACCACCCGGCTGATCGCCGAGGCGCTGCGGGCGGCCGGTCCGGTCGTCTCCAACGCGCTGGGCGCCAATATGCCGGCCGGTATCACCTCGGCCCTGGCCGGCGGCTCCGACGCCCGCTACGGCGTCATCGAGGTCGACGAGAAGTACCTCGCCGGTGTGGCGCGCGACACCGAGCCCAAGGCCATCGCGCTGCTCAACCTCTCCCGTGACCAGCTCGACCGCGCCGCCGAGACCCGGATGCTCGCCGAGAAGTGGCGCGAGGGCCTGACCGGCACCAAGGCGATCGTGATCGCCAACGCCGATGACCCGCTGATCGTCTGGGCCGCCTCCTCCAGCCCCAATGTGGTGTGGGTCGCCGCCGGGCAGGAGTGGAAGGACGACGCCTGGTCCTGCCCGTCCTGCGGCGGGGTGCTCCAGCGCCCGGGCGACGACTGGGTCTGCGCGGAGTGCGGTTTCCGCCGTCCGATCCCGAGCTGGGCGCTGAACGGCGACTACGTTCTGGATCCGCACGGCGCTGCCTGGCCGATCCACCTCCAGCTCCCGGGGCGTGCCAACAAGGCCAACGCGGCCACCTCGGCCGCCGTCGCCGCCGCCTTCGGGGTGCCCCCGCAGGTCGCGCTGGAGCGGATGTACCAGGTCCAGGCCGTGGCCGGCCGGTATGACGTGGTCACCTTCCTGGAGCGCCAGATGCGGCTGCTGCTGGCGAAGAACCCGGCCGGCTGGCTGGAGACCTTCTCGCTGATCGACCCGCCGCCCACCCCGGTGATCCTCTCGGTGAACGCGCGCGGCGCCGACGGCACCGACACCTCCTGGCTGTGGGACGTGGACTACACCCGGCTCGCCGGGCACCCGATCTGTGTGATCGGCGACCGTAAGCTGGACCTCGCGGTGCGCCTGGAGGTCGCCGGGCTGGACTTCCGGGTCTGCGCCGACGCGGACGAGGCGGTGCGGATCTCACCGCCCGGCCGCATCGAGGTGATCGCCAACTACACCGCGTTCCAGGACCTGCGCCGCCGGGTCGGCAACTGACCCCCCGTACGAGAGGCACGAAGATGCGAAGCATGAGCCAGAACGGCCTGCGTCTGGTGTGGGTCTACCCCGACCTGCTGAGCACGTACGGCGACCAGGGCAACGTCCTGGTGGTGGAGCGCCGGGCGCGGCAGCGCCGACTGGAGGTCTCCCGGCTGGACGTCCGCTCCGACCAGCAGATCCCCACCTCCGGGGACGTCTATCTGATCGGCGGCGGCGAGGACCGCCCGCAGCGGCTGGCCGCCGAGCGGCTGATGCGGGACGGCGGGCTGAACCGGGCGGTCGCCAACGGGGCGATCGTCTTCTCGGTGTGCGCCGGGTACCAGATCCTCGGCCATGAGTTCATCAACGACCTCGGGCAGCGCCAGCAGGGCCTGGGGCTGCTGGACGTGGTCAGCACCCGTGGCGAGGGCGCCCGGTGCGTCGGGGACGTGCTGGCCGACATCGACGAGCGGCTCGGGCTGCCGCCGCTGACCGGCTTCGAGAACCACCAGGGCGTCACCCACCTCGGCCCGACCGCCCGCCCCTTCGCCCGGGTCCGGTTCGGCAACGGCAACGGCACGGGCGACGGCTTCGAGGGCGCCTACAACGACACCGTTTTCGGGACGTACATGCATGGCCCGGTGATGGCCCGCAACCCGCATATCGCGGACCATCTGCTGAAGCTGGCCCTCGATGTGAACGCGCTGCCGCCGGTCAACGACCAGTGGTACGAGGCGCTGCGCAACGAGCGGATCGCGGCGGCGTCCCAGCCCGCCTGAGCCACGGCCCGCTCGCCCGAGCGCCGCTCGGACGCCACTCGGGCGCCACTTCGCCGCCACTGCGGCGAAGGGTGCCCGCATGGCGGACATCCGACGGACGACAGCGCCCCCGCCGCCCGGCCGCTTGTAAGGTGGCGGGGTCCCGCCGGACGACGCGGTCCGGCCGTCGGCCCCCAGCTCAGACAGAGGTATGCGTGCCATGCGCATTGGTGTGCTCACGTCCGGCGGCGACTGCCCCGGCCTGAACGCGGTCATCAGGTCAATCGTCCACCGCGCCACCGTCGACCACGGCGATGAGGTGATCGGCTTCCACGACGGCTGGAAGGGGCTGCTGGAGGCCGACTACCGCAAGCTCGACCTGGACGCCGTGGGCGGCATCCTGGCCCTCGGCGGCACCATCCTCGGCTCCACCCGGGTGCGCCCCGAGCATCTGCGGGACGGTGTGGAGCGGGCCAAGGGGCATGTGGCCGAGCTCGGCCTGGACGCGGTCATCCCCATCGGCGGTGAGGGCACGCTGAAGGCCGCCCGGCTGCTCTCGGACGCCGGGCTGCCGATCGTCGGCGTGCCCAAGACCATCGACAACGACATCGCCTCCACCGATGTGACCTTCGGCTTCGACACCGCGGTCGGCGTCGCCACCGAGGCCCTGGACCGGCTGAAGACCACCGCCGAGTCCCATCAGCGGGTGCTGATCGTCGAGGTCATGGGGCGGCACACCGGCTGGATCGCGCTGCACTCGGGCATGGCCGCGGGCGCCCACGCCATCGTGGTCCCGGAGCGCCCGTTCGACATCGAGGCGCTCACCAAGACCGTCGGGGCGCGGTTCGAGGCGGGCAAGAAGTTCGCGATCGTGGTGGTGGCGGAGGGCGCCAAGCCGCTCGAGGGCACGATGGACTACGAGGCCGGCGGCAAGGACGTCTACGGCCATGAGCGCTTCGCGGGCATCGCCCGCCACCTCTCCGTCGAGCTGGAGCGGCGGCTCGGCAAGGAGGCGCGGGCGGTCATCCTGGGCCATGTGCAGCGCGGTGGCACCCCGACCGCGTACGACAGGGTGCTGGCCACCCGCTTCGGCTGGCACGCCGTCGAGGCGGCCCACCGCGGTGCCTTCGGCACGATCACGGCGCTGCGCGGCACGGACATCGACCTGGTGCCGCTCGCGGCGGCCGTGGAGCGGCTGAAGACGGTCCCCGCCGAGCGGTACGCCGAGGCCGAGTGCGTGCTGTGACCTGACGGGTTCTACGCTGGTGCGGGCACATTTGGTGCGCACCGGGTAGAAGCAGGAAGGCCGGGGATACTCGATGGATCACGGCGGGCACGGCATGACCATGGATCTGCCGCCGTTCACCCTCGCTCGCGGGTTGGAGTTCGGCGGCGATCCGTTCTTCCTGGTCGGCTGTGTGCTGGCGCTCGGGCTCTACGGCTGGGGGGTCGCGCGGCTGTGGCGGCGCGGTGACGCCTGGCCGGTGGGGCGCCTGGTCTCCTTCGCGCTCGGGGTGCTGACCATCGCGGTGGCGATGTGCACCAAGCTGAACGACTACGGCATGGTCATGTTCAGCGTCCATATGGTGCAGCACATGATCATCAGCATGGTCTCGCCGATCCTGCTGCTGCTGGGCGCGCCGGTCACGCTGACCCTGCGGGCCCTTCCGGCGGCCGGGCGTGGCCGCAAGGGGCCCCGGGAGCTGCTGGTCGCGCTGTTGCACAGCCGCTATATGCGGATCATCAGCCATCCGGCGTTCACGATCCCGCTGTTCATCGCGAGCCTGTACGCGCTGTACTTCACCCCGCTCTTCGACTTCCTGATGGAGAGCAAGGCCGGGCATATCGCGATGATGGTCCACTTCCTCGCGGTGGGCCTGGTCTTCTTCTGGCCGATCATGGGCGTGGACCCGGGCCCGCACCGGCCCGGCTATGTGATGCGGATGCTGGAGCTGTTCGCGGGCATGCCGTTCCACGCGTTCTTCGGCATCGCGCTGATGATGGCGTCCGAGCCCATGATCGGCGTGTACGAGCATCCGCCCGCCTCGCTCGGCATCGACGCGCTGTCGGACCAGACCTGGGCGGGCGGGATCGCCTGGGCCTTCAGCGAGATCCCGTCGGTGATCGTCCTGGTGGCGCTGGTCTACCAGTGGTACAAGTCCGAGCAGCGCCAGGCGCGGCGCATCGACCGCACCGCGGACCGGGACGGCGACCAGGAGCTGGCGGCGTACAACGCCTATCTGGCCTCGCTCCAGTCCCGGAGCCGGTGAGGCCGGTCCCGGCAGCCTGCCAGGAGGGGTCCGCCGGGTCCTGCCGCCCGCGGCGGACTGCTCCCCGTTCCGCAGCACCAATACGCGGCTCCGCCGCGTAGCCCGCCGACACACCGTAGCGGCGGGGCCCCGGACCGCGAGACCATGGACCCGGGCCTGAGCGGCCCGGGTCCTGGCGAAGGGGCGTCAGGACCACCGTGAGGAGGTCGGGGATGCCCGGATCCGCGAAGACGATGACGGTGGCCACGGTGGGGGGCCTGGTGCTGGTGACGGCCTACACCGTGGCCCTGGGGAGCAACGGCTGGCTGTGGTTCACCTGGGCGGTGCTCGGACTGCTGACCGTGGGGGTCGTGGTGGCCCGGGGCTGAGCGGCGGGGCCGCCGCCATCCCTACGGAGCGGATCCCGAGGGCCTGCCCAGCAGCCACCGCCATAACGCCACCCACCACGGGACGCGCCCGGGAGCCGTCGCCTGGGACCCCTCGGTGGCCGCTTCCGGGGCCTCCTCCTCGGGCAGCCATTGCGGCCGAGGGGCGAAGAGGGTCGCGGAGGGGTCCTGAATGCTCTCCGGCTCGGGGCGGCGGGGCATGAACTCCACCGGCAGCGCCACGAGATGGCGGGAGATCCAGGACGAGAGCCAGGTCAGCTCGGACTCGTCGACGGCCAGCCGCAGATCGGGCAGCCGCAGCAGCAGGGTGTCGATGGCGGTGTCCGTGATGGCGCGGCCGATGTCCTGCCCCGGGCATTCATGGGGGCCGCCGCTGAAGGCGAGATGGGACCGGTTGCCGTACATCGGCGCGGCGATGTCGGGGCGGATGGCCGGGTCGACGTTTCCGGCGGCCAGCCCCAGCAGCAGCATGTCCCCGGCCTTGATCCGCTGACCGCCCAGCTCGGTGTCGCCGGTGGCCCAGCGGCCTGGGATGACCGTGAGCGGGGGCTCGTTCCACAGCACATGCTCGATGGCGTCCGGCAGCGTCATATGGCCACCGGCCAGGGAGGCGCGGAAGCGCGGGTCGGTGAGGACCATGCGCAGCGTGTTGGCCATCAGGTTGGTGGTGGTCTCATTGCCGGTGAGCAGCACCAGCCGCAGATGCTGGACCACCTCCTCCTCGGTGAGGCCGGAGGGGTGGGCCAGCAGCCAGGACGCCAGGTCCTCGCCGGGGTCGGCGCGTCTGCGGTCCACCAGGTTCTGGAGGGCGCCGGTGACATACGCGTCGCTGCGCAGGGCCGTCTCGGTGCCCTTCATCAGGTCCCGGGTGGCCTCGACCAGCCGCGGGCCGTATTCGTCGGGCATGCCCAGCAGTTGGGTGAGGACGAGCATGGGCAGTCGCTGGGCGAAGGCGGTGACCAGTTCGGCGCCCCCGTCGGCGCAGAAGTCGTTGACCAGTTGATGGGTGAAGCGGGTGACGTGGCGGCGGATCCCCCGGCGGTCCAGGCGCCCCATGGACTCGGTGAGCGCGGCCCGCAGCCGCTCGTGCTCGTCACCGTCGGCGAAGGTGCACATGGGCTGCCATCCGACCACCGGCAGCAGCGGCGAGTCGGCGGTGATCCTCCCGTCCTTCCAGGCGTGCCAGTGGCGGGAGTCGCGGGAGAAGCGGGAGGGGGTGCGGGACACCTCCAGGTTCTCGCGGTAGCCCAGCAGCAGCCAGGCCGGTATGCCACCGTCGAGCACGATCGGGGCCACCGGGCCGTGCTCGGCGCGCAGCCGCTGGTACAGGCCCATCGGGTCCTTCTCGTTCTCGGGCCCGAGGAGGTCCACCAGGCCGGCGTCGGACGGCGCGGGGTGGACGGGGCACCGGGTGGGCGGCAGATCGGCCGTCCCGGTGCCGGGGTCGTCGGGATGAGAGGTCACGGTGTCTCCGGGGTCACGGTGTGGAGGGATTGCAGATGGCTCACGAGGGTGAGGAGGGTGTCGCGGCTGGAGGCCCGGTCGCGGGCATCGCAGTCGATCATCGGTACGGAGTCGGGCAGATCCATGGCGGCGCGCAGCTCCGCCATGGGGTGGACGGGGGCCTCGGGGAACACATTGACCGCGACCACGAAGGGCACACCGCGCTCCTCCAGCCGCCCGACCGCGTCGAAGCTGACCTCCAGACGGCGGGTGTCGATCAGGACCACGGCACCGAGGGCGCCCTCGAAGAGGCCGTTCCACAGAAACCAGAACCGCTCCTGGCCGGGGGTGCCGAACAGATAGAGCACCAGCCGTTCGTTGAGGCTGATCCGGCCGAAGTCCATCGCGACGGTGGTCTCGGTCTTGCGCTCGATCCCGGCGATGTCGTCGACGCCGACCCCGGCCTGGGTCATGGTCTCCTCGGTGGTCAGCGGGCGGATCTCGCTCACCGAGCCGACCATGGTGGTCTTGCCGACCCCGAAGCCTCCGACGATCACCACCTTGACGGCGGCGGCCGCGGAGGCCGGGAGGGTGTCCTCGCTGCGCGGTCCGGCGAATGCCCCGGCTTCCCCGGCTGCCGCGGCTTCCTCGGACACCTCAGAGTTTCTGTAGTCCATGCATCACCGCCTGGAGCAGTTCGGGGTCGGGCAGCACGGCTGCCGGGACCGGCGCCCTGGACTCCACCCGGCCGTCCCTCAGCAACTCCGCGAGGAGCACGGTGACGGTGGAGACGGGCAGGACCAGATACGCGGAGATCTCCGCCACCGAAAGGGGGAACGGGCACATTCGCAGCACGGCGGCGGCTTCGGGGGCCATCCCCGGCTCGGGTTCGGCGCGGGCCACGATCAGGCTGACGAGTTCGACGGGCCGCTGCCGGGGTTCGTGCGGGGCCCGGCCCCGGCTGACGGTGTAGAGCCGCTCGGGCCCGCCCTCCTCCCACGCCTTGCCGGGCTCGCTCATGTCACCCGTCCGTCGACGCGCGGCGGGCTGCTGAGGTGTTCGCCGAGCCGTGCGACCAGGTCTCTCATGCACTGGCCCATCAATCCGGCGTCCACGCTGTCCTCGGCGAGCACCGCCAGATACGAGCTGACGCCGGCCGCCATCAGATAGAAGAAGCCGCCGTCGACCTCGATGACGACCAGCCGCATCCGCCCGTCCCCGTCGGGGAATTCGGCGGCGATCGCACCGGAGAGGCTCTGAAGCCCGGCGCAGGCGGCGGCCAGCCGGTCGGCGGTGTCCTTGTCCGTACCGACCTGGGCCATGCACAGGCCGTCCGAGGACAGCAGGACCACGTGGCGGGTCTGCGGAACGCTGGACGCCAGGTCCCGGAGCATCCAGTCCATGTTGAACCGCGGTTGCGTCACTTGCCTACTCATCCTCGTCCGACGGGAGCGGGGGGTTCGAGGGATTCGAGGTGTTGGGGGCATCCGGGGTGCCGGGGGAATTCCGGGTGTCCGGCGCGGCCGTACCGGCGTCCGCAGCCGGGATCGGCTCGCCGTTGAGCCCCTTGGTGAAGGCGTCCAGCCAGATCCCCGGCTGGACGGGCGGCCCGGCCGGTGCGGGGGGCGCCGCCGGGGGTCCGGAGTCGACCCTGATGGGCGGGGCGACCATGGGCATCCGGCGGCGGCGCTGCGGAAGTCCGGCGCCGTTCTGCCGGAAGCCGGGGCCGGGGCGGCCCTGCACGATCGGGCTGGTGCGGGTGGGCGAGGGCAGGGGCGTGGCCCGCTTGATGGGCTTGGGCGGGGGCAGTTTGGCCGCGCGGGCGATCGCGCCGCCGGGCGCGGGGGTGGGGCAGATGATGTCCTGCGGTACGACCAGCACCGCGCGCACCCCGCCGTACGCCGAGGGCCGCAGCGAGACCTGGAACCGGTACTTCACGGCGAGCCGGCCGACCACGGCCAGCCCGAGCCGCGGGGTCTCGCCAAGGTCGTTGAGGTCGAATCCGGTCGCCGCCTGGACCAGCACCGCGTCGGTGCGTCTGCGCGCCTCCTCCGACAGCCCCACCCCGGCGTCCTCGATCTCGATCGCGACCCCGGACTGGACCTCGATCGCGGTCAGATGCACCCGGGTCTTGGGCGGCGAGTAGCGGGTGGCGTTGTCCAGCAGTTCGGCGAGGGCGTGGATCAGCGGCTCCACCGAGGGCCCGACGATGGCGACGTCCGCCACCGAGTGCAGATCCACCCGCTCGTATTCGAGGATGCGGGACATGGCGCCGCGGCAGACGTTGAACAGCGGCACCTCCTTCTGCCACTGGCGGCCCGGGCGCTGGCCGCCCAGGACCGCGATGGAGTCCGCCAGCCGGCCGATGAGGGCGTTGCCGTGGTCCAGGTGGAGCAGGTCCTCGAAGACGTCCGGGTCGGCGCCGTGCTTGTCCTCCATCTCCCGCATGTCCTGGGCCTGTTGGTGGACGATGGCCTGCACCCGGCGGGCGATGTTGACGAAGGCCCGCTGGCCCGCGTCCCTCAGGTCCTCCTCGGTCCGTACGGCCTCCAGCACCGACCGCAGCACAAGCTCATGGGTGGCGTCGAAGTCCGGGTCGAGGCGAGGCGCGTGGTCGATGGCCCGCATCGCCTCGTCCACCATGGCGCCGCGCTGGAGCCGGGTCACCGCCACCGGCAGCAGCTCCCGGGCCAGCCGCCGGAGCGCCGTGTCCTGGTCCACCAGGCGCTGCCGCAGCTCGGTCTCCTGGGCCGTGAGCCGGGTGCGCAGCGTGGTGATCAGCCGGCCGCGGCGCATCGCCTCGGCCGCCGTCAGGGCCACCGCGAACGTCGCCGCCACCCCGCACCAGGCGACCGTGGCCCGCGCCCCGGAGGGGACCACGACGACGGCCAGCGCCGCGCAGAGCGCCATCGCGGCGGGAGGGATGACCCATACGAGCGTGGAGGCGGGCCGTCGGCCTCCGGATGAGGTGCCGGCGAAAACCATGGACATCCTTAAAAACAGCGAAGAGAAAACGCGTACGAAATACGGGCGATGAGCCAGCCCGCCATGGGCCCTGGAGCTTAGCGGTTTCATGGACGCGCGAATCGAATATGCCTTTTTCTTCGAAATGCATCACGGTGAATTCAGAGAGCGCGAAAAAGCGATCATCTTGCACTCATCGTTTGACCGTGAATGATCGCGCCACGGGCGAATCTGCTCGTGGCTAAGGAGTCTGGGCAACGTGGCGGCCGGGCCCGTAGCGTCCCCGGCATGACCACTGGCAGCGCATGTGTGATCGGGGCGACGGGACAGATCGGCCGGGCGGCGGTGCGCGCGCTCGCCGCCGAGGGATGGCGGGTGCGGGCGGCCTCGCGCGGCGGGGGCCGCGACGAGAGCTGGCCCGCGTCCGTGGTGAGCGTGGCGGTGGACCGGGACGACGACGCCGCGGTGGCCGCGCTGATCGGGGACGGCTGCGATGTGGTGCTGGACTGCGTCGCCTACGGGCAGGCGCACGCACGCCAGTTGCTGGGGCTCGCGGACCGCATCGGATCGGCGGTGGTGATGTCCACCGGGGCGGTGTACGAGGACGACCAGGGCCGGGGCTTCGGGACCCAGGACCAGCCGGGCGGCGCCCCGCGCTATCCGGTGCCGCTCCCCGAGTCCCAGCCCACCGTCCCGCCGGGCGAGGGCTACGGCGGCCGGAAGGTCGCGCTGGAGCGGGAGCTGCTGGCCGCCGGGGACCGGCTGCCGACGACCCTGCTGCGCGCGGGGGCGATCCACGGCCCGCACTGCCGTACGCCCCGTGAGCTGTACTTCGTCAAACGGGCGCTGGACGGGCGGCCGGTGCGGATTCTGGCGTACGGCGGCCGCAGCCGGTTCCATCCGGTGCATGTCGACAACATCGCGGAGCTGGTGCGGCTGGCCGCCCACCGGCCCGGTTCACGGGTGCTCAACGCGGGCGATCCGCAGGCCCCGACCGTCGCCGACATCGCCACCGCCGTGGACGCGGTGCTGGGAGTGCGCGGCGAGCTGGTGCTGATCGACGGGGAGCCGCCGCATCCGCATATCGGCAGCACCCCCTGGAGCCTGGCCCATCCGCTCGTCTACGACATGTCCGCCGCCGAACGGGAGTTGGGCTACCGCCCGGTGACCGGCTACCTGGAATCGCTGCCGACGACCGTCGCCTGGCTCGCCGACCGGCTGGCGGCCACCCCGGACTGGCGCACCGCCTTCCCCGATATGGCGACCACCTACGACCCGATGGCCGATCTGTTCGACTACGCGGCCGAGGACGGGTGGCTGCGGAGCGGCGGCCACACGTCCTGATCACTTCGGGGGAAACGGCGCCGGGCCCGTGCGGGGAACGCACGGGCCCGGCCCTTCACCACATACCGCTTCTCGTCGACTACTTGACGAGGGCGGCGGCCTCCTTGGCGGCCTTCGCGTCCTTGGCGGCCTTGGCGGACGCACCCGACTTCGCGGGCACCGGCGTGGCGTGCGGAGCGCAGGTCACGTCCTTGGCGTCCACCGTGCCCTTGAGCAGGTAGGCGTCCACCCGGTCGTTGACACACGGGTTGACCAGACCGGTGACGCCGTGCGAACCGGCGTCCTTCTCGGTGACCAGGCGCGAACCCTTCAGCCGCTTGTGCAGCTCCACCGCGCCGTCGTACGGCGTCGCGGCGTCACGGGTGCTCTGCACGATCAGCGTCTGGGGCAGCCCCTTGGCGGCCCCCACCTCCAGCGGGGTGTGCTGCTTGGCACCCCAGGTGGCGCACGGCAGGTTCATCCAGGCGTTGGACCAGGTCAGGAAGGGGTAGTCGCGGTGGAGCCGGGTGTTGTCCCGGTCCCACTTCGCCCAACTGGTCGGCCACTTGGCGTCGGCGCACTCGACAGCGGTGTAGACGGCGTTGCCGTTCTCCGAGGCGATGTTGCCCGCGGTGTCGGACATGTCCGGGCCCGCGGCCTCGACCAGCGCCTTCTCATCGCCGGCCAGGTAGTCGCTCCACACCTGGGCGACCGTGGCCCACGACGAGTCGTAGTACGGAGCGCTCTGGAAGAACGCGAGCAGCTCCGCCGGGCCCACGACCCCGCCGATGGGGCTCTTCTTGGCGGCCGCGCGCAGCGTCTCCCACTGCTTCTGGACCTTCGCGGGGGTGTCGCCGATGTGGTAGGCGGCGTCGTTCTTGGCGACCCATGCCTTCCAGTCGTTCCAGCGCATCTCGAAGGCGACGTCCTGGTCCAGGTTGGCCTGGTACCAGATCTTCTCCCGCGAGGGGTTGACCACGCTGTCCACGATCAGCCGGCGCACATGGGTCGGGAAGAGCGTCGCGTAGACGCCGCCGATGTAGGTGCCGTAGGACACGCCCAGGTAGTTGAGCTTCTTGTCGCCGAGCGCGGCCCGGATGACGTCGATGTCACGGGCGGTGTTGGGCGTCGTCATCTGCGGCAGCATCCAGCCGCTGCGCTCCTTGCAGCCCTCGGCGTACTCCCGGGCCAGCTTGCGCTGGACACGCTTGTCCGCCTCGCTGTCGGGCACCGGGTCCAGCTTCGGGGCCTTGACGGACTCCTGCGGGTCCACGCAGGAGATGGCCGTGGAGTGGCCCACCCCGCGCGGGTCGAAGCCGACGAAGTCGTACGCCTTCGAAGTCTTCGTCCACAGCGGGTTCTTGTTGGTGACCCGGGTCGGGAAGCGCAGCCCGGAGCCGCCGGGCCCGCCCGGGTTGTAGATCAGCGAACCCTGCCGCTCGGAGGCGGTGCCGGTGTTGCCGATCCGGTCCACCGCGAGCTTGATGGTGCGGCCGTTCGGCTTGGCGTAGTCGAGCGGGACGGTGACATAGCCGCACTGGATGGGCTTCGCGAGCCCCCAGTCGGCCGGGCAGTCCGCCCAGTCGATGCCCTTCTTCGCGGCCTTGGCCGCGGCCACCGCCACGCCACGCGCCTCGGCGGCCCCACCGGGCGTCCGCTCCGAGGCCCCAGCCGTGGGGGCGGCCAGCGCACCGGTTATCAGCGCCCCGGTGATCACACCACCGGCCACGCCGAAGAGTGCTGTGCGTCTCACGTAGTAATCCCCCTGCTTGGTTGCGCCGCCTGGAGCGGCGATGATCACAGAGTGTCAGGGGGATTCTTCTGGCCAGCTTATCGCCGAGTACAGGGCAAACCGCCGTTTCTTTATCAAGACTTGAATCCTCCCCCGCGTGAACCAGGGGGATTCCTGGCTCAGGCTGCCTCCGGGAGCAGCGCTCCCGGAAGTCCTACGCCTTCGGCACCAGCCGGGTTGAGACCAGTCCGGACGAGCAGCACGCGAGCGGAATTCTTGTCCCGGGGAGAGACGGTTCCGCACGCGGTGCAGGTGTAGGTACGTTCCGACAGCGGCAGTGTGTGCTTGGCTCTCGCTCCACACTGTGCACAGTCCATCGTGGTATGGGCCGGAGTCTCCTCAAGCTCCTCGACCGCCTCCAAGTTGGCCGAGATGTCATCGCGGATCGCCGTGTGCGGGCAGGCTCCCGTCTCCACGGCGGTGATGCGCTCGGCCCGCCGAGGCCGATGCGCAGCGCCCGGCGGGTGCCGTCGGGGCGGTGGGGGTCGGCGGCGCCGTAGGTGTGGCGAGGGTGTCGCCGACGAAGCCCGCCTCGTTGAGGGTGTCGGTGTGGATGGCGAGCTGGGCGCCGCTCTCCTCGCAGACGCCGAGGCAGGCGTCGATGGCGGCGGGGGTCGCCCCCCAGTCCTCATGGATCTTGAAGCCGAGGGCTCCGCCGCGCAGTTGGGACCACATCGCCTCACGCGAGACGGTGTTGCCCTTGCCGAGCAGTCCGATGTTGACCGGATATCCCTCCAGCGCCTCGAACATCCGGGCGAGATGCCAGGGGCCGGGGGTGATGGTGGTGGCCTTGGTGCCCTCGGCGGGGCCGGGTCCGCCGCCGCGGTCCTCCTCGATCTCGATGAACAGGTCGGTGTCGGCGAGCCGGATACGGTCCCCGGTGGTGGGGCCGAAGAGGTCGGCGTACGCCCCGCGGTTCAGGTCAGCGGCCATCGAGCGTTCCTCCCGTCTCTCCCCGCAGCCCCGGCACGATCCGCTCCCCCGCGATCGGGATCAGGGCGACCTCGACGGGGATGCCGGGTTCGAAGCGCACGGCGGTGCCCGCCGCGATGTTCAGCCGCTTACCGCGGGCGGCGGCGCGGTCGAAGTCCAGGCCGGGGTTGGCCTCGGCGAAGTGGTAGTGGGAGCCGATCCGGACAGGCCGGTCGGCGGCGTTGAGCACGGTGAGGCGGGTGACGGGCCGCCCCTCGTTGAGGGTCACCGGCTCATCGGCGTGGCGGATCTCGCCGGGGATCACGGATACGCCCTCCCGTCAGGCGATCGGCTGATGGACGGTGACCAGCTTGGTGCCGTCGGGGAAGGTGGCCTCGACCTGGACGTCGTGGAGCATCTCGGGGACGCCCTCCATGACCTCGTCACGGGTGAGCACCTGGCGGCCGGAGGCCATCAGCTCGGCGACGCCGCGGCCGTCCCGGGCCCCCTCCAGGATGTGGGCGGTGATCAGCGCCGTCGCCTCGGGGTGGTTGAGGAGTACGCCCCGGGCCCGTCGCTTCTCGGCCACGTCGGCGGCCACATGGACGAGCAGACGTTCCTGCTCATGTGGGGCCAATCGCACACTTCCCACCTCATCCCCTCATCTTCGTACCGCCCGGCGGAAACCACCCGCTCAGCACGTCCGGGGCGGCTCGCACCCGGATTGAGCAGGCTAGTTCCGTGGCGTTTCGTCAGCGTTAACTGATCAGTCCCCATCACCGCTGGTCAAGACGGTCTGGCGGGTCTCAGCAGGCTCCGGCCCGGCACCCGATTTCCGCTCGGCGGACCCCTGTGTCCGTCTATCGCACTTGACGGCCCCGCCGCGTACCCCCGATTCTCATCACCGCACCACCATGATTCACCTGTTCCGCTCCAACCCCCCACATCACAACGGAGCCCAACTGTGAAGCGAATAGTGTCATTTCGCCGCGGTACCCTCGCGGCGGCAACCGGTGCCGCGCTCACCGCGGCCCTGCTGACCGGCGCCTCCGGCGCCGAGGCCACCAACAACAAGGCCGCGGCCCCCGACGTGGACGTCGCGGCGGTCAAGGCCGATCTGGGCGAACTTCAGTCCATCGCCGACGCCAACGGCGGCAACCGCGCCCATGGCCGGCCCGGCTACCAGAAGTCCGTGGACTTCATCAAGGGCAAGCTGGACGCGGCCGGATTCACCACCTCCGTCCAGGAGTTCACCTCCGGCGGCAAGAAGGGCTACAACCTCATCGCCGACTGGAAGGGCGGCTCCGAGGACAAGGTCGTGATGGCCGGATCGCATCTCGACTCGGTCGAGGCCGGCCCCGGCATCAACGACAACGGTTCCGGCTCGGCCGCGATCCTCGAGGTCGCGCTCGCCGTGGCCAAGGCCGACCTCCAGCCCACCAAGCATCTGCGGTTCGCCTGGTGGGGCGACGAGGAGGACGGCATGGTGGGCTCGACGCACTACGTCGACAGCCTGGCGGACGGCGACAAGTCGAAGATCGACTCCTATCTCAACTTCGACATGCTCGGCTCCCCCAACCCGGGCTACTTCGTCTATGACGACGACCCCGAGCTGGAGAAGGTCTTCACCGACTGGTACGGCGCGAAGAACATCTCCACCGACCCGGAGACCGAGGGCGACGGCCGCTCGGACCACGCCCCGTTCAAGGACGCGGGGGTGCGGGTCGGCGGTCTGTTCACCGGCGCCGAGGCCACCATGAGCCAGGAGCAGGCCGACAAGTGGGGCGGCAAGGCGGGCGAGGCGTTCGACCCGTGCTACCACTCCGCCTGCGACAAGACGTCGAACATCGACGACAAGGCGCTGGACCTGAACACCGACGCCATCGCCAACGCGATCTGGACGCTCAGCTCCTGACGAGCGCCCCAGCACCCGACCGGCGCTGAGCCGGTCTCGTCCCGTCCGTCACTTCTCGCGGCCCGGACGCCGATCCCCGGCGTCCGGGCCGCTGTGTTCGGCCGCGATGCCGAAGCGCCGCCGTTCGCCCGGAGCGGACGAGGTGGGGCGCGTCGCCGACACGGTACTGATCACCTGCTCCTCCGCGCGCTCCTCCGCGTCCGCCTCCATCTCCTCCAGCCGCCGCAGGTCAGCGGCGGACACCAGGGCGACAAGCGGCTTCCCGTGGCGCGTGACGACCACCCTCTCGCCGCCGTACACCACGCGGTTGATCAGCTCCGCGAGCTCTGCACGGGCTTGCGTCACCGGAATCTCGTAAGCCATGCTCCCATCATATCGGGATGTACATCCTGTACATTTTTTACGGAGCCAAGCCAACGACGCCCGACGACGCCGAGAGGTGACGCGATGGAACGATCGACCGCGCGCTATGTCCTGCCCGAATTCACCGAGCGCACCAGCTCGGGGACGCACACCATGGACCCGTACTCCAAGCTGCTCTCCGAGCGCATCGTCTTCCTCGGCACCCCCATCGACGACACCGCCGCCAACGATGTGATCGCGCAGCTCATCCATCTCGAGCACGCCGCGCCCGACCAGGACATCTCGCTCTACATCAACTCGCCCGGCGGCTCGTTCGGAGCCATGACGGCGGTCTACGACACCCTGCACTTCATCTCCTGCGACATCGAGACGATCTGCCTGGGCCAGGCCGCCTCGGCCGCCGCCGTACTGCTGGCCGCCGGCACCCCGGGCAAGCGGCTGGCCCTGCCGGGCGCGCGCATCCTCATCCACCAGGCCGCGTTCGCCGAGCCGGTCGAGGGCACCACCTCCGATCTCGAGATCCAGGCCAATGAGCTGCGGCGCACCCAGGAGACGCTCGAGCAGATGCTGGTGCGGCACACCGGCCAGAGCGCCGAGCGGATCCGGGCCGATATCGACCGCGACAAGATCTTCGATGCCCAGGGCGCGGTGGCGTACGGGCTGGTGGACCAGGTCACCCAGAGCCGTAAGCGGCCGGGCGCGCCGCTGCGGGCGAGGTGAGCGCGGTGCTGCCACCGGAGCTGCCCCCGCTGCCCGCGCTCACCCGCGCGGAGGGGAGCGTCGTGGACGGCTATCTGGACGTGGTCGATCTGCTGGGCCGGATCAACCCGGCGCGCGGCCGCGACACCTACGGCGGTCTGCGGGCCGCCCAGGCCCTGGTGGGGAAGGCCACCGCGCTGCGGGACGCGCTGGCGCTGATGCATGAGCGCGGGGAGAGCGAGCTGCACACCGCGACCCTGGCCCGGGCGCTGCGGGTGCTGGACGGGGAGCGGCGCGCGGAGCGGGTCACGCTGCCCCCGGCGCTGCGCGCCTGAGACGCGCCGCCTGCCGGAGGCGCG
>NZ_JAHLEM010000298.1 GCF_018883605.1 Streptomyces niphimycinicus | reverse complement strand
GCTGCCGCCGCAGGATCCACGGGGCAGGGGCTACGGCGCGCCGAACAGCTCGTTCTGCGCCGCGTCCAGCGCCGTCAGCACCGCGCCCCGCAGCACCCCGCCGCCGCCGACGACACCCGCGCGCACCCGCGTCCGCAGCGGCGACAGCCGGGCGACATGGTCCTCCACGCGCCGGGCGAGCCCATCGCCCCCGGCCCGGCCGACCTCACCGCCGAGCACCGCGCACCCCGGGTCGAGCACCGCGCAGATCGCCGCGACGCCCAGCGCGATACGGGCAGCCAGCGCGTCCAGGAACGCCTCGCCGCGCTCCCCCGCGTCGAGGGCCGCGCGGATCGCCGCCTCGGCCGCGCCGGAGCCCTCCGTCCCCGCACCGCGTTCGCCGCCCGCCGCGGTCTCCAGGCCGTACTCCTGGGCGAGTTCGCAGACCGCGCCGCTGCTCACCAGGGAGTGGAACCCGCCGTCGCAGCCGGTGGCGGAGGGCAGCCCCGAGGTGCCCGGGACCGGCAGAAAGCCGATCTCCCCGGTGCCGCCGGACGCCCCGCGCCGCAGCACCCGGTCGAGCACCACGGCCGCGCCGATGCCGTGGCCGAGCCACAGCAGGACGAAGGTGTCGCGGTCCCGCGCCGTGCCCATCCGCTGTTCGGCGACGGCCGCCAGATTGACCTCGTTCTCCAGCAGCACCGGTGCCGCGAGGTCGGCGTGGAGCGCGGTGGCCAGCTCGCGGTGCCAGGAGGGCAGTCCGCCGGTGGAGTTGAGCTCTCCGGTGGCGGGGTCGATGAGACCGGGCACCCCGATGCCGATGTGGTGCAGCCGCGCCGCCCCGGCCCGCTCGGCGGCCCGCTCCACCAGGGCCACCGCGGCGGCCACGGTACCCGCCGGATCCCCGTCCGGGGCCACCGGAAGCGACTCCTCCGCCTTGGTCCGGCCCAGCAGATCGGCCACGCATACGGCCACGCTGTCCGTACGGACGTCGACCCCGGCCACATGCGCGCTGTCGGCGACGATCCCGTACACCCGCGCGTTGGGCCCCCGGCGCTCCGCGCCCGACTCCCCCACGACCGCCACCAGCCCGGTCTGCCGCAGCCGCTCGACCAGGTCCGCGATGGTGGGACGGGACAGCCCGGTCAGCGACTTGAGCTGCCCCGCGGTCAACGGCCCCTCGTCCTTGAGCAGATGCAGGGCGAGGCGGTCGTTGATGGCCCGCGCCGTACTCGGTGAGGCGGTGCGGCCCGCCACGGACACGCTCGTCGACGTCATGCCGGGATCCTTCCAGAAGGCCACGGGAAAAGCCCTATCTATCAGGGACCCTTCCTGATAGTTTCCCGTGGACCACGGCACGGGCCGGCGCTACGGGGAGGGTGCGACAAGCATGAGCAGGCTCAAGGAAGCGGGGGCGTCCGAGATGCGCCCCGTACGGCGGGCGCGGATCGCCGTGGCCGCGGTGTTCGCCGTGCACGGCGCGGTGACCGGCAACTTCGCCACCCGTATCCCCTGGATCCAGGAGCGGCTGGACCTCAGCGCCGGTCAACTCGGCCTCGCGCTCGCCTTTCCCGCCATCGGCGCCTCGGTCGCGATGCCCCTGGCCGGGCGGATCAGCCATCGCTTCGGCGCCCGCGCGGCGCTGCGCGGCCTGCTCGCCCTGTGGACCGCCTGGCTGGTGATGCCCCCGCTGGCGCCAGGGCTGGTCTGGCTGTGCGGGGTGCTGTTCGTCTTCGGCGCGACGGCCGGGACGTCCGACGTCGCCATGAACGCCCTCGGTGTGGAGGTCGAGAACCGCCTCGGCCGCTCCATCATGTCCGGGCTGCACGGCATGTGGAGCGCGGGAGCGCTCACCGGCTCGGCGGCGGGCACGATCGCCGCGCACGCCGAGGCCGACGCCCGGCTCCACCTCGGCATCGCCGCCGGGGTCCTCACGGTGCTCGGCGCGGTGGCCTGCCACTGGGTGCTCGACCTGCGCAGCGCCCCCGAGGAGCACCCGCCGCCCCGGTTCGCCCTCCCGCCCCGCTCCGCGCTGATCATCGGCGCGGTGGGATTCTGCGCGGTCTTCGCCGAGGGGGCGAGCCTGGACTGGTCGGCGGTCTATCTGCGCGATGTCATGGACTCCTCCCCCGGTGTCGCCGCCGCCTGCACCACCGCCTTCTCCTGCACGATGGCCGGTGCCCGGCTCATCGGGGACGCGGTGGTGGGCCGCTTCGGGCCGGTGCGGACCGTACGGACCGGCGGCCTCCTCGCCACCGTCGGCGGCATCCTCGTGGTCACCGCCCCCGGCGCCGGCCTCGCCATCGCCGGATTCGGCCTCATCGGCCTGGGCATCGCGGTCGTGGTGCCCCTGGCCTTCGCCGCCGCCGGGCGCAGCGGCCCGGCCCCCAGCCAGGCCATCGCGGGCGTCGCCACGATCACGTACACCTCGGGGCTGATCGCTCCGGCGGCGATGGGCTCGATCGCGGACCTGACCTCGCTGACGATCTCGTTCTGCCTGGTCACGACGTTGACGCTGGGGCTGGTGGCGGGGGCGGGAGTGCTGCGGACCCCGGCGGGGACGGACGCCACGGGCCCCGCCGTGGACCCTGACCCGTCCGCGTCCCGGGCCTCCCTTCCCTGATGGGGACCCCGACGGAGACGATGCCACGGACCCCGCCCCGCAGCCCGACCCGTCCGCGTCCCGGGCCTCGCTTCCCTGACCGGAGGGGAGGGCAGGCGCGCCGGTCCCGGGCGGCGCCACTGTTCGGTGAGCGCCGAAGTGATCCGGCTCTACGGTCGGTGACATGAGCGACCTGAGCGGCGCCCCGGCGCCCGACCGCCACACCGCCTTCCACCGGCTCCACCACGGCGAGCGCCCCCTGCTGCTGCCCAACGCCTGGGACCACGCCTCCGCCGCCGCCCTCGTCCGGCGCGGCTTCCCCGCCATCGGCACCACCAGCCTCGGCGTGGCCGCGGCGGCCGGGCTGCCGGACGCGACGGGTGCCGCCCGCGAAGTGAACCTCGCCCTCGCGCGCGGCATCGCCCGGCTCCCGGCGCTGGTGAGCGTCGACATCGAGGGCGGGTTCGGCGAGCGGCCCGAGGAGGTCGCGGCGCTCGCGGCCGAGCTGGACCGGGCCGGGGTGGTCGGCGTGAACATCGAGGACGGCCGCCCCGACGGCACCCTCACGCCCCTGGCCCACCAGTGCGCGGTGCTCGCGGCCGTCAAGGAGCGGGTGCCCCGGCTGTTCGTGAACGCGCGGACCGACACCCACTGGCTCGCCGCGATCGGGGGCGGCACCCCGCCCTCGCTGTCCGCCACCGCCGAGCGCATCGAGGCGTATGTGCGAGCGGGCGCGGACGGGATCTTCGTGCCCGCGCTCACCGATGAGTACGACATCGGCGCACTGGCCGACGACCTCGGCGAGACCCCGCTGAACATCCTCTTCACCCCCGGCCGCCACACCTACGAGCGGCTCGCGGAGCTGGGCGTGCGGCGGATCAGTTGCGGTTCGCTGCTCTTCCGGGCCGCCCTGGACCGCGCCGTCGAACTGGCCTGGACGATCGCCCACCCCGACGCCCCCGCCCCCGCCCATCAGCCCGCCGACCTGCCCTCCTACGCCGAGGCACAGTCACTGGCCGAGGAATTCGCCCAGGGCGTCACCGAGGTCACCCCCACATAGCTGCAAGCCTCATATTTTCGGCCAACCAACATTGCTGCGAATTCCCCGTAGCGATGAAGTGGAGCAGTCATGGGCCTCGGCGTGCGCTGGACCCTGCACGG
Source organism: Streptomyces niphimycinicus (assembly GCF_018883605.1). Lineage (GTDB taxonomy): Bacteria > Actinomycetota > Actinomycetes > Streptomycetales > Streptomycetaceae > Streptomyces > Streptomyces niphimycinicus. The sequence continues at coordinate 8,529 of NZ_JAHLEM010000298.1, read as the reverse complement.
TGATGGGCGGAGCCCCTGCCGTGGCCGCCGCTGCCGGTTCTGACCGCCTGGACGGCCGCCCCGCCCAGTCCCAGCCAGTCATCGCCGACACCAGCGGCGAGGGCCTGGCACGGTTCTGAACGAGCACCGGGAGACCTGACACTCCAACGTCACCTCGCAGCCGCCGACCCTGGCACTAACAGATCAGAAAATGAATCTGTTATTAAATACTAACCGTTAGAGTTATGGTTGCCTGCGTGAAGCGGGGTGAGCTCGCCGAGTCCGACGGTCCGGCGCCCGGTTGGCCGTCTCCCGTCGTCGGCTGTTCTCACCACCACACCGGACGGCAAGGGGAGGAACGATGCGCACTGTGATCGTGGGAGCGGGTCTGGTCGGGCTCACCACCGCGGCCTCGCTGCGGCTGATCGGGCATGAGGTCATCGTGCTGGAACACGCGCCGCAGGTGCGGGCCGCCGGGGCCGGCATCGCCCTGTGGCCCAACGCGCTGCGGGAGTTGGACACCCTCGGCGTCGGCGACGACGTCCGGCGCATGGGCAAGACCGTCGACGCATGGTTCTTCGACGCCGCCGGACACCCGATGCGCGCGGCCGGCTACGACCCGGCCGTCCACCAGCTCCTGATGGTGCCGAGGCCGGACCTGAACAACCTCCTCGCCGACACCTTCGGCAGGGACCGGATCCGCCTGGGAACACACGTCACCGGCTTCACCGAATACGACACACACGTGGAAGTGCACCTCGCCGACGGTGCGCCGCTGCGGGCGGATCTGCTGATCGGAGCGGACGGTGTGTACTCCGACGTGCGCGCCGCCCTGGAGCCCGGCAGCACGGCGGTCAAGCATGCCGGCAACTACGCCTGGCGGGCCGTGCTGCCCTCCGGGGACGAGCGGCCGGAGGGCACGTTTGTCACGATCGGCCCCGCGCGGACCCGAGGCGGCTACACGCGAGTCACGCAGGGCCGGACCATGTGGTGGGTCGCCCAGTTCGACGCCGGTGAACTAGTCGGCAGCAAGAGGGATCGGGCGCTGCGGCGGGCCCGCAACGTGGCCGAGTCCGGCTGGCACGACGAGCTTCTGGAGATGATCGCCGCGACGCCGGAGGAGTCCATCCTGGAGAATCAGATCATGCTTGTCCCTGAGCTGCGGCGCTGGACCACGGACCGGGTCGCGCTGATCGGGGACGCCGCGCATGGCCTGTCCCCGCACATCGCGGCGGGCGGCACCCTGGGCATTGAGGACGCCGGAGTGCTGCGCGCCGAACTGGCGAGCGGATCCGCCACAGCCGCCTCCCTCGCCCGCTACGAGAGCGCCCGCCGAGTCCGGTTCGAGCAGGTGCGCGAGCACTCCGCCGCGGTCGAGCACGCCAACGGGGCCGCCGAGTCCGCCGAGCGCTATGCCGCCTTCACTCACTGGATGATCACCACCACACCCACTACCTGATCCCGGCCCAGGACCGTCATCCGCGGCAGCCGAGGTCATGGCTGTGCTCGGGGGTGTCGAAGCGTGCTGGTGAGCAGGGCCGGCCGACTTCGCCGACGGCCACGCATTTGCCAGATGGCCCCATCCACGCCAGGGCGGTGACTAAACGTTGAAGCGGAACTCCACCACGTCGCCGCCCTGCATCAAGTGCTCTTATCGGGCGCTGCTGACGCCCTTGTCGTAGTCGGTGGTGCCGCCGTCCAGCAGGGGAGGCTGCTGGGTTCCGGCGGCCTTCGAGAGCCAGCGCAGGGCGTGGTAGCCGGTCAGGACTATGAGGGTGCCCAGCGCGATGCCGGACAGTTCGAAGTTGTCGGTGAACTTCAACGAGATGCCACCGATGCCGATGATGACGCCGGCTGCGGTCGGCACCAGGTTGAGGGGCTGGGAGAAGTCGACCTTGTTGCGAACCCAGATCTGCGCGCCGAGCAGCCCGATCATCCCGTAAAGGATCACCGTGATCCCGCCGAGGACCCCGCCGGGGATGGCCGCGACGACAGCTCCGAACTTCGGGCACAGCCCGAACAGCAGCGCAAAGCCTGCGGCGGCCCAGTACGCGGCGGTGGAGTAGACGCGGGTCGCGGCCATCACGCCGATGTTCTCCGCATACGTGGTCGTCGCGGGTCCCCCGACCGCGGTGGACAGCATGGTCGCCGCGCCGTCCGCGACAATGGCCCGGCCCATCTGGTCATCCAGCGGATCCCCCGTCATCTCACCGACCGCCTTGACGTGCCCCGCGTTCTCGGCGATGAGCGCCACCAGGACGGGCAGTGCGACCAGGATCGCCGAGACGGAGAAATTCGGGGCGTGGAAGGTGGGCACGCCGATCCAGTCGGCCTTGGAGACCCCGGAGAAGTCGATCCGCCAGTGATCGGTGATCTTGCCCGACCCGTCCGCCGAATGAATCCTGCCCACGGTTTTGTCGAGGATCCAGGACAGGCTGTACCCGAAGACCAGTCCCAGGAAGATCGCGATGCGCGCCCAGAAGCCGCGCAGCACTACCAAGGCAAGGCCGGTGAACAACATGGTGGCCAGCGCCGTCCACTGGTCCTGGGGCCAGTACGTGGAAGCTGTCACCGGGGCCAGGTTGAAGCCGATGAGCATGACCACCGCGCCGGTCACCGCAGGCGGCAGCACCGCATGGATCGCCCGGGCGCCCAGTACATGAATGGCGATGCCGCACCCGGCCAGACACGCGCCGACCACCAGCAGGGCGCCCGTCAGGGTGCCGGCATCCCCGCCCTGGCTCGCGATGACCGCGGACACGCCCACGAAGGACAGCGACGATCCCAGGTAGCTGGGGATGCGTCCACGGGTCATCAGCAGGAACAGCGCCGTCGCCGCCCCCGACGCCATCAGTGCCAGGCTCGGGTCCAGGCCCATGAGGACCGGGGCAACGAAACATGCGCCGATCATCGAAACGACGTGCTGGGCACCCAAGCCAACGGTGCGCCCCCAGGACAGACGCTCATCGGGCCTGACGACCTCGCCGGGCCGCAGGTGCTTGCCATCGCCGTGCAGCTTCCACCCGACGCCCGCCATGATCACTCTCCGCTTTCCTATAGCCCGCGCGCCGCGGAGCCGAAGCGATTAATAGCCGAACACACCCATCGAGACAAACCGAGCCAGTCGACGCATAGCGAGTGGCGCTCCGCCCGGCACCCGTCAGCACTGGGCACTGGACCGTCGAATCAGGCCGGCGGGCTGACCAGCAGGCGACAGAGTCTCGCTCAGCACAGGGCATACCGGCCCCGACGCAGCTACGCAGCCTCACCGCCCAGCTCGCCGAGCTCAAGCAGCGGCACCGCGACGAGGTCCAGACCCTGAGGCAGGCCCTGGACCCTGGATAGCCGCCCAGAGCGAGAACCTCGAAACTGCGGCGCCGCCCTCGGCCCCCGGCACACCACCCATCCCGGGACGTCCTGACGGCGATCTTCTGCCGTAGTCCGGCCTCAGTGGGTCGCCGCGACCGCAGTGGTGCGCCAGGCCCGCTCGATCTCGGCGGTCGGAAATGGCGTCCGCTTGCTCTCGGTGAGCAGACGGCGGGCGAACCCGCCGAAGATCACGGCAGCTCGGGAATGCCGGTCGATGATCGCGGCGATCTCGCGTGGGACGCCATCGGGCCGGTGGCCTGCGTCCCACGCGCGCAGGAACGCCTCGTATTCCATATCGCCGCGCAGGCCATCGGGCAGATGGTGGCGGAGTAGATGACTCGCAGTATGGCAGCGGTCATACGAAAGATGGCCGGAGAGGAACTCCGCCTCGGCCGCTGACAGTTCGAAGCCGGAGCTCAGGGCGAGTCCGAAGTCCGCGAAGTAGAGCAGCCGACCGTCGGTCAGGACATTGGCGAAGTGGGCATCGAAGTGGACGAGTCCGTGCGAGCTCATGAAGGCAGTCCCTCGCGAAAGGGCCTCCTCCACCCATGGGTACGGCGAGCCCTCGCTGACCTCCGGCGCGGCGGTCCGGTAGTCGTGCAGCCAGTCGGCGAGTGTCTGCGGGACGTGTTCCAAGAAGAGGACCAGGCTGGACGAAGACCGGCCGATAGCCTCCAGCCGCCCACGCACGGCCGATGATCCCTCCCAGCGCACGACCGCCCCGTCAATGCCCCCGAACTCGTCGGCGACCCCTTCGGGAGGGGAGTCGGGCAGGATGCGCCAGTGGTACATCAGCGGAAAGCCCTCGTACTCGTTCCCGAGGACCCAGTTGGTGGTCATGACGTGCACGGCCAGCTCCCGCCAGGCCCCGAACCCCGCTGAGCCCACCCCGTACTGGTAGAACATCGGCAGTCCGAAGAGGTTCGCCGTCGACCGCGTGTTCTCCGGCCGCAACTCGGTGTCCGTCAGGGGGATCCTCTTGACGAACACCCGCATGCCGTCGATGTCCAGCTCCGCCGACCTGCCGCCGATGCCGGATCCGCGCGGGGCCGCGGCGGCCACGACCTCGCCGAGCCGACGGTCGCTCAGCAGGGACAGGCGCGTGGCCACGGTCCCATACGTGGCGAGCCGCGCGGCATACCGCGGGTCCGGGTGGTGCATCGACGACTCCTCGGTGCCAAGAGCCAGGGCTTCGGCGTGCTCGCGGACGTGGTCGACCCTATCCGCCGGGACTGTCGAAGGAGCGGGTGCTCGAAGTGGCGGCGGTGCCGGGCGGGGTGCTGGGCGGGATCGCCCTCGGCACGATCGTGGTGCTGCTCGGCTACCACGTCCTGCGCGCCCTGGCCCCGGCCCATCTGAAGCCGCAGGAGCCCCTGCTGGACGCGGGCACCAGCGGATACGACGACGACCGCCCGGCCTGACCGCCGGCGGACCTACCCCCGCGGGGCGAGATCCTGTCCTCCCCGCGGGGCGAGGTCCTGAAGGCCCACCACCCGGAGCAGTTCGAGCCGCTCGGCGGACTCGCTGCCGGGGCGGGCGGTGTGGACGATCAGCCGCTGGGCGTGTTCCGAACTCAGCAGGACCTCGCAGTCCAGCTCCATCACGCCCACCACCGGGTGGACGAACCGCTTGACCGAGGAGTGCCGTACGGCCACCTCATGGGCCTCCCACAGCGCCGCGAACTCCGCGCTCACCGACAGCAGTTCGCCCACCAGGGCCGCCGGGCCCGGGTCGTCGGGGCGGGCCGCGAGCACGGCGCGGAGGTTGGCCACATGCAGCCGGGCGTGCTTCTCGATCTCCTCGCCCGGGAAGATCCCGGGGGCGCCGGAGGCGGCGTCGGGCCGGGTGAAGAAGCTCCGGAGGATATTGCGGTCGCCGAGCGGCCGCGCCATGATGTCGCCGACCAGCGCCGCCGCCATCGCGTTCTGCGCCAGCACCTCGCCCCAGTCGGTGATCACCTGGGCCGGGGTGTCGTACAGCCGGTCCAGCACCCTGAGCAGACCGGGCCGCACATGCTCCGAGGTGCTGCGGTCGCGCGGCGGCTCCTCCCCCACCAGGTGGAAGAGATAGTCGCGTTCGTCGTCGGTGAGCCGCAGCGCCCGGGCCAGCGCGGTCAGCATCTGGCGGGACGGGCGCGGGCCGCGGGCCTGTTCCAGCCGGGTGTAGTAGTCCGGCGACATGCCCGCGAGCTGGGCCACCTCCTCCCGGCGCAGTCCGGGCGTACGGCGCCGGGGACCGGCCGTCAGGCCCACCTCGGCGGGGCCGAGACGGGCGCGGCAGCGGCGCAGGAAGTCCGCGAGTTCCGATCGATGCACGCTCCCATGGTCGCCGGGCCCGCGCCGCGTATCCAGGGTCTGCCGATCCCTGGATGAGGAGGTCTCTCCCGGCCCCGCCGATGCCGCCGCAGGCTGAGGCCGAGCGAACGAGACGAAAGGCGGATGCTGATGCCCTTGATTCTGGTGACGGGTGCGACCGGCCAGGTGGGACGGCGGTTCACCAAGCGGCTGCTGGAGCGGCCCGCGGCCGGTACCGAGGTACGGGTGCTGGTGCGCGACGAGGAGCGCGGTGCGCCCTTCGCGGCCCAGGGCGCCCGGCTCACGGTGGGCGATCTGCGCGAGGAGAAGGATCTGCGGAGGGCCATGGAGGGGGTGCACGCCGTGGTCAACATCGCGGCGGCCTTCCGCGGGGTGCCGGACGAGGAGGCGTGGGCGGTCAACCGGGACGCGGCCATCGCGCTCGGGCGGGCCGCGGTCGAGGCCGGGACGAGCCGGTTCCTCCAGGTCAGCACCAATCTGGTGTACGGCGTCCCGCGCGGGCGGCCGCTCACGGAGGACGACGAGAGCAGGCCCGGCGGTCTGCTGTGGGGCGCGTACCCCCAGTCCAAGGCCGAGGCGGAGCGGGAACTGCTGGCGCTGCACCGCGAGCACGGCCTTGATCTGCGGATCGGCAGCCTGGCCTTCGTCTACGGGGACGGCGACCCGCATCTGACGAACATCCTGTCGCACGCGGCGGCATGGGCCGGGAACCAGCGGCTCGCCATGGTCCACCACGCGGACGCGACATCGGCGCTGCTGCGGCTGCTGCGCGCCCCGGGCGGCACGGCCGGCGGCTCGGTGTCGGGCCGCAAGTACAACATCGTGGACGACGCCCCGGCGACCACGGTCGAGCTCTACCAGATCATGGGCGCTCCGCTGCCCGGGGGCATGACCGAGCGGACCGACGAGGACCCCTGGTTCGGGATCACGTCCAACCTCCGGCTCCGCGACGAACTGGGCTGGCGGCCGCTGTATCCGTCGATGTGGACGGCACGCGACGCGGGGGCGCTGTGATACGCGGTTGACGGGGCGTTAGACCGTCCAGGGGAAGCGGCGGTGTACGGCGGGACCGCGCCCGTCCGGCCTGCCACCCTGGCGTCCATGACGATGCCCACGCCCATGCCCACGCCCGCGCGGCCCGCGCCGCGCACCGTGAGAAGCGTCGTGGCGCGCATGAGCGCGCTCGGCGCGGGGCTGCCGCCGGGAGACGGGGTGGCGGTCTTCAACGGGGTGTATCTGTCGGTCACCGAGGAGGTCGGCCGCCGGCTCGCGGACGGGTACTTCCACGACCCGTCCGCCACCGAGGAGCTGGACGTGCGGTTCGCCGGGCGCTATCTGGCGGCGGTCGACGCGGTGGCCACGGGCGGGCGGCCGCCCGCCTGCTGGCGGCCGCTGTTCCAGTTGCGGGGCCATCCGGCGGTCCGCCCGGTGCAGTTCGCGCTCGCCGGGATCAACGCCCATATCGGCCATGACCTGGCGCTCGCGCTGCTGGACACCTGCCGGGCCCGGGATCTCGAACCGGACGCCCTGGAGGGCGACTTCGACCGGATCGGCGCGCTGCTCACGGGGCTGGAGGAGCGGATCCGGGAGGAGCTGATGCCCGGCCCCGACCTGCTGGACGTGGCCGATCCGCTCACCCATCTCGTGGGCTCCTGGAGCCTGGAGAAGGCGCGGGACGCCGCGTGGGCGGCGTTCCGCGCGCTGTGGGGGCTGCGCGGGGTACCGGAGCTGGCGGAGGAGTTCGCGGAGCGCGTCGATACGACCGTGGGCCTGGTCGGGCGCTTTCTGCTCACTCCTCTGCCGGCGGCGTAGGCGGCCCGCCGACGGCCTGACGGCTCACCGACGACGTAACGGCCCGCCGACGGCCTCACGACCTGCCGTCGGCGGCACAGTCCTGGGATCGGCTCAGTCCTCGGGGAGTTCGACGGGCGCGATCTCGTCGTACAGATCGCCCGGCCCCGGGTTCTTCGGGTCGGTGGCGCCGCCGAAGCGGTGCATCACGCCCCATACGGCGTTGAGCGCGGTCTGGATGGCGCCCTCGGCCCAGCCCGCCGTCCAGGAGATGTCGTCGCCCGCGAGGAAGATGCCGCGCTTGTCGGCGGGCAGCCGGTCCTGCATGAAGTGGGTGAACAACCGGCGCTGGTAGCGGTAGTGGCCGGGCAGATTGGCCTTGAACGCGCCCATGAAGTACGGCTCGTTCTCCCAGGACACGGTGACCGGGCTGCCGATGATGTGCTTGCGGATGTCGACGTTCGGATAGATCTCCGAGAGCGACTTGAGCATGACCTCCATCCGCTCGTTCGCCGACAGCGGCAGCCACTTGAGGCTGTCGTCGCACCAGGTGTAGGAGAGGCAGATGACGGCGGGCCGGTCCGGGCCGTCGTCCAGCAGATAGGTGCCGCGGGTCATCCGGTCGGTGAGCGTCATGCTCATCGTGTCCCGGCCGGTGATCTCGTCCTTGTCCAGCCAGAACGGCCGGTCCACCGGCACGAAGAGCTTGCTGGACTCCATGTAGTGGGTGCGCTCGATCGCCGTCCAGTGGTCGATCGGGAAGAGCGAGTCATCGCAGTCGATCTTGGAGAGCAGCATCCAGGACTGCGCGGTGAAGACCACCGCCTGGTACGAGCGGATGTCGCCGCTCGCGTCCGTCACCACGACGCGGTCACCCGCGGCCCGGTGCAGCCGGGTCACGGCCGGGCGGGGCGCACCGCCGTGCAGCGAGGACAGCGAGGTGCCCTGGGACCAGTGGACGATCTTCTCGGGCTCGCGCTCCCACAGCCGCAGCGGCAGTTGCTGGCTGCCGCCGACGATGCCGCGGTGGTGGTCGTCGGCCTCGGTGTAGACGACCCGCAGGATCTCCAGGATG
>NZ_JAHLEM010000297.1 GCF_018883605.1 Streptomyces niphimycinicus | reverse complement strand
CAGCGGCAGTTGCTGGCTGCCGCCGACGATGCCGCGGTGGTGGTCGTCGGCCTCGGTGTAGACGACCCGCAGGATCTCCAGGATGGAGTTGGGGAAGTCGGTGTCCCAGCCGCCGGTGCCGAAGCCGACCTGGCCGAAGATCTCCCGGTGGCGGAAGGAGGTGAAGGCCGCGGAGTCGCAGAGGAAGCCGTAGAAGGTCTGGTTGTCCAGCTTCTCGACCAGCCGCGACCAGATCTCCCGGATCCGGGGGACGTTCCGCTCGCGGATGGCGCGGTTCATGTCGGAGAAGTCCGCGCCCTCCTCCAGGCAGGCGTTCCAGGCGTCGGCCACCTCGCGGTAGACCGGCGGCAGATCGTCGATGGTGCGGGCGTAGTGGGACTCGCCCTTGAGGTCGACGACGGTCGAGGGGGTGTCGGGGGCCAGCGGGTTGGGGAACGGCTGGGTCTTCAGGCCCACCAGGTCGATGTAGTGCTGGAGGGCGGTGGAGGACGGCGGGAAGCGCATCGCGCCCATCTCGGCGGTCAGCGTGTCGTCACAGCCGTCGAAGCCGACGGTGCGCAGCCGTCCGCCGATCCGGTCGGCCTCGTAGACCACCGGCTTCAGGCCCATCTTCATCAGCTCGTACGCGGTGACGAGGCCGGAGAGACCGCCGCCGACGACCGCGACCTCGGCGCCGTGCTCGGTCGCGGGTATCTGGCCCAGGCCCGCCGGGTGGGCGAGGAAGTCGTCGTAGGCGTAGGGGAAGTCCGGGCCGAACATGGTCATGGGCAAAAGGGCCTGATGGGCCCGCGTTTCCTGCTCGTCATGGACGGCGGTGGGCACCGTGGACGTCATGGGGTACGGATTCCTTGCTGGTTGGTGCTCAGAGCGTGTTTCGGATGCGGCGGGGGCCGGGCTGATCAAGTGAGGAGGGATCGGGCGAGGGCTGATCAGCCGAGGGAGGAGTACAGACCGGGGCGGCGGTCGCGCAGATACGGGTTGATCCGGCGCGAGGTGCTCAGCAGCTTGGGGGCGACATCGCCGAGGAGGAGTTCCTCGCCGCGGCCGGCCCGCAGACAGGTGGCGCCGTCGGGCCCGGCCAGACAGCTCAGGCCGACGAAGTCGAACTCGCCCTCGACACCGCTGCGGTTGACGTAGGCGATGTACATCTGGCTCTCGAAGGCCCGCACCGGAATCACCGATTCGGCGACGAACTCGAAGGGGTGCATCTGCGCGGTGGGCACCAGCAGCAGATCGGTCCCGGCCAGGGCATGGGCCCGTACGTTCTCGGGGAACTCGACGTCGTAGCAGATCAGGATGCCGACGGTCAGCTCGCCAATGGTGGCCTGGACGACGGGGACCTCACCCGGGGTGAACGACCCCCGCTCGAAGCAGCCGTAGAGATGGGACTTGCGGTAGTTGGCCAGTTCGGCGCCGTCCGCGCCCACGAGCCGTGCGGAGTTGTACACCGCGCCCTCGTGGCTCTCGGGGTAGCCGTAGAGGATGGCGAGACCGTGCGTCGCGGCGATCTCGGCCACGGCCCGGCCGCTGGGCCCGTCGGCGGGCTCGGCCAGCTCCCGTACACCGCCGCCGCCAATCGCGTATCCCGTGAGGAACATCTCCGCGGTGACCAGCAGCCCGGCCCCGTCGGCGGCCGCACTGGCGGCGGCCTCGTCGAGGACCTTGAGGTTTCCGGCGGGATCGCCGGGGTGACCGGAGTTCTGGAGCAGGGCGGTGCGCAGCGGCGACATGGCAGACCTTGAGGGGAGGGGTACGGGTATAAAAACAGTACGTTGCCTCCGGATCGCCCAACAAGACGGCTTCGTTGCGTCCGGCGTCGATTCATGACGCATGGGGATCGGTACGCGTCGATTCATTGCGCACGCGGGGGCCGGGCATGGGCGGGGCCCACGCGGGGGCGCCCCGAAGGGGCGCGGGGCTGTGTCGATGTGCGGCTCCGCCGCGCGGGGAACTACGCGACCAGCCACGACACCGCCGCACACGACCAACGGCAGGTCAGGGCACGACAGTCAACCAGGGCCACCCAGCGGAGCTCCTACGTCGGCGCACCCGAGCTGAACCTTCGCAGCAGAGGCGAGAGCACCAGCACAGACTTGGTGCGCTCCACGAACGCCTCCCCCGCGATCCGCTCCAGCACCCGCTCGAAGTGGCGCATATCGGAGGCGAAGACCTGGACGACGGCGTCCGCGTCGCCGGTGACGGTCGACGCGGACACCACCTCGGGATAGCGCGACAGGCCCCGGCGGATGGCGTCCGGCGAGGTGTTGTGGCGGCAGTACAGCTCGATGAAGCCCTCGGTCTCCCAGCCCAGCGCCACCGGGTCGACCCGCACCGTGAAGCCGGTGATGGCTCCCTCCGCGCGCAGCCGGTCCACCCGCCGTTTGACGGCGGGCGCGGACAGTCCGACCAGCTCGCCGATGTCGGCGTAGGAGCGGCGGGCGTCCTCGGCGAGGGCGTGGACGATGCGTTCGTCGAGATCATTCAGTCGCACTGGGGGGCAATCACTTCTCTGCTGTGGCCAGTCGGGAGCGGCGCAAGCCGTATGCGAAGTACAGCACAAGGCCGACGGCCATCCAGCAGCCGAAGACCACCCAGGTCACGAACTGGAGGCTGCCCATCATCCACAGGCACAGCGCGAAGCCGATCACCGGGAAGAGCGGGGACAGCGGCACCCGGAAGGTGCGGGGCATTTCGGGCCGGGTCCGGCGCAGCACGATCACCGCGATGTTGACCAGCGCGAAGGCGAAGAGGGTGCCGATGCTGGTGGCGTCGGCGAGCTGGCCGAGCGGGATCGCGGCGGCCAGGACCCCGCAGAAGAGCGAGACGATCACGGTGTTGGCGCGGGGCACCCCGGTCCTGGCGTGGACGGTGGAGAAGACCTTGGGCACCAGCCCGTCCCGGGACATCGCGAAGAGGATGCGGGTCTGGCCGTAGAGCACGGTCAGCACCACGGAGGCGATCGCGACCACCGCTCCGGCGGCCAGCAGCACGGCCCAGACGTCCTGTCCGGTGACATCCTTCATGATCGAGGCGAGCGCGGCCTCGGAGCCGGAGAACTTCTTCCACGGCAGGGCGCCCACCGCGACGGCGGCGACCAGGCAGTACAGCGCGGTGACGATGATCAGCGAGAGCATGATCGCGCGGGGCAGGTCGCGCTGGGGGTTCTTGGCCTCCTCACCGGCGGTGGAGGCGGCGTCGAAGCCGATGTAGGAGAAGAAGAGGGTGGCACCGGCGGCGCTGACGCCCGCCATGCCCAGCGGCATGAACGGGGTGTAGTTGCCGGCCCGGATGCCGGTGAAGGCGACGGCGCAGAAGAGGATCAGTGCCGCGATCTTCACGGCCACCATGACGGTGTTGGCGCGGGCGCTCTCCTTGGCGCCGCCCAGCAGGAACGCCATGGCCAGCAGCACCACCAGCAGGGCGGGCAGATTGAAGATCCCGCCGTCGCCGGGCGGGGCGGCCAGGGCGTCGGGGATGGTGAAGCCGAGCGTGCCGTCGAGCAGTTCGTTGAGGTACTCGCCCCAGCCGACGGCGACGGCCGCCACCGAGACGCCGTACTCCAGGATCAGACACCAGCCGCAGACCCAGGCGATCAGCTCGCCCATCGTGGCGTAGGCATAGGAGTAGGAGGAGCCGGAGACGGGGATGGTGCCCGCCAGCTCGGCGTACGAGAGCGCGGAGAACAGCGCGGTGAGCCCGGCGATGACGAACGACACGACGACCGCCGGACCGGCGTCCGGCACGGCCTCGCCGAGCACCACGAAGATGCCGGTGCCCAGGGTGGCCCCGATGCTGATCATGGTGAGCTGCCACATGCCCATGGAGCGCCGCAGACTGCCGCCCTCGCCCCGGCCGCCCTCGGCGACCAGCCGCTCCACCGGCTTGCGCCGCATCAGCCGGGCGCCCAGCCCGCCGACCGGAGGGTTTGGTTCCGCTTGCTGGCTGGCGGGCGGTGCTGCGCCGTGCTCCAACACAGGGGTGGCTCCTTAATCGCTGCCATCGGGTGGTGGCGACCGACTGCGGACATACGGGTGCCCGAAGAGCAAACCCGCAGGTGGGAATCGCCGAGCAGTCGGTCCCCGCCACTCCACGTCAGCGCAAGACCCTATGAGCCGTCCGCCGACGGCCGTAATGCACCATGGTTGCGCATCCCCGTGGCAACGTTGCGCGCGGGGGCGCTCGGCGGGGAATCGTTGCGAGACACTGCGCGAGTCAGCGCTCGTTTCACCCGAATGCCGCGATACTGCACCATTTTAGCGGTCGTTGGTGGGGACGTGACCACTGACAGCCTGCAACCACCCGATCACTCCCGCCTCAGTGCCGAACCCGTGTTCCGGCCCCGAGACCAGGGGGGTGACAGCGAGCGCTATCCGCTCGAATACTGCGCGAGAGTCTGGGAGGACTTCCTCCGGGCGCTGGGCCGGATCGAGGCGGACTTCCTCCAGCGGTCCGATACGCCGGAACCGGGCGTCAAGGCATGACGTACACCGAGCCGAGGCCGGGCGGCTACGGGCCCCCACCCACCGGCCACCGGCACGCCCCCGCGCCCCCTCCCGGGGAGCGTTACGAGGCGGCAGCCGATTATGAGATGAATCCTTTCCCCCTGCCCGACCCGGAGAGCATCGAGGGCCGCTGGGACCTGGAGGGAGACCTGGCCCGGCTGCTCCAGACGACCTCCCCCGAGGAGTCGGTGCACACCACCGGCCCCATCGGACCGGTCGCCCCGCTCCACACCCCCGCCCCCACGCATGTGCGGGGGCGCGGCAAGCGCCGCCGGGTCCGCTTCCGGCTGCCGACGCTGCCGTGGCTGCATGTGATCAGCCTGATCTTCGCGGCGGTCACCACGGTCATCGTCGCCATGCTGAGCGTGCTCGGCGGAATGATCTCCTACCGCCCGCTGCGCTATCTGGCCTCCCCGAGCACCTCGGAGTCCATGGCGGCGTGGTGGCCCCTGCTGGTCTACGGGCCCTGGCTGGTCGCCTCGCTGTCGGTGCTGCGGGCCGCCCTGCACCGCCGGGGCGCGGCGCACTCATGGGCCGTGGTGGTGCTCTTCTCCACCATCGCGGTGTTCCTGTGCGTCGCACACGCCCCGAGGAACGCGCCCAGCATGGCCGTGGCCGGTCTTCCCCCGGTCGCCGCGCTGGTCTCGTTCCACCAGTTGGTCCGGCAGATCACCCTCACCAGCCCGCCGCGCCACGCGCTGCCCCGCACCCGGGGTGAGCGCGGACTGGCGAGGTGAGACCGCGTCACGACACATCACCACAGCCCCCACTCACCCGAGCCGAGTGGGGGCTGTGGTGTTCGGGGGCTCGGTCCGCCTTAGGGGCGGGCCGAACTCCTGAGCCTCAGTCCCAGCTTGCGTGGAGCGGCTTGCCCTCCGCGTAGCCCGCGGCGCTCTGCACGCCCACCACGGCCCGCTCGTGGAACTCCTCCAGCGACCCGGCGCCCGCGTAGGTGCAGGAGCTGCGCACACCCGCGATGATCGAGTCGATCAGGTCCTCGACCCCCGGCCGGGCCGGGTCCAGGAACATCCGCGAGGTGGAGATGCCCTCCTCGAACAGCCCCTTGCGGGCCCGCTCGTAGGCCGACTCGTCGCTGGTGCGGTTGCGCACCGCGCGTGCCGAGGCCATGCCGAAGCTCTCCTTGTACGGCCGGCCGTCGGCGGTGTGCTGGAGGTCGCCGGGCGATTCGTAGGTCCCCGCGAACCAGGAGCCGACCATGACGTTGGACGCCCCGGCGGCGAGCGCCATGGCGACGTCGCGGGGGTGCCGGATGCCGCCGTCCGCCCAGATGTGCTTGCCGAACTTCCGTGCCTCGGCGGCGCATTCCAGCACCGCGGAGAACTGCGGCCGGCCCACGCCGGTCATCATGCGGGTGGTGCACATCGCGCCCGGCCCGACGCCGACCTTGATGATGTCGGCACCCGCCTTGATGAGGTCGCGCACGCCCTCGGCGGCGACCACGTTGCCCGCCACCACCGGCACCCGCGGACCAAGGCCCCGGACCGCCTTGAGTGTGGTGATCATCGACTCCTGGTGGCCGTGGGCGGTGTCCACGACGAGGGCGTCCACCCCGGCGTCCAGGAGCGCCTTCGTACGGCCCTCCACATCGCCGTTGACCCCGACGGCGGCCGCGATCCGCAGCCGGCCACCCGCGTCCACCGCGGGCTTGTAGAGCGTCGCGCGCAGCGCGCCCTTGCGGGTCAGGATGCCCGCCAGCTTCCCGTCCGCGTCCACGGCGGGGGCCAGCTTGCGGTGGGCGGCGTCGAGGCGGTTGAACGCCTCCTGGGGGTCGATGGCGGCGTCGAGCACCATCAGCTCGCGCGACATCACCTCGGAGAGCTGGGTGAAGCGGTCCACGCCGGTCAGGTCGGACTCGGTCACCACGCCCACCGGACGCCCGTCCTCGACCACCACACCCGCGCCGTGTGCCCGCTTGGGCAGCAGCGACAGCGCGTCGGCGACGGTGCCGGTCGGGGCGAGGACGATCGGGGTGTCCAGCACCAGATCGCGGCTCTTGACCCAGCGGACCACCTCGGTGACGACGTCGATCGGGATGTCCTGCGGGATGACGACGAGGCCACCGCGACGGGCGACCGTCTCGGCCATGCGGCGGCCGGCGATCGCGGTCATGTTGGCGACGACGAGCGGAATGGTGGTGCCGGTGCCGTCGGGTGAGGCCAGGTCCACCCCCTGGCGGGAGCCGACCGCGGAGCGGCTCGGCACCATGAACACATCGTCGTACGTCAGGTCGTAGGGAACCGGGGAAGATTCCACGTGGCGCCCCGTACCGGGCTCGAGGAAACGCATGAGCCTCACATTTTCACGCGAAACGACGCAGGTCACTCCCATGGCGACACAACAAAACACCCCCGCATTCGTAGACTCCTCCAAAGAGGCGCTGCGGGGGCTGCTCCGGTGCCGACAGGCAACCTGCCTTACATCGAAACGCTACCCGAGCACCCGCCCGAGGGCGAGTGACCCCATGCGGCGGAGCAGCGCTCGGCGCGTCGGCGAGCGGTCGGGGCCCGGCCAGGAGCCATCGGAGGGCGCGATGACGCCGTTCGTTCCGCCGACCGCGACTTTCTGAGGCAAGCCTTAGATCTCGCTCTCCGCTGTTCCGGAATCACCGGCGGTGCACATACACAGGAGGTGCGGGGCGCTCGGCACGAGTGCCCCTCGTCAACCGCGAACGGGAGCCGCGCACGCCCATCCGCCGAGGTGTAGGTGAGCGGCACTGGGTGCGAACGGCTGCCGTCGCCCCCTCTATCGAAGGAGTTGACCATGTCTGTCGCCGTACCGGCCGAGTCGGCCAGCGAGATGTCGGAGTTCGACCTGGACGTGCGTGTCGAGCTCGACGAGCCGACGGCCGCGCACAGCGCGTCCACCGGCACGCCCGCGGCCTCCATCCTCTGGTGCACCGTGGTCGCGCCGGCCTGTTAGCAGCAAGGACCGCGCGGGGCCCGGGCCGAGCCCGGGCTCCGCGCGGCTCGCCGACAGCGGAATGCTCGGCGGTGCCGAGCGTGAACGGGAGAGAGGACACCATGGCCGGAGACCACCCGATGTTCCACGCGGAGCCCACCGGGATGCTCCGTGTCCCGCTCCTCCCCCGCTCGGCCACCGGGACCCGCGCACACATCGACCCGCGCGACCGCGAACAGGTCCGCCGGTACATCGACGCGCTCCTCTCCGACGGACGGGTCGAGGAGGCCCTCGCCGTCTCCAGCCCCTCACTGCACCGGGCCGTGGAGGCGCTGCGCACTGGCGCACCGATGAAGGCCGGCGCCCTGCGCAAGCTCACGCTCTCGGCGACGCGCTACGTCCTGCGGGGCGCCAGCCGCGCCACCCCCTTCGGGCTCCTGGCGGGCGTCGCCCCGGTGTCCTTCGGCGAGGGCTGCCGGGTCCGGCTGGGCACCCGGCACCGCAAGGCGGTGCGCCCGGACGGCGGCTGGCTTTCCGGCGTCCTCACCGCCTGGGAGGGCGAACTCGAGGTGCTGCGGGCGCTGCGCGTCGTGGCGAACGACCTGGGCTTCGCCCGCGGGCAGCGCTGGGTGCTCCCCTGCGGCTACGACGCGAAGGACCCCGCCGACCCCGAGGAGCCGGCCGCCGGCGAACGGCAGCGCGAGGGGCGGAGCGCCCAGGAGATCTCCGTACGCCACACGGCGGCCGTGCGGACCATCCTCGCCGCCACCCGGCGCCCCTGCCCGGCCGGGGACCTGCTGAAGGTCCTCGACGAGGCGTACCCGAACGTCCCCGCGTCCGCCAAGGAGGGGCTCCTCGTCGAGCTCGTCCGCCAGGGCTTCCTCCTCACCGAACTGCGCCCCCCGCTCGGCGAGACCGACCCGTTGCGGTACGCGGTGGAGGTGCTCGATGCCGTGGGACGGGCCGACAAGGCACGCGAACTGGCCGCCATCGGCGACCTGCTGGAGGAGTACGGCGCGGAACCCCTCGGCGCGGGGCTCGGCCACTGGAAGAGGGCCCTGGACGCGATGGGCGGCCTGCGCGCCGATGACCGGCCGATCCAGGTCGACATGCGGCTGGACGCCGAAGTCGCCCTGGACCGGGAGGTGTTACGGGAGGCGGAGCGCGCGGCCACGGCGCTGTGTCTGGCCGCCCCCGACACGGTGCCGACGCCGGAGCTGCGGGAGTACCGTGACGCGTTCGTCGAACGCTATGGCACCGACCGGGCCGTGCCGCTCGCCGACGTGCTCGACCCGCACACCGGCCTGGGCCCGCCCGCCGGCTACGACCACCCCAGAAGCGAGCGGCGCACGGCGGAACCCGGTGAGCCGAGCGAACGCGACCGGGCCCGGGAGGAGTTCCTGGCCGAGCTGGCCCTCACGGCGATCGCGTCGGGTGACCGCGAGGTGGTGCTCGACGACGCGGCGCTCGACCGGCTGCGCGGCTCCGGGGCACCACCCCCGGCCGCGATGGAGCTCTGCGCCCATCTGACCGCCCCCTCGCGGCGGTCCCTCGAAGAGGGCGACTTCGCGCTCGTGCTCTCGCCGGCGACGGGATCGCCGGCACCGGGCGCGCTCTTCGGGCGGTTCGCCTATCTCCTCGACGACGTGGAGGCAGTGGGCGAGTTGGCGCGCCGCTCCGCGGCCGACTCGGCCCGGGACGGCGCGCTCCAGGCACACCTGGACTTCCTGCCCCTGAGCGGGCGCGACGCCAATGTGGCCCGCGTTCGGCCGTTCTGGACCGAGCGGGTCGCGGTGGGCTGCTTCGCGGACCGCGCCTCGCCCGCCGTGCGGGGAATGAGCGATCTGGCACTGGCCGCCGACCCGGACCGGCTGTATCTCGTGGACGCCTCGACCGGGCAGGAGATCAACCCCCGGGTTCCGACCATGCTCGACCCGCGGCGTGCCCCCGCGGCGGTCCGGCTGTTGCGAGAGGTGCCGGCGATGGGGAGCTGGCCCTTGTGCGTGTGGACATGGGGGCGCCTGTCCACACTTCCCCACCTGCCCCGCGTCCGGTTCGGCAGGACGGTCCTCGCCCCCGCCCGATGGCGGCTGACCGACCCCGGCCTGTTCGACTCCGCCCTCTCCGACGCGGAGTGGGAGCGCCACCTGGACGGCTGGCGGGCGCGCTGGAACGTGCCCGACCGGGTCGCCGTCGGCGGGGGCGACGACCACCGGCTGGAGATCGACCTGACCGCCCCGCTCCACCGTATGGTGCTGCGCCGCGAGCTCCGCCGGGGCAAGGACGTGACGGCGTACGAGACTCCCGAGGACGCGGGGGCGGGCGGCGGCTGGCTCGCCACCGACGCGGGGGCGTTCAGCAGTGAACTGGTGATTCCGCTGCTGCCCGCCCGCCCGGCGCCCGGCGATCCCCCGGCCGTCCGGGCTCCGGCGCGGCGGATCTGCCCGGTCGGTCCGCCCGCCCCGCGGCACAGCCGCGGGTGGCTCTACGGCAAGCTCTACACCTCCGCCAACCGCCAGGACGAGGTGCTGACCGAGCACCTGCCCCGGCTGCTGGCGGCCCTGCCGCCCGCGGTGGACCGCTGGTTCTTCATCCGCTACGCCGATCCGGCCGGAGCGCATCTGCGGCTGCGGTTCCACGGCGACCCCGCCACGCTCCACGGCGAGCTGCTGCCGGGTGTCCTGGACTGGGTGGAGCAGCTACGCGACCTGCGTCTGGCCGGGGCGTTCGTCATCGACGGCTATGAACCCGAAACCCACCGCTACGGCGGCCACGAGGCCATCGAGGCCGCCGAGACGGTCTTCCACCGCGACAGCGTGGCCGCCCTTGAACAGCTCCGGCTGCGGGCGGCCGGCGCGGTCACCGTCGAGCCGCGGGTGCTCGCCGCCGCCAATTACCTCGACCTCGCCCGCCAGGTCCACGGCGACCGGTGGACCGACTGGTGGCTGCGGAACCCGCGGAACGAGGAGCACCACGCCTACTTCCGGGAAGGGCGCGCGGCGGCACTGCGCCTGCTGGACGGCGGACTCCGGGCCGCGTTCCCGGCCGAAGGCGCCGCCGCCGTGCTCGCAGCCCTCGACGCCAGGGCGGCCGCCATGCGTGCCTATGCCTCCGCCGCCGCCGACGGACCGGTGCTGGCGAGCGTGTTGCATATGCACCACAACCGGCTCATCGGCACCTCACACACATCCGAAGCCCGTTCGCTGGCGGTGGCGCGCGGCCTCGCCCAGACCGAACACGGACGGCGGAGGCACCTCGGATGACGGCGGAGGCTTCTCGGATGACGGCGGCACCAGCCGGACGGTGGGACGCCGGCACCGTGGCGGCCGAGATCGCCGCCCGCGTCCGCGACCACGCCACCGGGGACTTCGCCGCTGCCGGGCTCAGCATGGGTGCCTCGGGGGCGGCGCTGCTGCTCAGCGAGCTGAGCAGGAACGACCCGGGCCTGCGCCCGACCGTCCACGCCCTGCTGGCGGCGGAGGCCGGGTACGCCGGTGCCAGAGGTCCCGGGCTGATCACGGGCCTGGGCAGTCTCGGCTTCGCCGCCAAGCACGCCGCCCGCTCGCCCCGGGACTACGCCACCGTACGGGGCCGGGTGGACGCGACCCTGCGGCATCGCCTCAAAACGGTCCTCGACGCCGAGTACGGCCGGATGGAATCCGGTGTCCCCGGGGCGGACCGGGAACACTTCGACGTCATCTCCGGTGTGACCGGCCTCGGCCGGTACTTTCTCGCCGAGCCGTCCGACCCCGAAGCGGTCCACGATGTGCTGCGGTATCTGGTTGCCCTCACCGAGCCCGTCCGGGCCGCGGCCGGGCCGCTGCCCGGCTGGTTCAGCCCCCCGTGGCCCGCCGCGCTTGACCCGCGGCGGCGGGAGTGGGTGCTGGACCTGGGCCTCGCCCACGGCATCGCCGGGCCGCTCGCGCTGCTGTCCCTGTGCTGGACGCGCGGACTGCGCGTCCCCGGCCACGACACGGCCATCCGCCGTATCGCCCGGTGGCTGATGAGCTGGCGCCAGGAGGACCCGGACGCGGGCCCCGGCTGGCCCGGTACGGTCTCCGCCGACCAGGAGCTGGCCGCCACCCGGCCCACCCTGGGGCCGGGCCGCGCGAGCTGGTGCTACGGCGCTCCCGGAATCGCCCGCGCGCTCCAGCTCGCCGGAGTCGCCCTGGGCGAGGACGCGTGGGTGCACACCGCGGCGCAGGCGATGAGGGCGGTCTTCGCCCGCCCCGGCGGACTGCGGGGGATGGACGATCCCGGGCTGTGCCACGGCCTCGCCGGGCTGGCCCGGATCACCGGGCGTATCGCAGACGAGCTGGCCGACGCGTCGCTGTCCGCGCGGGCCGACGAGATCGCCGATCGGCTGTGCGCCCGCTTCGACCCCGGCACGGCCTTCGGCTTTCCCACCGCGCCGGTGCTACCGCTGCGGCCGGAGCCGCTGGACGCGCCGACGTTCCTGGAGGGCGCGGCGGGCGTCGCCCTCGTCCTGCTCGGCCGGAGCACGCCGCCCGCCGGGACCGCCGAGGGTGCTGTGCCGTGGGACGCGGCCCTGCTTCTGGCGTGATGCGAGGTGGCGAGCGGCGGGCCGCTCGCCATTTCCCGCTTGCCCGCCGTGCCCGCTTCCCCGCCGTTCCCCCTTGCCCGCCGTTCCCCCTTGCCCGCCGCGACCGGTGCTCGCCGCGTCCGGCCCGCTACACGCCGTCCGGGTCGGCGCGGTCCAGGGCGGGGTGGGCGGCCGGGGTGGTCTCGGCGAGCAGATAGTCCGCGGCGGCCGTGTCCGTCACCAGGCTGGTGACCAGGCCGGACCTCAGCACCGCCCCGATCGCCTCGGCCTTACGGCGGCCACCGGCGATGGCCACCACCTCGGGGATCCGGCGCAGCCGGTCGGCCTCCACGGTGATGCAGCGCTCGCCCAGGTCACGGCCGATGCGGCGGCCCTCGGCGTCGAAGAGGTGGGCCGACATCTCGGCGGCGGCGCCCAGGCTCTCGTAGTGGGCCCGCTCCTTCTCCGACAGCATGTCGTAGACCGTGGAGATCCCGGCCTCCCATGAGCCGATGGAGACGCAGGCCACGGTGACCTTGTCGAAGTACTCGAAGGCACGGGCGATACCGGTCTGGCCGCGCAGGGCGTCGGCGGTGGCCGTGTCCGGCAGCAGCATCGGCGCGTAGATGGGGTGCGCCTCACCGCCCGAGACGGCGGCGGCGCGGCGCACCGCCTCGACCGAGCCGCGCTCGGCCGTGCCCGCGTCGTACACGCCGGTGAGCTGGACGACGGTGCACGGGGGCAGCCGGTGCAGCGCGGCGGCCATGTGGATCGTGGACCGGCCCCAGGCCAGCCCCAGCACATCGCCCTCGGTCACCAACTCGCCCAGCAGGTCCGCGGCGACCTCGCCGAGGTTCTCCGGGTCCGGGGTGTCCGCCTCGGCGTCGGCCGGGGACTCCACGACGACCGCGTGGCGCAGCCCGTAGCGGGCGCGCAGGGCGTCGGAGCGCTCCGCGTCGAGTTCGGCGGGAACCCGGATCTCGATGCGCACCAGATCGCGTTCGAGCGCCGTCTCCAGCACCCGCGCGACCTTGAAGCGGCTGACGCCGAACTCCTCGGCGATCTGAATCTTGGACTTGCCCTCGAGGTAGAAGCGGCGCGCCATGGCCGCCGCCTGCACCAGTTCGGCGGGTCCCATCCGCGTGGCTGAACGGCCCGTCGACACCGCGGTCTCCTCACTATTCACTGTCCGGACTCACCGTTCATCCTGTCAGAAACGGCGGAGTTGGTTCGCCCTTCACCCTTGAGTTCACCGACCGGTAGCTACGCCGCCTCATGTCCCGGGGGTACCGGTTGCCTTCTCGGCCAGCCGGCGCAGCGCCTCTACGGCCTTGGCCGGGTCGTCGGCGCCGTAGACGGCGGAGCCCGCCACGAACACATCGGCGCCCGCCTCGGCGCACCGCTCGATGGTGGCGGCCGAGACCCCGCCGTCCACCTGGAGCCACATCTGGAGTCCGTGCTTGTCGATGAGCTGCCGGGTGCGGCGGATCTTCGGCAGCATGATGTCGAGGAACGCCTGGCCGCCGAAGCCGGGTTCCACGGTCATCACCAGCAGCATGTCCAGCTCGGGCAGCAGATCCTCGTACGGCTCGATGGGCGTGGCCGGCTTGAGCGCCATCGAGGCCCGCGCGCCCTTGGCCCGGATCTCGCGCGCCAGCCGCACCGGCGCGGCCGCGGCCTCCACATGGAAGGTGACGGAACCGGCGCCCGCCTCGATGTACTGCGGCGCCCAGCGGTCCGGGTCGTCGATCATGAGATGGCAGTCCAGCGGGGTATCCGTGGCCTTGCCCAACGACTCGACCACCGGAACCCCGAGGGTGAGATTGGGGACGAAGTGGTTGTCCATGACGTCGACGTGGAGCCAGTCGGCACCCTCGACCGCCTTCGCCTCATCCGCGAGGCGGGAGAAGTCCGCGGACAGGATGCTGGGGTTGATCTGCAAGGCCATGCCACCAAGCCTCCCACGGTCCATGCCGGTCCATGGAGCCGGGATCATCGCTACGGCCCGTACCGCCGTGATCACTTGGGTATCCGCTCCGATCGACGCACGGCGGCGGAGCCGGGATCATGAAGAAGTCGAAGGAAACCCCTAGACGTCACGTGCAAAGATGTCACGTGCAAACAGGCAACCCACCATGACGAGAGATCGACTACCCCGGCAGCCGCGCACCGCGGTGTGCGCGGCGCTGACAGCGGCCGTCGTCGTATCGCCGGTCGCCGGGGCCGGACCCGCCTCCGCCTCTCCCGCGGCCACGGCACCGCGGCCGGTCTGTGTCTCGCACCAGTCCGGGCTGGCCGGCAAGCTGTCCAGGGACATCGCCGCGGCGCTGCGCGGCCGGTCGGGCACCATCGCGATCAGCCTCCGCGACCACACCACCCACACCCGCTGCACGCTGCGTGCGAACCAGCGGTTCGACTCCGCGAGCGTGGTGAAGGCGACGGTCCTGGCGACGCTGCTGTGGGACGCGCAGCGCCACCACCGGCCGCTGACCAAGGGCGAGAAGACCCTCGCCAAGGCCATGATCACCAAGTCGGACAACGCCTCGACCAGCAAGCTGTGGAAGAAGCTCAAAGCCTCCCGGGTCAAGGCGTTCCTGCGGGCGGCGGGCATGGACGCCACCGTGCCCGGCAAGGACGGCTACTGGGGCCTCACCCGGATCACCGCCAACGACCAGGAGCGGCTCCTGGACCTGATCACCCACCCGAACACGGTGCTGACCGACGCCTCCCGCCGCTACCTCCTCTCGCTGATGGGCAAGGTCATCCGGGAACAGCGCTGGGGCACCCCGGCCGGCGCCCCGGACGGGGTGCGGATCCAGGTGAAGAACGGCTGGCTGGAGCGGTCCACCCACGGCTGGCGGGTGCACAGCATCGGCGCCTTCACCGGTGACGGCCACGACTACACCCTCACCGTGCTCACCCAGGACAACCGCACCATGAAGGCGGGCGTGGCCACCATCGAGGCGGTGGCGCGCGCGGTCCACAGGGACCTCAACCCCACCGCCCGCACGGCCACCGTCTACGCCCCGACCGACCGGCCCCAGGAAGCGCTTCCGGCGGTCCCGAAGGACTGACGCACCCGCTCACGGCGGCCGTGCGATGCCCCGGAGCGCTCGCTCCGGGAACCCGCGAGAGGAACGCGCGCGGTCAGCCCGTGCGGCGCAGCAGCGCCAGATACATGGCGTCCGTACCGTGCCGGTGCGGCCAGAGCTGGATGTCCGGGCCGTCGCCCAGCTCGGGCACCCCGGGCAGCAGCGGACGGGCGTCGATCCACTCCGCGGAGACGGCCGGGCCGCCACGCCCCTTGAGGACGTCCTCGACCACGGCCCTGGTCTCGGCCGGATGCGGGGAGCAGGTCGCATAGCCGACCACGCCGCCGATCCGCGCCGAGGCCAGGGCCTCCCGCAGCAGTCCGCGCTGAAGCGGGGCGAAGCCGTCGAGGTCCTCGGGGCGGCGCCGCCAGCGCGCCTCGGGGCGGCGGCGCAGCGCACCGAGCCCGGTGCACGGCACATCCACCAGCACCCGGTCGAAGGCGCCGGGCCGCCACGGCGGGCGAGTGCCGTCCGCGGCGATCACCTGGTACGGGCCGGGGTTGCCCGCCAGGGCCCTGGCCACCAGCCGGGCCCGGT
>NZ_JAHLEM010000296.1 GCF_018883605.1 Streptomyces niphimycinicus | reverse complement strand
CGCCGCCCTCTCCGCCCCCGTCGCCCCCGTCGCTCCCGCCGGTCCCGCCGCTCCTGCCGACGAGGCCCTCGCCGAGCCCGCCGCGACCGGCGCCCCGGCGGTGGGCTGGGGCTCGGCGGACCTGGGCACCCCCGCCACGTTCGTCCTGCTCCGGCACGGGGAGACCCCGCTCACCCCCGAGAAGCGCTTCTCCGGCAGCGGCGGCACCGACCCGGGACTCTCCGACGTGGGCCGCCATCAGGCCGAGCGGGTGGCGGCGGCGCTCGCCGCACGCGGCACCATCCAGGCCATCGTCACCTCACCGCTGCGCCGCTGCCGGGAGACCGCCGACGCGGTGGCCCGGCGCCTGGGCCTGGACGTCCGCGTCGAGGAGGGGCTGCGGGAGACGGACTTCGGCGCCTGGGAGGGCCTGACCTTCGCGGAGGTCAAGGAGCGCTACCCGGACGACTTGGAGGCATGGCTGGCCTCCACCAAGGTGGCCCCCACCGGCGGCGGCGAGAGCTTCGCGACGGTCACGCGCAGGGTCGCGCTCGCCCGCGACAAGCTGATCGCCCGCTATACAGGCCGTACGGTGCTGCTGGTCACCCATGTCACACCGATCAAAACCCTGGTCCGACTGGCCCTGGGCGCCCCTCCGGAGACCCTGTTCCGCATGGAACTCTCGGCGGCGTCGCTGTCGGCGGTGGCGTACTACGCGGACGGGAACGCGTCGTTGAGGCTGCTGAACGAGACGGCGCATCTGCGGTAGGGGAGCGGCGCATATGAGGTAGGGGCCGCCGACGTCACCCCCGCAGCGCCGCCGCCTCCCGGGCCAGGGACTCGACGCGCCCCCAGTCGCCCGCCGCCGGCGCGTCCGAGGGCAGCATCCAAGTGCCGCCCACGCAGCCGACGTTGGGGAGGGCCAGGTACTCGGGGGCGTTCGAGGCGTTGACACCGCCCGTCGGGCAGAAGCGGGCCTGGGGGAGCGGCGAGGCGAGGGCCTTGAGATACGGGGTGCCCCCGGCCGCCTGCGCCGGGAAGAACTTCATCTCCTCGACCCCGCGCTCCAGCAGCGCCACGACCTCCGAAGTGGTCGAGACCCCCGGCAGATACGGCAGACCGGACGCGTCCAGCGCGCCCAGCAGCCGGTCCGTCCAGCCGGGCGTGACCAGGAAGCGCGACCCGGCGGCGACGGCCGTCTCCACCTGCTCCGGGCTCAGGACGGTCCCGGCGCCGACGATCGCGTCCGGGACCTCCTCGGCGATCGCCCGGATCGCGTCCGCGGCGGCGGGCGTCCGGAAGGTCACCTCGATCACCGGCAGCCCGCCCGCCACCAGCGCACGGGCCAGCGGGACCGCGTGGGCCGCGTCCTGGACGATGATCACGGGGATGACGGGGGCGAGGTCGAGCAGCGAGGAGTCCGGGGAACCGGGGGAGGGCGCGGTGCTAGTCACGGCGCCCATCCTGCCCAGGTGCGGCGTACTACGCAATGACAGTTGCGCATGCCGCAACGCCAACGCCGCCGGAGCGGTTTCCGACTCCCAGGCCCTACAACTCGGTCACCACCACATCCAGCCCCCACGCCTGCCCCGCCCGCTCCGGCGCCGCGGCCTCCACCACGTACCCGAGCCCCCGCAGCGCCTCGACCAGCTCACCGGGCCCGCTCGGCGCGGCCCCGGCGGTCAGCAGGTCCCGTACCATCCGGCCCTTCGTCGCCTTGTTGAAGTGGCTGACGACGGACCGCTTCTCGACCCCGTTCACGATCTTCGACTGGAGCACCCGCACCGTCGCCGTACGCTCGGCGAGCGCCCCCTTGGGCTTCCACGCCGCCGCGTACGCCGCCGACCTGAGGTCCAGCACCAGCCCGCGCCCGGCGGCCCGCGGAATCACCTCGGCCATCGGGGTGCGGTTCCGCCAGTACGTGCCCAGCGCGCCGAGCCCCGGCAGCTTCACCCCCATCGAGCAGCGGTAGGAGGGGATACGGTCGCCGATCCGCACCGCGCCCCACAGCCCGGAGAACACCAGCAGCGACCGGCCCGCCCGGCGCCGGGCGGCGGTGGGGAGGGTGGCCAGGCCGAGCGCGTCGTACAGCACTCCGGTGTAGATCTCGCCTGCGGGCCGGGTCCCGGCCTCGCGCAGCGCCGCGTTCTTGGCGACCTCGCCGCGCAGCCCCTCGCTCAGCCCCAGCACCTCGGCGGCCTTCGTCCCGTCGCCCGAGCACAGCGACACCAACTCGTCCAGGATCTCCGCCCGCGCCTCGCCCAGTTCGGGCAGCGACAGCGCTCCCAGGTCCAGCGGGGAGCGCGAGCCTCCCGTGGCCTTTCCCTCGGACGGCGGCAGCAGGACGAGCACGGCGGATCTCCTCGAACGGTTCGTTGACGGCAGGGCGCGGGGCGGACCCGGCGAACCACGCCCACCCCGCCCGCAGCCTACGACCTCCCGCCAACGCGGCCGGACCGTCAACGCGGCCGGACCGTCAACGCGGCCGGACCGTCGCCGACCGGGCTGAGGCGCCGGGTATCATGGTCATCACGGCGGACGAGTCGGCCGGGCGGTCGCGTCGGGGTCCTTCGGGCCCCGCCGAGGAACGTCCGGGCTCCACACGGCAAGGTGGTGGGTAACGCCCACCCGGGGTGACCCGCGGGACAGTGCCACAGAAAACAGACCGCCGGAGGCTTCGGCCCCCGGTAAGGGTGAAACGGTGGTGTAAGAGACCACCAGCGTCCGAGGTGACTCGGATGGCTCGGTAAACCCCACCTGGAGCAAGGTCAAGAGGAGCCGCCTCACGGCGGCTCTGCGCGGACGATCGAGGGCTGCCCGCCCGAGTCCGCGGGTAGACCGCACGAGACCGGCGGCAACGCCGGTCCTAGATGGATGGCCGCCTCCCCGCGGGCCGCGAGGCCCCCGGGAGACAGAACCCGGCGTACAGGCCGACTCGTCCGCCACCACCACCTGACCCGGCCATACGCCCCGGGCTGGGCGCGCCGACTGTACGGCAGCTCGCCCCCGCTCCTCTTCAAGGCCCTTCCGGCTTGGGTCGTCAGGACCGGATCGGTGGCGCACTCATCGCTGCCGTCAGGAACGTGATCGCCCATCGCCGGGCGGCCTCGCCCGCTACCGGGGGCACGCAGCCAGGGGAGGGCTGCTGGTGGACCTGGAGGCGGTCGACGGCCGTCACGGCAAAGATCCCCCGCATCCGGAACCACAGCTCCTCCGGGGAAAGGCCGGGCAGTACGCGCGCGAAGGCTGCGAAGTAGCGCTCGCGGACCGAGTCCTCGGCCGGGCCGGTCCATCTGCGTGCCTCCTCGGCCGGGTCGCTGAGGATGGTCACGATCAGCCGGGACGTCCGGGCGCCGCCCTCGTCGCCGGCCGGCATCTCGTCGAACAGCGGCCCCGCGAATGCCTCCACCAGTTCGCTGACCGGTGGGTCGGGGGTCCGGGCGAGCAATTTGTCGAGCCCGGCGCACTGGGCAGCGGTGATGGGCTCGACCACGCGGCGGGCGACTGCCGCCATCAGCTCCGCCTTCGAGCCGAAGTGGTAGCCGACGGCGGCCAGGTTCGCTCCGGCGAGTTTGGTGATCGCGCGGACCGAGGTGCCGCGGTATCCGTGCTCGGCGAAGAGGTGTTCGGCCGCGTCGAGGATCTGGGTGCGGGTGTCTGGGGTCGCCACACGGAGGACTCTACATATGTTTGAATGAAACGAACGTATGAATCAAACCAACGTGTGAAAGAGGGCTGTCATGAAGCTGCTCGTGTACGGCGCCGGGGTTTGCGGCAGCCTGTTCGCCGCCCGCATGCACGAGGCCGGCCACGACGTCTCGCTCCTCGCCCGGGGCGAGCGCCTGACCGCCCTGCGCCGGCAGGGAGTGCAGCTCGCAGAGGAAGACGGCCCTGTCAGGCGGGTGCCGGTACCGGTGATAGAGCACCCGGACGGCGAGTACGACCTGATCACCGTCTTCGTCCGCACCCACCAGGTGGATGCGGTGCTGGAATCACTCGCCGGTGTCCAAGGTGACGTGCTGTTCCTGCTCAACTGGGCAGCCGGCCCGGAGACGCTGGGTGCGGTGATCGGCCACGAGCGGGTGCTGCTCGGCTTCCCCACGACTGGCGGCACGATGGACGGCGACGTGGTCCGCTACCGCAAGACCAATTTCATCACCCGCCGGGTCGCGATGCCGATCGGCAGGCCCGACGGCCGTACCACCCCGCGACTGGCACGGATCGTGGAGACGTTCCGTACTGCCGGGATCAACGCCAAGGCCGAGCCGCAGATGGATGCCTGGCTCAGGACACACGCCGCGTTCGGGGTCCCGCTCGGCCAGGCGGTATACGCGGCGGGCGGCCCGATAGCGCTGGCCGACGCCCCGGACGCGGTACGCGGCATGCTCCACCTCATGCGGCAAAACCTCGCCGCGATGGAGACGCCGCCGGTACCTCGCGCGTTCGTCGCGCTGCGGGCTCTGCCGCAAGGGCTCCTTGTGGCCGTGCTCCGGCGCTTCCTGAAGAGCCCGACGGCCGTGCACAGCGGACTCAGCGACCCCTCGCCTGCCACGGCGGCCGAACTCGAGCGGCTGGCCGAACAGCTCCGTGCCCCTGCGGGAGCCCGCTAAGCGACCCAGGACGGCGAAAACCTCACCACGCACACCACCGCCAGTCCCAGAGTGGGGCTCACTGACGACGCGGTTGAACCGCACGGAACCGAGCTGGCAGTTCGCCCATTGGGTCCCGGTCAAGTCGCAGCCTTCGAACAATACGTTGCGCAACTGCGACGACTGGAAATCCGCTCCTTGCATCCGAAAGCGCAGGCTCTCGAAGGCGCAGCCCTCTGCCTCGGCTGCCTCTACTTCAAGGCCAACGAAGTGTGTGCTGTCAAACTTGACTCCCTTGATGATCGCATCGTCGTCGAGGTCATCGGCTGGCATTTCACCGTGGATCGTGTCCGATGAGTTGTGGGAACGGATCGAGCCGCTGCTGCCCGCCGTACCGCGTCGAGTGGACCACCCGGGACGCAGGCGTCTGGACGACCGGAAGGTCCTGTCAGGGGTCCTGTTCGTGGCTGCGACCGTTTGGCAACAGCGTTAGGAAGCGAAGGTGCGGCGATAGCCCGATGGGCTGGTCCTGGTCATCGCGGTGAAGTGGATACGCAATGACTCCGCGGAGCCGAAGCCGCATCGGTGGGCGATGTCGTCGATGCCGAGGCGAGTGGTCTCGAGAAGTTCGCGCGCACAGGCTACGCGTTGCATGGCCACCCAGTTCATGACGCTCGCTCCGGTCACAGCCCGGAATCTGCGGCGCAGTGTTCGCGTGCTCATGTGGCTGTGCCGGCTGACCGACTCCAGGGTGAGCGGCTCGTCGAGGTGTTCCAGGATCCAGGTGATCACGTCGGTGATCTCGGAGTCGCCGCTGGGCGGGATGTGCTCGATGAACTGGGCCTGTCCTCCTTCACGGTGGGGCGGGCTGACCAGGAAGCGGGCCATCGTGTTCGCGGCGGCCTGACCATGGTCGAGCCGCAGGAGATGCAGGCACAGGTCGGTTCCGGCGAGGACACCCGCGGAGGTGAAGACGCCGGTGTCCTCGACGTAGAGCTCCGCTTCGCGGACCTTGACCGACGGGTGGCGGTCTCGCAGCAGGCCGGCCCAGCGCCAGTGGGTGGTGGCGCTGCGGCCGTCCAGGATCCCGGCCGCCGCCAGGGCGAAGGCGCCCGTACAGATCGACACCATCCGGCTGCCCCGGTTGTATGCGTCATGCAGCCGTTCGACCAGCTCGGCGTCCGGAGACTCAGTGGGGTCCTGCACTCCGGCGACGATCACGGTGTCCGCCGTGTCCAGCCGGTCGAGCGGCTCGACCTCGCGGGGCACCAGCGAGTCTTCCGCGGGAACCGCACTCACCAAGGTCAGCTCGTAGGGGGCGCCGCCGGGCCAGCAGGCGGTCACCCAGTCCGGCCAGCGGCCGAACACCTGCTGGGGAACGGCTACGTCCAGCAGGACGTAGCCCGGCTGCACCACCACTGCGACCTTGGCCGGATCTTTGGGATTAGTGGCCATCTGGCCATCGTGCGGTGATCTCAGTCTTCCTGGGCTGGGCGCATCACGCCGATCACGATAAGTGAGGAGATGCGCAACATGTACGTAGTCGTCGAGACGTGGACACCGCAGCCCGCGTTCTTCACCGCCGACAAGGAGACGCGGAACGACCTGTTCACAGGGGAGGCTGAGGTCAAGTGAGCGTGCTCGAGAATCTGCCGGAGGAGATCGGAGGGTGGCCGCGTACGGCAGCTACGGAGGCCGCTGTCGCCTTCACTGCCGAGCACTCTCCGGAATGGCTGCTCAACCACACTGTCCGCAGTTACTTCTATGCTCGTAGCATCGCCACCGCCAGGAACCTTGCTGCCGGGGTGGACTACGATGACGAGACGCTCTTTCTCGCCACGGTGCTGCACGACATCGGTCTGACCGACGCGGGGCAGGGGCCGAACCGGTTCGAGGTAGACGGTGCCTTCCGGGCCGCTCGATTCGCCCGGGAGCACGGGCTGTCCGATGTCACCGCCGACCAGATCTGGGACGCAGTGGCGGGGGGGCTTTCACGGCTGCGTCGAGGGTGACGGTCATGCAGGAGGCGCGCAGTTCACGGTTGGCCGCCAGCATGCGGTGTTCGAGCCTGTTGGTCTCGTCGTCCTGTCCTTCGGTCCGTAGCCATAGAACTCCTAACAACTCATCGGACACGATCCACGGCGGCCGTTCCGCCCCACACATGCACCAGTCAACAACCTGACGGACCAGCACATTCCAAGGCCATCAAGGCCATTCTGTTAGGAGTTCTTAGTGACTGGGTGGGTTGCTCGGCCGGGGCCCGTCGTAAGAACGGGGCCAACCACGGCAGCCGGCCCCAGTCCTGATCATCCTGGTCTGAGGCTCTGCCAGTGACACCGACGGGGCTCCCTGAGCACGTGGCGCCAGCTCGCCCGGGCATGGGGAGCCCCGTCAGTGTTGTGGGCGGGGTCTGCCGGTATCGCGTCTTGAGCTATCTGTTTCCGCAGAGGGCTTGAGCCCCCGCGCGACCGAATGGCCACGCTAGGGGGCGTCGGGCCCGGGAACGATGCGGTCAGCCACCCGGACCGCCCTGGGGGCAGCCTCACCCCGGGCGCGTCAGACCAGTTCGAGAAGGGCGTCGGTGAATTCCTCCGTCGTGGCCGTGCCGCCCAGGTCCGGGGTGCGGACGGCCGTCTTCGCCAGGACGGTCGCGATGGCGTCGGTGATGCCGGTGGCCGCCTCCGGGTGGCCCAGGTGGTCGAGCATCATGGCGGCGGACCAGATCGCGCCGAGCGGGTTGGCGATACCGCGTCCGGCGATGTCGGGGGCGGAGCCGTGGACGGGTTCGAACATGGAGGGGAAGTCGCGTTCGGGGTTGAGGTTGGCCGCGGGGGCGATGCCGATGCTGCCGGCGACCGCGGCGGCGAGGTCGCTGAGGATGTCGCCGAAGAGGTTGGAGGCCACGACGACGTCGAAGCGCCGCGGGTCGAGGACGAACTTGGCGGCGAGGGCGTCGATGTGTTCCTGGCCCCAGGTCACCTCCGGGTACGCGGTGGCGCGTTCGGCCACCAGCTCGTCCCAGAACGGCATGGTGTGGATGATGCCGTTGGACTTGGTGGCCGAGGTGAGGTGGCCGCCGCGCCGCTCGGCGAGCGAGAAGGCGTAGTCCAGGACGCGGGTGACGCCCTTACGGGTGAACACCGCCTCCTGGACGGCCATTTCCTCCGGGAGCCCCCGCCCGAGGCGGCCGCCGATCTCGCCGTACTCGCCCTCGACGTTCTCCCGGACGACGACGAGGTCCACATCGCCGGGCCCCGCCTCGCGCAGCGGGCTGGGCACGCCCTCGAAGACGCGGATGGGGCGCAGGTTGACGTACTGCTGGAAGCCCCGGCGGATGGGGATCAGCAGGCCCCACAGCGAGACATGGTCGGGGACACCGGGGTAGCCGACCGCGCCGAGCAGGATCGCGTCATGGCCGCGCAGTCGCTCCAGACCGTCGTCGGGCATCATCGCGCCCTCGTTGACATAGCGCTCGCAGGACCAGTCGAACGTCTCGTAGCCGAAGCCCAGGCCGTGCCGGGCGGCGACGGCGTCCAGCACGCGGCGGGCGGCCGGGATGACCTCGTTGCCGATGCCGTCGCCGGGGATCAGGGCGATGCGGTGGGTGGTCGTGCGGCGGTTCGTCATGGAGGGGATTGCAGCAGGGGTGCGCCCACCGCGTCCAAGACGCAGATTCCATGTGCCTTATAGGTCTGCCTTATGGGGCTGCCTTTGGGCCCGCCTTATGGGACTGCTCGGCTTCGGGGGCTGCCGTGGCCGTTGTTACGAACGCCTCCGCCGCCGGTGTCAGCGGGGCCCGGCGGCTGACCAGGGCGATATGCAGGCCGGTGCTCGGTTCGAGGTCCAGGACCAGCGCCCCCGCCCGCTCGGCGAGGCCGCGCCAGGCGTCGGCGACCACGGCCAGGCCGACGCCCCGCAGGACCAGCGGCAGGATCGCCACCCGGTGCTCGGTCTCGACCACGACCGTCAGCGCGACGCCCTCGGCCCGGAGGTCGTCGACGAAACGGCGCATCCCGGTGCCCTGCTGGCCCACGATCAGCCGATGTCCGGCCAACTGCTCATGGCGCACCGGCACACCGGGGCGGAACGGCCCGTCCGGGGGTGTCAGCAGCACAAAGCGCTGTTCGAGCAGTGGGTAGGTGCGTACATCGCCCTGGGGTGCGGCGTCGGGGGAGGCCAGCAGCCCCAGCTCGCATACGCCGGTGCGCACCATCTCCGTCACATCGCGCGGGGTGAACGCGGCCTGCACCCGCACGGACACCGCGGGATGGGCCCGGGTGAAGCGGTCGATCAGCCCGGTCAGCGGCTCGACGGCCTGTGAGGGCGGGGCCGCGATGTCCACCCTGCCCCCGCGCAGCCCGTGCACCGACTCCACGCTGGCCCGCGCGAGCTGGAGGCTGCGCACCGCTTCCCGGGCCGGTGCGATCAGCGCCGTGCCCGCGTCGGTGAGGACCGCCCGGCGGCCGATGCGGTGGAAGAGGTCGCTGCCCAGGTCGCGCTCCAGGGCGCGGATGGCCTGGGAGAGGGACGGCTGGGACAGATACAGCGCGGAGGCCGCCCGGTTGAATCCGCCGTGGTCCACCACGGCCAGGAAGTACTCCAACTGCCGCACATCCACCGCGCCGCCTCCCTGTACTTATCGGACCGCTCGCCGCCCTCACGCGTCCATAGGTGTCGCCTATAAGGATTGTCGTCAACGGGTCTTGGACGCGCACCGCGGCGGCTGCTGGGATCGGATCATGAGCGATGAGCTGCTGGGCGACTTCGACCGCCGGACCCTTGATGTCGAGGGTGTGGGAATCAACGTACGCACCGCCGGGGACGGGCCGCCCGTCCTGCTTCTGCACGGCTATCCGCAGACCCAGATGATCTGGCACCACATCGCCCCGGCGCTCGCGGCCGACCACCGCGTCGTCCTGACCGATCTGCGCGGCTACGGCGACAGCCACAAGCCCGTGTCCGACCCCGGGCACACCACCTATTCCAAGCGGGCCATGGCGCGCGACCAGGTGCTGGTGATGCGGCAACTGGGCTTCGACCGCTTCGCGGTCGTCGGCCATGACCGGGGCGGCCGGGTCGGCCACCGGCTGGCCCTGGACCATCCGGCGGCGGTCTCCGCGCTCGCGGTGCTCGACATCGTGCCCACGCGGTACGTCTTCCAGCACGCCGACATGGACTTCGGGCTCGGGTACTACCACTGGTTCTTCCTGGCGGCGGAGAACGGCATCCCGGAACACCTCATCGGGCAGGACCCCGCGTTCTGGATCCGTACCCGGATGGGGGCCCGCCACAGTGGCGGAACCCCGTTCGACGAGGCGGCCCAGGTCGAGTACATCCGCTGCTTCTCGGACCCCGCGGCCATCCACGCGAGCTGCGAGGACTACCGGGCCGCCGCCTCCATCGACCTGGTCCACGACGACGCGGACGCCGCCGCCGGCCGCCGGGTCACCGCACCGCTGCTGGCCCTGTGGGGCGCGCACGGCTTTGTCGGCCGCCACTACGACGTACCGGAGGTGTGGCGCGGCTACGCGGACGATGTGCGGGGGCAGGCCCTGCCGTGCGACCACTACCTGCCCGAGGAGGCGCCGGACGAGACGCTGCGCCACCTGCGGACGTTCCTCGCGGACTA
>NZ_JAHLEM010000295.1 GCF_018883605.1 Streptomyces niphimycinicus | reverse complement strand
ACTACGACGTACCGGAGGTGTGGCGCGGCTACGCGGACGATGTGCGGGGGCAGGCCCTGCCGTGCGACCACTACCTGCCCGAGGAGGCGCCGGACGAGACGCTGCGCCACCTGCGGACGTTCCTCGCGGACTACGGCAGCGCCTGATCCGGCGGCGCCTGGTCCGACCTGCCCCGGCAGCGCCTGATCCGGCGGCGCCTGGTCCGACCTGCCCCGGCAGCGGCTGGCCCGGCGCCGTCCCATGGCGTCACGGTGCCGTCTGGACGTCCTGCTTCCGCGCGCCCGTCTCCTCGGCCGGTTCGGCGCCCCCGCGCGTCTCCCGCGCCAGTGCCACCGTGACCACGGTGAGCGCGCTCATCAGGGCGATGAAGACGACCACGCCCGTGACGCTGTGGTCGAACCAGAGCAGCAGTGCGGACGCGAGCATCGGGGCGAGGCCGCCGGTGAGCACGGTGCCGATGTTGTTGGCGATGCCGACCGCGCTGAACCGGACCGTGGTGTCGAAGAGTTCGGCGAAGAAGGCGGGCTGGGAGCCGAGGACGGCGGACTGGCCGATGCCCAGGGTGATGAAGAGCGCGAGCCAGATGCCCCAGGTGTGTCCGCCGTCGATCACCGCGAAGAACGGCCAGGCGGCGGCCAGCAGCACCAGGGCTCCGCCGATCGAGACCGGGCGGCGGCCGATGCGGTCGGAGAGCGCGCCGAAGGCGGGCACCGTCACCAGCTTCACGGCCGCGACCAGCGAGATGCCGGTAAGGAGTGCGCCGGTCGACAGTCCGCGGTCCTCGGCGTAGGTGACCGAGAAGGTGCCGAAGACGTAGTAGCCCGCGTTCTCGGCGGCGCCCGCGCCGATCACGATGAGCATCTCCTTGGGATAGCGGCGCCAGGCGGCGACGCAGCGGCTCTCGGCGATCCGCTGCCGCAGCGGGCGCGGCGGCGTCGCGGCGGCGGGGCCCGCCCCCTGGACCTGCTTGACCCCCTGGACCTGCCGCACCTGCTGGAATTCGGCGGTCTCCGGCAGCGAGCGGCGCACCCAGAGGCCGAAGAAGGTCAGTCCCGCGCTGAGCAGGAAGGGGATCCGCCAGCCCCAGGCGAGGAAGGCGTCCTCGGACAGCAGCCCGGTGGTGAGCGCGAAGGCGCCGGTGGACAGGAGGGTGCCGGTGCCGGTGCCGATCGCGGGCAGTGAGGTGAGCAGACCGCGCCACTTGGGCGGGGCGTTCTCGAAGAGGATGATCAGCGCGCCGGTCTTCTCGCCGCCCGCGGCGAAGCCCTGGACGAAGCGGAGCAGGGTCAGCAGCACCGGCGCGGCGGCGCCGATCTGCGCATGGGTGGGCAGCAGTCCGATGGCCGTGGTGGCGAGCCCCATCATCAGCAGGGTGGCCACCAGTACGCCCTTACGGCCCTGGGTGTCGCCCCGCTCGCCGAAGTAGGCGCCGCCCAGGGGCCGGGCGAGGAAGCCGATGGCGAAGGTGCCGTAGGCGAGGACCGTGCCGACCAGCGGATCGCTGTCCGGGAAGTAGACCTTGTTGAAGACCAGGGCGGCCGCGGTGCCGTAGAGGGCGAAGTCGTACCACTCCACCGTGGTGCCGAAGACGGCGGCGAGGGCGACCTTGGGCTGGAAGACCGGCCTTCTGGTGGCGGAACTGCCGGTTTGCGTCATGGGGACTCCCTTGTCACCGTGGATCGAATGGATCGAGTACCACTGTGTGGTTCGCTTGTGTCGCTTGGTGGTTCGGTGATGTTATGGAGGCACCCACCCCATGGCAAGGGGTCACGCCCTGATTCGCGCTGGAGGTCAGCCCTTGAGCACGCCCGCCCCCGCCGCCCCACCACCCCTGCTCGACGGCATCCGGGTCCTGGATCTGACCAATGTCCTGGCCGGGCCCTTCGCCGGATATCAGCTCGCCCTGCACGGCGCCGACGTCCTCAAGGTCGAGCTGCCGGGGGCCGGGGACCTGGCGCGCCAACTGGGCGCCGACCGGCAGCTCGGCGAGGATCTGCTGGGCGCGT
Organism: Streptomyces niphimycinicus; assembly: GCF_018883605.1. Classification (GTDB taxonomy): domain Bacteria; phylum Actinomycetota; class Actinomycetes; order Streptomycetales; family Streptomycetaceae; genus Streptomyces; species Streptomyces niphimycinicus. The sequence continues at coordinate 16,265 of NZ_JAHLEM010000295.1, read as the reverse complement.
CGTTCCTCGCCCAGAACGCCGGTAAGCGTTCGCTGACCCTGAACCTCAAGGAGGAGAAGGGGCGCGAGGCCCTGCTGCGTGCGGTGCGGGAGTCCGATGTCCTCCTCGAGAACTTCCGCCCCGGGGTGATGGACCGCCTGGGCGTCGGCCGGGAGGTCCTCATGCGGGAGAACCCGCGGCTGATCTACTGCGCCGTCTCCGGTTTCGGCCAGACCGGACCGCTGCGCGCCCGGCCCGCCTACGACCAGATCGTGCAGGGCCTCTCCGGCATGATGAGCGTGACCGGCACCCCCGAGGTCAGCCCGCTGCGGGCCGGGTTCCCGGTCGCCGACACGCTGGGCGGCATGGCCGCCGCCTTCGCCGTGGCGGCGGCGCTGGTGCGCCGGGAGCGCACCGGGAGCGGCGCGTATCTGGACGTCTCCATGCTGGAGGCCGCGCTCACCGCGATGGGCTGGGTGACCTCCAACTATCTGATCACCGGCCGCCCGCCGCGCCCCATGGGCAACGAGAACTTCACCGCCGCGCCGTCGGGGACGTTCCGCACCGCGGACGGATACCTCAACATCGCGGCCAACCGCCAGCAGCAGTTCGCCACCCTGTGCCGTCTCATCGGCCGTGCGGAACTGCCGGCGGACGAGCGGTTCGCGCATCCCGCGGACCGCAAGGCCCACCGCGACGAGCTGCGCGCCGAGATCGAGAAGGGGCTGGCCGAGCGGACCGCCGGGGAGTGGGAGGAGATCCTCGCCGACGCCGGGGTGCCGGCCGCGCGGGTGCTGTCCGTACCCGACGCGCTGGGCCTGGAGCAGCTCGCGGAACGGGACTTCGTCCGCACACTGCCCTTCCCGGACGGGCGCGAGCGCGAGCTGCGCGTCCTGGGCAGCCCGTTCCGGGTCGACGGCGAACCGGCGGCCGCCACCGCCCCGCCGCCGCTGCTGGGCCAGCACACCGAGCAGGTCCTGGCCGAACTCGGCTACGGCCCCGAGGAGATCGACGCGATGAGGGAGCGTGGTGCGATATGACCCGCCGGTCCGCAGATCAGGAGCCCGAGACGGCTCCGCGGGACGTCACGACTTCCCGGGGCGTCACGACTTCCCAGGACGTCACGACTTCCCGGGGCGTCACGACTTCCCAGGACGTCATTGATTCGCGGGAGGTCACCGACTGGTGGGCCACCGCCGTCAGCCGCATCCGGCCCGGCGAGATCCTGCTGCGCGGCTACCCCGTCGAGCAGTTGATCGGCCAGATGTCCTTCGCCGAGACCATCTGGCTGATGCTGCGCGGCGAGCTGCCCAGCCGGATCCAGGGCCGGTTGCTGGAGGCCGCGCTCGTCGCCGCCGTCGACCACGGGCCCCAGGCCCCGTCGATCGCCGCCGCCCGGATGGCGGCCACCTGCGGCGTGGGCCTGAACAACGCGGTGGCCACCGGGGTGAACCTCCTGGGGGACGTCCACGGCGGGGCCGGTCAGCAGTGCATGCGGGTACTGGCCGAGCTGGAACGGGCCGTGGCCGAGGGGGCGGACATCGACGAGGCCGCGAAGAATCTGGTGGCGGAGCACCGTGCCACGGGCTCCCATATCCCCGGATTCGGCCACCGGTTCCACCCGTACGATCCGCGCCGCACCCCGCTGCTCGACCTGGTGGGCGCGGCGGTGGCGGACGGTGCGGCGCCGGGCTGGGCGCTGCGCGCCGGGACGGCCCTGGAACGGGCGCTGGCGGAGGGACGCGGCCGTCCCGTGCCGATGAACATCGACGGCGCCACCGCCATCGTCTACAGCGAACTCGGCTTTCCGCCCGAGCTGGGACGCGGGCTGTTCGTGCTCTCCCGCAGCGTGGGCATCCTCTCCCACGCCTGGGAGGAGAAGTCCGGTGGGGTCAGGATCAAGGGCCCCATTCCCCGGCGGCTGTTGCCCTCCTACCGGGGCCCGGCCCCCCGGGACCTCATCCGGCCGGAGGGAGGGAAGGCCGAGGAAGGCGCAGGGCGCGCGGATAGCGCGTGAGCGTCAGCCGCTCTCGCCGAGGAACCGCAGCTCCGACAGCCGCCTCGCGGCCTCCGCCAGCGCCGGGCGGAACGACTCGACGCGCTCCTCGGTGAAGCGGCTGGTGGGGCCGCCGAGCCCCACCGCGGCGACGACCTGCCCGGCCGCGTCGGTGACGGGGGCGGCCACGGCGGACACCCCGTCCTCGCGCTCGCCGTGGCTGACCGCCCAGCCCCGCTGCGCGGCGAGGCGCGCCCGTTCGGCCAGGTCGGAGGCGAAGTCGGGGTCGCGCCCGGCGGCCGAGGCCACCCGGCTCAGGGTCCGGGGCGAGCCGCCGATGAGCAGGACATGCCCGGAGGCACCGGCCCACAGGGGCATCTCCTCGCCGATGCGCACCACATGGCGCAGTTGCTGGGTGCCCTCGTGCTGGGCCACGCACACCCGGGAGGCCCCCTGGCGGATGTAGATCCGCGAGGATTCGCCGCCGGACCGTACCGAGAGGACGCGCAGGCACTCCACCGCCTCCGGGGGCAGCCGCCAGGCGTCCTGGGCGAGCGACGCCCAGCGCAGCAGGCCCGCACCGGGGGTGAGCCGGCCGTCCCCCCGGCTCCACAGCAGCCCGCGCTGCTCCAGCGTGGCCACCAGTCGCACCACGGTGGACTTGGCCAGTCCGGTGGCGTCGGTCAACTCCCGTACGCTGCGGGAGCGGTGGGACTCGTCGAACAGGGCGAGCAGATCCAGTGCGCGCAGTACACTCCGTACTCCCTCGCCGCCCTCTCCGGCTGCCGTCGCCATTGCCCGTCCTCCTCGCCGCACCACACGTAAAACCATCCAACGGTGCGACAGTACCACCAGGTGGTTCGCGCTAGGCCGGGATGACGGTGACCAGGTCGGCGGGCATCCGGGCCCGCAGATCGTCCCACTCGCCCTCGCTGATATGGCGTTGGAGGGTCGCCAGGACGGTGTGCACGAGCTGCTCGATATCGCCCTGGATCGAGTACGGGAAGTCGTGCCGGATCCGCCGGTAGAACTCCTCGCTGTGCATCTTCACCGGCGTCTCCGCCGGTCTCCACCCCTCGTAGTAGATGCCGCGCACCAGCATCGGAAGCTGCGCGCCGAACTGGACGGCCTCGTCCACCGTCAGCCGGTCCCGCAACTGGTGCAGGACCGTGCGCAGGGCGGCGTAGGACTGTTTGCGGCGCTCCTTGGGCCAGCCGTACGCGTCCTCGATCTCCTTGAGGAGCCGGTTGGTCTTGTCGACCGTCGTGTCGAAGGAGGCAAAGCCTGTGGCAACCATGGTGTTCGTCCTCCGGTCGGGGGTCAGATGGAGCGGCCGCTCGGGTGAGTGGGGCCGCTCGGGTGGGTGGGATCGCTCGGATGGGTGGCGCCGCTCGGATGGGTGGGCACGGCGGCGGTGCGGGCGAGGCGGTCATGGACGTGGTGGATGGCCATCGCCCCCTCGCCGGCCGCCGAGGCCACCCGCTTGACCGAGCCGCTGCGCACATCACCGGCGGCGAAGACCCCCGGCAGCGTGGTCTCCAGGCTCAGACAGCCGCGGCCGGGGCCCTCCCGGACACTGTGGGCCGCCCGGGCCTCGGCCTCGTCGCCGGTGAGCACGAAACCCCGGTCGTCCAGGGCCAGGACGCCGGTGAGCCAGTCGGTGCAGGGCTTGGCCCCGATGAAGACGAACAGGGCGCAGGCGTCCAGGGTGCGGCGCTCCCCGGTGCGGAGGTGCTCCACCACGATCGTCCGCAGCGCGTCCTCGCCGCGCACCTCGCGCAGCTCGCTGTCCAGCACCACGCTCACCCGCGGATGGCGCTCGATCTGGTCGACCAGATAGCGGGACATCCGGGCGCCCAGATCCGAGCCCCTGACCAGCAGATGCACCCGGGGCACCCATGCGGCGAGGAAGAGCGACGCCTGGCCCGCGGAGTTGCCGCCGCCGACCACGGCGACGGGGGCCGCGTAGTAGACGCTCGTCCGCTCCAGCCGCTCCATGCCGGGGACGTCGAGGCGGCGGTAATGGGCGCCGGTGGCCAGGACGACGGTACGGCACAGCGTTTCGCTGCCGTCGGCGAAGGTGACGCGGTAGTGGCCGTGGCCCGGTTCGAGGGAGGTCGCCTCCGCCGGGATCCGCACCTGCGTCCCGAATTTGCGCGCCTGGAGCATGCCCCGCTCGGCGAGTTCCGAGCCGGGGATCCCGGCCGGGAAGCCGAAGTAGTTCTCGATCAGGGACGTGGTGCCCGCCTGGCCGCCGGGGGCCACCGTGTCCACGACCGTGGTGGTCAGCCCGTCGGAGGAGCCGTAGACGGCGGCGGCGATCCCGGCCGGGCCGGAGCCGACGACCAGCAGATCGCAGTGGCTGTGCGGGGTCGTCGGCGGGGAGAGGCCGATGAGCCGGGCCAGTTCGGCGTTGCCGGGGTTGCGCAGTACGTGGTGCTCGCGCCAGATGATGATCGGGGTGTCCTCCGGCCTGACCGAGACGCGGCGCAGCAGCGCCTCGGCCTCCTGGTCCGCCTCCAGGTCGATCCAGCGGTGCGGCAGCCGGTTGCGGGCCGCGAACTCGCGCAGCCGCCGGGTGTCGGGCGAGTAGCGCGAGCCGAGGATGCGGAAGCCGGCGCCGCCCCCGACCAACTGGGCGCGGCGGCCCAGATAGGCGCGGAGGACGAGGTTGCCGAGGCAGGGGTCACGGGCCAGCAGCGCCCGCAGCCGGTCCACCGGGAGGGCCAGCACCTCCCCGGCCTCCTGGGCATGGGCGGTGTAGAAGGCCACCTGCCCCTGGAGCAGGCTCAGTTCGCCGAGGAAGCGCCCCGGGCCGTGCACCCTCAGGAGCTGCTCGTCCGGGGTGCCGCGGTACGCGGTGATCGCGACCGAGCCGCTGAGGACGACGAAGAAGTCCGGGGGCGGGCCGCCGTCGTGGATGAGCACCTCACCGGGCATCACGGAGCGGCGGGTGCCGTGCCCGGAGAGATAGGCGATCTGCTGGTCCGTCAGCCGCGGATAGGCGCCGTGGATATTCGGCGTCTCGTCCGGTACGGCTCCCTCGGGTACGGCGTCCTCCGGTACCCCGTCCGGTACGGCCTTCTCCGGTACGGCGCCCCGGCCCCGGTCCTCGTCCGTCATCACATCAGGCCATGGCCTCGTGGGCGTAGCACCACCGCCAGGTCTCGCCCGCTTCCATGGGCTGGACGATCGGGTGCTGTTCGGCGTACGCGTGCGAACGGGCGTGCTTGAGCGGCGAGGAGTCGCAGCACCCGACGTGTCCGCAGGTCAGGCAGAGCCGCAGATGGACCCAGGGGGACCCCAGGCGCAGGCACTCCTCGCACCCCTCGGGGGTGCTCGGGGTGACGTCGTGCACCATCGACAGGTGCGGATCGGGCTCGATGGCCATGTCGTTCATCCTTTCTGGCGGGGGTCCGGCTCGGCATCGCTCTCACGCGGCCGTTCCGAGTCCCGCGATCTCCGGCTGCCGTTCGTAGGTGACCAGCAGTTCGCCGTCCTGGGCGTCGACTTTGACGGTGGCGCCCTCCTCGACATCGCCGCGCAGCAGGGCGCGGCCGATGAGGGTCTCCACCTCATGGGAGATGAAGCGGCGCAGCGGGCGGGCCCCGTACACCGGGTCATAGCCCTCGTGGGCGATGACCTCGCGGCCGGCCGGGGTCAGCTCGACGGCGATCAGGCGCTCGGCCAGCCGCTTGCGCAGCTCGTCGAACTGAAGTTCCACGATCCGTTCGATCTGGGGCTCGCCGAGCGGCTTGAACAGCACGATGTCATCGACCCGGTTGAGGAACTCGGGGCGGAAGTGGCCGCGCAGTTCGCTCATCACCAGGCCCCGGGCGTCCGGCTTGAGCTCGCCGTCGGAGGTGACGCCGTCCAGCAGATACATCGAGCCGATGTTGGAGGTCATGATGATCACGGTGTTGCGGAAGTCCACCAGCCGCCCCTGGGCGTCGGTGATCCGGCCGTCGTCCAGGACCTGGAGCAGGGTGTTGAAGACATCGGCGTGCGCCTTCTCGATCTCGTCGAAGAGCACCACCGAGTACGGTTTGCGCCGCACCGCCTCGGTGAGCTGGCCGCCCTCCTCGTAGCCGATGTATCCGGGAGGGGCGCCGACCAGCCGGCTGACCGTGTGCCGCTCCTGGTACTCGCTCATGTCCAGCCGGATCATGTTCTCCTCGGTGTCGAAGAGCGCGGCGGCCAGTGCCTTGGCCAGCTCGGTCTTTCCGACGCCGGTGGGGCCGAGGAAGATGAACGAGCCGATCGGGCGGCGCGGGTCCCGGATGCCCGAGCGGGCCCGGATGATGGCGTCGGAGACCAGCTTGACCGCCTCGTCCTGGCCGATCACCCGCTCCTGGAGGATCTCGTCCAGGCGCAGCAGCTTCTCCCGCTCGCCCTCCTGGAGCCGGGAGACCGGGATGCCGGTCCAGGCGGAGACGATGTCGGCGATCTCCTCCTCGGTGACCACCTCGCGCAGCAGCCGGTGCGCACCCTGCTTGGCGGCCAGTTGCTCCTCCTCGGCGGCCAGCTTGCGCTCCAGCTCCTGGAGTCTGCCGTAGCGCAGTTCGGCGGCGCGGCCCAGGTCGTAGGCGCGCTCGGCCTCCTCGGCCGCGCGGCGCACCTCCTCCAGCTCCCGGCGCAGGTCCTGCACCCGGCGGATGGACTGCCGTTCGGCCTCCCACTGGGCGTGCTTGGCGTCGGCCTCGGCGCGCAGATCGGCCAGTTCGCGGCGGAGCTCCTCCAGGCGCTGGCGGCTGGCCGGGTCGGTCTCCTTGGCGAGCGCGGCCTCCTCGATCTCCAGCCGGGTGACCCGGCGGGTGGTCTCGTCCAGTTCGGCGGGCATGGAGTCGATCTCGGTACGCAGCCGGGCGCATGCCTCGTCCACCAGGTCGATGGCCTTGTCCGGCAGGAACCGGTCGCTGATGTAGCGGTGGCTGAGGGTGGCGGCGGAGACCAGGGCGGTGTCCTGGATCTTGACGCCGTGGAAGACCTCGAGACGCTCGCGCAGGCCCCGCAGGATGGAGATGGTGTCCTCCACGCTCGGCTCCGCCACCAGCACCATCTGGAAGCGGCGCTCCAGCGCGGCGTCCTTCTCGATGTGCTTGCGGTACTCGTCCAGGGTGGTGGCGCCGATCATGTGCAGCTCACCGCGGGCCAGCATGGGCTTGAGCATGTTCCCGGCGTCCATGGCGCCTTCGGCGGCCCCGGCGCCGACCACGGTGTGCAGCTCGTCCACGAACAGCAGGATCCGGCCCTGGGCGGAGTTGACCTCGGTGAGCACGGCCTTGAGCCGCTCCTCGAACTCGCCGCGGTACTTCGCGCCGGCCACCAGGGAGCCCATGTCCAGGGCGAAGATGGTCTTCTCCCGCAGCCCCTCGGGGACGTCGCCGCGGACGATGCGCTGGGCCAGGCCCTCGACGATGGCGGTCTTGCCGACGCCGGGGTCGCCGATGAGCACCGGGTTGTTCTTCGTCTTGCGGCTGAGGATCTGGGTCACCCGGCGGATCTCGGCGTCCCGGCCGATCACCGGGTCCAGCTTGCCCGAACGGGCCTCCAGCACCAGATCCCGGCCGTACTTCTCCAGCGCCTCGTACGCCACCTCGGGGTTGGCGGAGGTGACCCGCTGGCTGCCGCGGACCTGGGTGAGGGCGTGTCGGAACGACTCCTGGGTGATGCCGTGCTCCTTGAGCACCCGCCCGGCCGCGGTGCCGGACCCCTCCTCGGTGAGCGCGAGCACCAGGTGCTCCACCGAGACGTACTCGTCCTTCAGCCGCTTGGCCTCCTGTTCGGCGGCGTCCAGCAGATGGGAGAGCCGCTGGGTGGCGAAGACCTGCCCCGGTGCGGCCCCGGGGCCGGTGACTCTAGGCTTACGGGCCACCTGCGCCTCCAGCATGGTGCGCACCGCCTCCGGATCGGCGCCCAACTGGCCGATCAGCCGGGGCGTCAGCCCGTCGGGCTGGTCGAGGAGGGCCAGCAGCAGATGCTCGCCGTCGACCTCGGTGTGGCCGTACCGCTGGGCCCTGGTCTGGGCGTCCTGGAGGGCTTCCTGGGACTTCTGGGTGAGGCGGTTCATGTCCATGGCGGTTCTTCACTCCTCGCGCCACTGCGGCGCAGTGCGGCTTCGAGCAGGCTGATGCGGTCGAGCAGATCGAGCACCAGACCGATGGAGGCGTAGTTGAGGCAGAGCCCGGTGTGCAGCCGCTCGACGCGGCCCAGCGCCGCCGGGGCGCCCGGGGCGAACACCAGCCGCCCCGCGGCGTCGCGCTCCGCGTCGACCAGGCCGAGGGCGACGAAGCGCCGGATCAGTTCGGGGTGCAGCCCGGTGCGGCTGGCCACGGTCTCCAGGGTCAGCCTGCGCGCGGGCACCAGCTCGTAGTGGACCGACGTCACGGGCGCGTACCGGGTGACCGTGACGGTTCCTCGTGCGTGGCTGTTCATCGCTCCCTCCTGGGGTCGAAGGAGGAGGTACGGCCCAGCTCCTCGAACAGCTCCCGCTCCCGGTCGCCGAGGCCGGGCGGCACCATGACGCGGATCTCGGCGTAGAAGTCGCCGTCCGGACCACGGGGGTTGGGTATGCCCTCGCCGCGCAGCCGCAGCTTGCGGCCACTGGAGGACCCGGGCGGGACCGTCACCTTGGCGGTGCCGCCGGGCGTGGGCACCGGGACGGTCGCGCCGAGCGCGGCCTCCCAGGGGGCCACCGGGAGCGTCACATGGATGTTCCGGCCGTCCAGCCGGAACCGCGGATGGGGCTGGATCCGCACCCGTAGATACAGATCCCCGGCCGGTGCGTCACCAGTGCCCCGGCCGCCCTGCCCGGCCAGCCGGATGCGCTGCCCGTCGACGACGCCCGGCGGGACGTTCACCTCGAAGGTGCGCTGCTGCCCCGAGGCCCCGGCCAGGGTGACGCCGCGGCGGCCACCGTGGAAGGCGTCCTCCACGGTGAGCGGCAGCTCCGCCTCCTGGTCGGCCCCCGGGATGTCGACCCGTCCGGCGCCCCCCGGCCCCGCGCCGCCGCCGAAGAACGCGCCGAACAGATCCTCGAAGTCCACACCCTCGCCCCCGGCGTCCTCGCCGAAGCCACGGGTGAACCGCACCCGGCCGCCGTCGCCGGCGGTCGTCCAGCCGTGGAAGCCGCCGCCCGCGGCACCGGCGCCGACGCGCTCCTCCCAGTCCTCGGGGATCTTGCGGAAGTCCTCGCCGAACCGGTCGTAGCGGGCCCGGGTGGCGGGGTCGGAGAGCACGCTGTAGGCGTCGTTGAGCTCCTTGAACCGCTCCTCCGCGCCCGGGTCCTTGTTCACATCGGGGTGATGGCGGCGGGCCTGGGTGCGGAACGCCTGCTGGATCTCGTCCTGGCTCGCACCCCGTGAGACACCGAGCACCTCGTAGTAGTCCCGTGCCATGGCCGGCTCACTCCCGCTTCGCCACGGCCACGGCCACCGGCCTGAGTTGGTTGCCGGGATCCCCGTAGCCGGGGCGCAGCACCCGGACCACGGTGCCCGGTTCGGCCTCGGGGTCCTCGATCACCCCGAGCACCTCGTGCCGGGCCGGGTCGAACGGCACGCCCGTCTCGGCCCGCCGCTCGTAGCCCAACTGGGCCAGGGTGTTCACGGCCTGGTCGCGGATGGCCTTGACGCCCTCCACGATCGAGCCGGGGTCGGCCTCGGCGTGGGACAGGGCGAGTTCGAGGTTGTCGATGACGGGCAGCAGGGCCGCCGCCGTACGGGCCCGCTCGGCGGCCCGCTCCCGCTCCAGCTCCCTGGTGTGGCGCTTGCGCAGATTCTCCAGATCGGCCAGGGCCCGGCGCCAGCGGTCGTCCAGCTCCGCCAGCGCGGCGGCCTGCTCGTCGGATTCGGTGTCGGCGGGGCCGCCGGCCGCGTCCGGGCCGGGGCCCTCCCCGCCCGCGCCGGGCGCCTGAGCGGTGCCCGGGGCGGGCAGGTCCCGCTCCTGCTCCGGCTCCTGCTCCGGCTCCGTCACGGCGCCTTCCGGCACCGGTTCGGGCTGCTGCGGTTGAGTGGACATGGCGGCCTCTCCGTCAGCCTTCCGCTGCCTTCCTCTTGCTTCTGCCTTCCGCTGCCTTCGCCGTATCGGCCGGGCCGGTCGTATCGGCCGGGTCCGTCGTACGGGGCCTTTCGGTCAGCCCTTGTCGAAGTCGGCGTCGATGACGTCCTCGTCGCCTCCACCGCCCCCGGCCCCACCGGCGCCCGCCCCACCGGAGCCCGCGCCCGGACCGGCACCGGCACCGGCCGTCTCATGCGAGGCCAGGCCCGCGTAGACCTGCTGGAGCTCGGAGACCAGCGGCCTGGTCCGGTCGACACCGGCCTCGTTCCTGACCGCCTCGCGGGCGTCGTTCACCAGCAGCTCGGCGCGCGACCGCTCATGGGAGGGCGCCGCCTCTCCCAGGTCGGCAAGGCGCTTCTCGACCTGGTAGGCGACGGCGTCCAGTTCATTGCGCGCGTCCACGGCCTCGCGCAGCGCCTGGTCCTCGCCGCGGTTGCGCTCGGCCTCCTGGACCATGCGGTCGACCTCGCCGCGATCGAGATTGCCGGTCTCGCTGATCTGGACGGACTGCTCCTTGCCGGTGTCCTGGTCGCGGGCCGTGACATTGAGGATGCCGTTCGCGTCGATGTCGAAGGTCACCTCCACCTGCGGTTCGCCACGCGGCGCCGGGCGGATGCCGGTGAGCTGGAAGCGGCCGAGCACCCGGTTGTCGGCGGCCCGCTCCCGCTCGCCCTGGAGGATCACGATGTCGACGGCCTGCTGGTTGTCCTCGGCCGTGGAGAAGGTCTCGGTGCGGCGCACCGGGATGGTGGTGTTCCGGTCGATGATCTTCGTCATGACGCCGCCGCGGGTCTCGACGCCCAGCGACAGCGGGGTGACATCGAGCAGCAGAACGTCCTTGACCTCGCCCTTGAGCACCCCGGCCTGGATCGCGGCGCCCAGGGCCACGACCTCGTCGGGGTTGACGCTCATATTGGGCTCCTTGCCGCCGGTCAGCCGGCGGACCAGGGCCTGGACGGCGGGCATCCGGGTCGAGCCGCCGACCAGGATCACCTCGTCGATGTCCATCTCGCCCGCCTTGGCATCGGCCATGGCCTGCTGCACCGGGCCCAGACAGCGCTCCACCAGATCGGCGGTGAGGTGCTCGAAGGTGGACCGCATCACGGTCTCGGTCAGATGCTTGGGACCGGCGGCGTCCGCCGTGATGAACGGCAGACTGACCTGGGTCTGGGTCACCGAGCTCAGCTCGGTCTTGGCCTTCTCCGCGGCCTCGAAGAGCCGCTGGAGTGCCTGCGGGTCCTGGCGCAGGTCGATGCCGTTCTCCTGATGGAACTTGTCGGCGAGGTGGTCGACCAGCCGGCGGTCGAAGTCGTCGCCGCCCAGATGGCTGTCGCCCGCGGTGGAGCGGACCTCCACCACCCCGTCCCCGACGTCGAGGATCGATACGTCGAAGGTGCCGCCGCCGAGGTCGAAGACCAGGACGGTCTCATGGCCCTTCTTGTCCAGGCCGTAGGCGAGGGCGGCCGCGGTCGGCTCGTTGATGATCCGCAGCACGGTCAGCCCGGCGATCTCACCGGCGTCCTTGGTGGCGCTGCGCTGGGCGTCGTTGAAGTACGCGGGCACCGTGATGACCGCCTCGGTGACCCGCTCGCCGAGCTGCTTCCCGGCGTCGTCGGCCAGTTTGCGCAGCACCTGGGCGCTGATCTCCTCCGGCGAGTGCGGCTTCTCGCGCACGCTGAAGCGGGCCAGGCCCTGCTCGTCCGGGACGACGTCGTAGGCCACCGCCATGGCCTCGGCGGACACCTCGTCGTAGTGCCGGCCGATGAACCGCTTGGCCGAGTAGATGGTGCCCTTGGGGTTGAGGATCGCCTGGCGCCGGGCCAACTGCCCGACCAGCCGTTCACCGGTGTCGGTGAAGGCCACCACCGACGGTGTGGTGCGGCTTCCCTCGGAGTTCGGAACGACCGAGGACTCACCGCCTTCCCACACGGCGATCACCGAGTTGGTGGTGCCCAGGTCGATTCCGACTGCCTTGGCCATGGCAACTCCTTCCGGGGCGGCCGTGGGCCGCACTCAGCGCCCGGTCGGCCGCGGGAGCGGGATCGGTTAGCCGGCTCTCTAGACAAATGGTGACAAATCAGACCGCTGCTGGTCCAGCGCCCGGGGGTCGAATATCGGCGTCCCGAGTGCACCCACGGGACAGGGGCCCGTGGACGGGACAGGGGCCCGTGGACGGGACAGGGGTCCGTGGACGGGACAGGGGTCCGTGGTCAGTGCGGGGAGAGATCCTGCTCGACCCAGATCGTCTTGCCGTCCGCGCCCTGCCGGGTGCCCCAGCGTGTCGCCATCTGGGCGACCAGCATCAGACCGCGGCCGCCCTCGTCGAAGACCCGGGCCCGCCGCAGATGGGGCGCGGTGCTGTTGGCGTCGGAGACCTCGCAGATGAGGCCGCGGTCGCGGATCAGCCGCAGCCGGATGGGCGGGCGGCCGTAGCGGATCGCGTTGGTGACCAGCTCGCTGACGATCAGCTCGGTGGTGAAGAGCGTCTCCTCGAGACCCCAGGCCAGCAGTTGCCCGGTGGTGTTCCGGCGGGCCTCGGCGACGGCGGCCGGGTCCGCCGGGATGTCCCAGGTGGTGACCCGGTCGGCGGGGAGCGGCCGGGTGCGGGCGAGGAGCAGCGCGATGTCGTCGTCGGGACTGACCGGGAGCAGGGCCCGCAGGACGTTGTCGCAGAGCGCCTCCAGGGACGGGGCGGGCCGGCTCAGGACCTCGCGCAGGGTCTCCAGCCCCTCGCCGATCTCGCGGTCGCGGCCGTCGATCAGGCCGTTGGTGTACAGGGCGAGCAGACTGCCCTCGGGCAGCTCCGTCTCCATGACCTCGAACGGCAGCCCGCCCAGCCCCAGCGGCGGACCGATGGGCAGATCGAGCGGATCGGCGGCGCCCTCCGGGCCGACCACCAGCGGTGCGGGATGGCCCGCCGCGGCGATGGCGCAGTGGCGGGAGACCGGGTCGTAGACCGCGTACACACAGGTGGCGCCGAACGGGCCGAAGCTCTCCGGCTTCTGGTCCGCGGACAGCCGGGTGACCAGGTCGTCGAGATGGGTCAGCAGCTCACCGGGCGGCAGATCGATATCGGCCAGGATGCGCACGGCGGAGCGCAGCCGCCCCATGGTGGCGGCCGCCTCGACGCCACGGCCCACGACATCGCCGACCACCACGGCGGCGCGGGCGCCGGACAGCGGCATCGCGTCGAACCAGTCGCCGCCCACCCCGGCCCAGGCGCCCGAGGGCAGATAGCGCGAGGCGATCTCCAGCGCCGTCAGATCGGGCAACCCCTGCGGCAGCAGGCTGCGCTGGAGGGTCTCGGCCGTCATGCGTTCCCGCAGATAGCGGCGGGCGTTGTCGACACAGACGGCCGCCCGTGCGGTGAGCTCCTCGGCCAGCATCGTGTCGTCCTCGGTGAAGGGCGCCGGTGTGCGGTGGCGGGCGAAGAGGGCCGTGCCGAGGGTGACCCCGCGGGCCCGCATCGGCGCCACGATCACCGAATGCGCCCCGTGCTCGCGGATCCGGGCGGCCCGGCCGGGGTCCTTGGCCTCCCAGCCGGCCAGCAGGTGCTCGGTCACCTGGTGCCGCGCGGCCCGGCCCTCGATCAGGCACATCGCCGTGGGGGAGTGCTGGGGATGTGTGGCCAGGTCCCCGATGTCGACCAGCGCCTCCGGGGCGCCCTTCAGGACGGACCGGTGGGCCGCGCGCCGCAGGGTGATGGGCTCGCGCAGCGGCCCGGCCGGGGGCTCGTCGCCCCGGTGGAGGAAGGTGAGCAGATCGACGCTGGCGAAGTCGGCGAGCCGGGGGACCGCCACCTCGGCCAGCTCCCGGGCGATCCGGTCCAGGTCCAGGGTGCTGTCCAGCCGCGCCCCCGCCTCGCTGAGCAGCAGCAGCCGCTGCCGGGCCTCCTGCTCGGCGGTGGTGTCGCGGGCCGCGAAGCACACACCGCACAGCCCGCCGGACCGGTCGGTCAGCGGGGCCAGGGAGACCGACCAGGCGTGCTCATGGCTCTCGCCCGGCTCCCGCAGATGTGTCTCCAGTTCGAGCCGTTCGCCGCTCTCCAGTACCTCCCGCATGGCCCGCTCGACCCGCTCGCTCTCGCCGTGGCCCACCAGCTCCGTCAGCCGCAGCCCGCGCATCTGGTCCTCGCTGCGGGCGGTGGCGGCCTGCATATCGGCGTTGGCCCGGGCCAGCCGCAGCTCGGTGTCGAAGAGCGCCAGGACGCACGGGCACTGGGCGAACGCACGGTCCACCGGCGCGCCCCGCTCTTGGGGGAGCGACTCCCGGGGGAACGGGCCATGGGGGAGCGGCTCATCGGGGAGCGGCTCCCGGGGCGCGGCGCAGACCAGCAGCCAGCCCGCGGAGCCATCGCCCACCGGGCCGCGCTGGGCCAGCAGCTCGACCTCCACCCGATGGCCGTCCCGGTGGCACAGCGCGACCCGTCCGCTCCACCGGGGCTCGTCCGCCGGGCACGGCCCGGCGCCGCCCGCGGCGTCCCCGAGCGTCTTCTCCGCGCGCAGCTCGCCCGCCGACCGCCCTACGACGTCCTCGGCGCGATAGCCCAGCAGCCGCCGGGCGCCCTCGCTCCACCCGGTCACCGTGCCGTGGTCGTCGACCGTGGCCGTGGCCAGGTCGGGGGCGCCGGGCGGGGGGTTCGGCCGGACGCGGCGGGTGGCGGGGTCGGGGGGCGTCATCGGATATCGCCTCGACGGCTCAGGGATCCGGCGGTCGCCACTCGATCATCAAAATCGTGGCGTCGTCGCTGAGTCGGCTGTGCCCGTGGTCGAGGATGGCGTGGATGAGCAGCCGGAGCACCTCGGGGGCGTTCTCCCCGGCGGCCGTCGAGCGGATGATGTGGTCGGCGAAGCGCTCCAGGCCGAACTGCTCGCCTGCCTCGTCGCGCGACTCCACGACCCCGTCGGTGTACAGCAGAATCCGGTCGCCGGGCTCCAGGGCCGTCTCATGGATCCGGCGGGGCGCCGCCGACAGCCGCGGGGGCAGTCCCAGCGGTGGTTCGGCGGCGCGCTCCAGCTCCCTGTCCAGCAGCCGCTGGCGGCGGATGACCAGCGGGGTGGGATGGCCGCAGTTGGACCAGCGCAGCGCCCCGCTCGGCATGTGCAGCCGGAGGAAGACGCCCGTGCAGAACTGGTCCGGAAGCCATTTGGCCAGCGCCTCGTCCACGGTGGTGACCAGCTCCGCCAGGTCGGCGCCGGTGCGCCGGGCGTTGCGGCTGCCCGCCATCGCCACGGAGGTGGTCAGCCCGGACGCCAGATCGTGGCCCATGGCGTCGAGGATCGTGGCGTGCAGAACGTCCTCGGTGAACGAGTGGTCGAAGGCATCGCCGCCCAGCTCGTACGCGGGCTCCAGAACGGCCGTCGAGATCACCCGGCCGGTGCCGATCGAGCGTGGCGGGAGGAAGGCCCGCACCATCTCGGTGGGCAGCTCCATGGACCGGGTTCGGGTGCGCCGGGCGAAGGTGTCGATGGAGGTGCGCTTGGACGTGATGACCAGGGAGAGGAGCGAGGCCAGCGTCCGGCAGCGCCAGAGCGTGAGCGCGTCCAGGAAGTCCATCCGCAGCTTCAGCACCCCCAGCCGCTCCGCGCCGTTCAGCAGTGGCAGCCAGACGTCCAGCCCGCCCTCGTTGTCCTCCTTGACCCGCACCGTGCTGGTCCGGTAGGCGAATCCGGCCAGCGAGTCGTCGAGGTCCAGCCGCGGTACGTCCTCGTCGAGCGGGATCAGCAGCCGCTGCTGGAGGTCGATCAGGAAGATGACCGCATGGCCCATGCGCATGGCCGTGGTGTAGCGGTCCAGGGCTTCCGGCAGCTCCGCGGGTGAAGCCTCGTGGGACGCCCGGAGCAGCTCGTCCAGCAACTGCTCAGCGGTCTCGGCCGAGGTCGACACGCTCGCGTCCACCATGCGGTCCACCTTACGGCGGCGGAGCGACCGGCGCCGTGACGATCACGGGAGCGTGGGCACCGGCTCCCGCGCCGACTCGCGCACGGTTTCCCGCATGGTTTCCCGCACTGGCTCCCGCACGGTTTCCCGAACCGGTTCCCGCATGGGGTCCCGGGTGACGGCGGCGGGCTCGCGCAGGGTCTCATCGGATGCGCGGCTCCCCGGTACGGCCGCCTCGCGCACGGAAGCCCGCCGTACGGTCGCGGCGGCCTCCCGTACGGCCACGGCGTCCCCGCGCATATCCGCGCCCGCCTGGGGCGCCCGGGAGAGCAGGACCACCCCGCGGGCGGCCGCC
>NZ_JAHLEM010000294.1 GCF_018883605.1 Streptomyces niphimycinicus | reverse complement strand
CCGCCCGGCCTCCCGCCACGGCGGGCGTGGTGGCGGCCGCCCGGCCTCCCGTCACGGCGAGCGCGGCGCCGCCCAGGGCGCCGGTGGCCGTGGCCGTCAGAAAGGTCCGGCGACTGGTTCCGGGACTCTGTGCCATCTCAGGTTCCTTCCGTGGGGGAGGACGCAGTGGGGACCAGCCGGGCGCGGATCCGGCCTGCATACGAGCCCCTGCCTCATGCCGATGCGTTCAGAAGACCGAATGTCGTTGGAGTAACGGAACATAGGCTTGCCGTGATATAGCGTCAAGACAAGCTGCGTAAGGTGTCGGCAACCGGGGCCAGCGGGGCGTCGGGCCGGGGAGCGGAGGCTGGCGTGGAATCGGTGTCGGGAGCAGCGCGGGTCCGGCGTCACGAGGACGTCAAGTCCGCGGCGCGCGTCCTGGAAGTGCTCGAACTCCTCGGTGCCGAGGGCGCCCGGCTCTCCCTCGCCGACATGGCGAGCACCCTGGCCGTGCCCAAGAGCAGCCTGCACGCCGTACTGCGCACCATGGAGTCCCGCCGCTGGGTCGAGACGGACCCGTCGGGAACGCTGTACAGCCTCGGCCTCAAGGCGCTGCTGACCGGCACCGCCTATCTGGAGAGCGACGACCTCGCCGGGATCGCCGGGCCCGTGCTGGACCTGCTGGCCGAGGAGACCGGCGAGGCCGTCCACCTCGGGCGGCTGGACGATACGGACGTCGTCTATCTGGCCAAACGCGAATCCCGCCATGCCCTGCGGATGTACTCCGCGGTCGGCCGCCGGCTGCCCGCGCATGCCACCGCGCTCGGCAAGGCGATCCTGTCCCAGTACGACGCGGCGGAGATCCAGCGCCGGCTCAACTGGCCGTTGCCGGCGCTGACTCCGAGCACCGTCACCGACCCGGACGAGTTGCTCGCCCAGCTCGCCGACGCCCGTAAGCGCGGCTGGGCACAGGACGAGGGCGAGAGTTCGGTGGACATCCGCTGTGTGGCGGTCCCGCTCGGTACCGGCCACGGCGGCGGCGACGCGATCAGTTGCTCGGCGCCGCGCAGCCGGATGGACGACGCCCGGCTGAGCGAGATCGCCGTCCATGTCACCGAGGCGGCCCACTCGTTGCGGACCCTGCTGAGGCGCCTCGGCGAGCACTGAGCCCCGCACGCCACCGCACACCGCCGCACACCCCGGGCCGGACCGTATCCCGGTACGGTCATTGACACCGCTCCTGAACCCTCATTACGTTCGAATGGACGATTGCCATTCGGTTATCAGAATGGGTACGAGCACAAGGGTCCCCTCCACCCTGCCGAAGGCCCGTACCGCGGCGCGACGGCGCGCGCCTGTGCTCAGCACTTCCGCGAGTATCCCCACTGCATACGGAGGACCTTCGTGCACAGGAAACGCCTCGGACTGCGCAGATCTCTCGCGCTGTTCGCCGGAACACTGCTCACCGGAGCCACCCTGACGCTCACCGCCCCGGCGGCGGACGCCAGGCCCGACCCCGACCGGACGGCCGCCGCCCCCGCCGCGGCACCCGTGTTCCAGCAGGTCACCCTCGCCAAGGGGGTGGCCGAGACGGGTGAGCCGATGTCGCTGGCCGTGTTGCCCGACCGTTCGGTGCTGCACACCTCGCGCGACGGCACCCTGCGGCTCACCGACGCGGCAGGCACCACCAAGGTCGCCGGCACGCTGCCGGTGTACAGCCACGACGAGGAGGGGCTCCAGGGCGTCGGGGTCGACCCGGGCTTCAGCGCCAACCGCTTCATCTACCTCTACTACGCGCCGCCGCTGAACACACCGGGCGGTGACGCCCCGGAGAACGGCACGGCCGCGGACTTCACCAAGTTCGACGGCGTCAACCGGCTCTCCCGGTTCGTGCTCAAGACCGACGGCACCCTGGACCGGGCCAGCGAGAAGACCGTGCTGGAGGTCAAGACCTCCCGCGGCATGTGCTGCCACGTCGGCGGCGACATCGACTTCGACGCACAGGGCAATCTGTATCTGTCGACCGGCGACGACTCCAACCCCTTCGCCTCCGACGGCTACACCCCCATCGACGAGCGGGCGAGCCGCAATCCGGCCTTCGACGCCCAGCGCAGCGCGGGCAACACCAACGACCTGCGTGGCAAGATCCTGCGCATCAAGGTCAAGGCGGATGGCTCGTACGACATCCCGGCGGGCAACCTCTTCGCCCCCGGCACCGCCAGGACCCGCCCCGAGATCTACGCGATGGGATTCCGCAACCCGTTCCGGATGAGTGTCGACAAGCCCACCGGGGTGGTCTACGTGGGCGACTACGGGCCCGACGCGGGTAACGCCAGCTCCACCCGCGGCCCGCAGGGCATGGTGGAGTTCGCCCGGGTCACCAAGGCGGGCAACTTCGGCTGGCCCTACTGCGTCGGCAAGAACCAGCCGTACATCGACTACGACTTCGCCACCGGCACCTCCGGCTCCGCCTTCAACTGCGCCGCGCCGAAGAACACCTCGCCGAACAACACCGGCCTCACCGATCTGCCCCCGGCCCAGGCCGCCTGGATTCCCTACGACGGCGGGTCGGTGCCCGAGTTCGGCTCCGGCTCGGAATCCCCGATGGCCGGACCGGTCTACCGCTACGACGCCAACCTCAACTCGCCGGTGAAGTTTCCGCAGGAGTACGACGGCGACTTCTTCGCGGGAGAGTTCGGCCGCAAGTGGATCAAGCGGATCGACCAGGGCGCGGACGGCACGGTCGGCTCCATCAACGCCTTCCCCTGGACCGGCACCCAGGTGATGGACATGGCCTTCGGCCCGGACGGCGCGCTGTACGTCCTGGACTACGGCACCGGATGGGGCGCGGGCGACGCCAACTCGGCGCTGTACCGCATCGAGAACGTCGTCGGCGGCCGGGCGCCGGTCGCCCAGGCGTCCAGCGACAAGACCTCGGGCAAGGCCCCGCTCCAGGTGAAGTTCTCCTCATCCGGCACCAGTGACCCCGACGGCGACGCCATCGGCTACAACTGGGACTTCGGCGACGGCGGCAAGTCCACCGAGGCCAATCCGGCGCACACCTACTCCGCGAACGGCACCTACACCGCCACCCTGACCGCCCGGGACCCCGGCGGCCTGACCGGCACGGCCAGCGTCCACATCACCGTCGGCAACACCGCGCCGACGGTCACCCTGGAACTGCCCGGCGACGGCCAGTTGTTCACCTTCGGCGACAAGGTGCCCTTCCGGATCAAGGTCAGCGACCCGGAGGACGGCACCATCGACTGCGCCAAGGTGAAGATCACCCATCTGCTCGGGCACGACAGCCACGCCCACCCCATCACCTCGGCCACCGGCTGTGAGGGCACCCTCCAGACGCTGGCGGACGGAGAACACGACGAGAACGCCAATATCTTCGGGGTCTTCGACGCCGAATACACCGACAAGGGAGCGGGCGGCCAGCCCGCGCTGACCACCCACACCCAGCATGTCGCGCAGCCGGGGCACCGCCAGGCCGAGCACTACACCGCGTTCCAGGGCATCGAGCAGGCGAGCCACTCCACCGCGCACGGTGGCAAGACGGTCGGCTTCACCGACAACGGCGACTGGATCTCCTTCAAGCCGTACCTCCTGAACAACGCCACCAAGCTGACGGCCCGCATCTCCTCCGGCGGACCCGGCGGCACCATCGAGGTCCGCGCGGGCAGCCCCACCGGGACGCTGCTGGGAACCGCGACCGTGCCCGCCACCGGCGGCTGGGAGAACTTCCAGGACGTGAGCGCCACGCTCGGCGGCGCCCCCTCGGGGACGACGACGCTCTACTTCGTCTTCAAGGGCGTCACCGGCCAGGGCAACCTCTTCGACCTGGACGACTTCACCTTCACCACCGGCTGAGCCGGTACCGGGCAGGGCCGCGCCGGACAACCCGAGGGGACTCGCCGGACGGCCCTCGCGGCGGGGAGGAGAACGCCGACTCCTCCCCGCCGCATTTCTGTGCCCGCTGTCAATTCTCTTATCTGACACAGTCGATGGAAGGCCGCTCATTTTCCTCCTGACAGGGCGTCGGACTGCTTCCTTTGCCGAATAAATCCGCAGGTCACAGCCGCAGTTGACGACAACGGGACGGTAGTTGGGCCGAAGCGTTGACGTGATAACACACATGGTTTTACATAAGCGTCACGCGCACTTTCCCGGGGCAGGCAGGAGGAAGGGCCGACCATGCACGACGACCGGCACGCCGTGGAAGAGCGCATCGCGAAGTTCATCGCCGAGCGCCTGCGCCCGGCGCTGTACGGCGACCGCGTCCCGCTGGAGGTCGCCGCCTGGCACCTCCCGGGGGAGCCGGTGCCGGTGGCCGACGCGCTGCGCGCCGAGTACCGGCCGTTCGTCACCGGTGGAAGCTGGGGCGGCCCCTGGTCGACCACCTGGTTCCGCGCCACCGCCACGGTCCCCGAACGGTGGGCGGGCCGCCGGGTGGAGGCCCTGTTCGACCTCGGCTTCGATCTCTCGCGCGGCCCCGGAGGCCAGGCCGAGGGCCTGGTCCACGACGCCGACGGCACCCCGCTGGAGGGCCTGCACCCCCACAACCGCTCGGTGCCGCTGACCCTGCGCGCAGTCGGCGGCGAGAGCGTATGCCTGCTCGTCGAGGCCGCCGCCAATCCGCCCATCGTCGGCAGCGCGGGCATCGGCACCCACTACGGCCACCGGCTCACCGCGGGCGAGGAGGACCTGTTTCGCCTGCGCCGCGCCGACCTCGTGGTCCGCGAGGAGGACGTCTGGCAGCTCATCCACGACATGGAGGTGCTGGACGAGCTGATGCGTGAGCTGCCCCTCGGGCTGCCGCGCCGCCACGAGATCCTGCGCGCCCTCCAGTGGGCCGCGGACAGTGTGCCCCCGCGCCGCGTCGCCGCGGGCGCCGCGGCGGCCCGCGCGATCCTGCGCCCGGTCCTGGACCGGCGCGCCCACGACTCCGCGCACACCATCGCGGCCGTGGGACACGCCCATATCGACTCCGCCTGGCTGTGGCCGCTGCGCGAGACCGTGCGCAAATGCGCCCGGACGTTCTCCACCATGGCCGCGCTGGCCGAGGAGTACCCGGAGCTGGTCTTCGCCTGCTCGTCCGCCCAGAGTTACGCGTGGATGCGCGACCACCAGCCGGATGTCTTCGAGCGGATCAAGAAAGCGGTGGCCGACGGCAACTGGGTGCCGGTCGGCGGCATGTGGGTCGAGGCCGACGGCAATCTGCCCGGCGGCGAGGCCCTGGCGCGTCAGCTCGTCCACGGCCGCCGCTTCTTCGCCCAGGAGCTCGGCGTGGAGACCGACGGCGTCTGGCTGCCCGACTCCTTCGGCTACACCGCCGCCTATCCGCAGCTCGCCGCGCTCGCGGGCGCCCGCTGGTTCCTCACCCAGAAGTTGTCCTGGAACGAGACCAACAAGCCGCCCCACCACACC
>NZ_JAHLEM010000293.1 GCF_018883605.1 Streptomyces niphimycinicus | reverse complement strand
GAGACCGACGGCGTCTGGCTGCCCGACTCCTTCGGCTACACCGCCGCCTATCCGCAGCTCGCCGCGCTCGCGGGCGCCCGCTGGTTCCTCACCCAGAAGTTGTCCTGGAACGAGACCAACAAGCCGCCCCACCACACCTTCTGGTGGGAGGGGATCGACGGCACCCGGATCTTCACCCACTTCCCGCCCGTGGACACCTGCGACGCCACCCTGTCCGGCGCCGAGCTGGCCCACGCCGTCGCCACGTACGCCGAGAAGGGCGCGGGCACCCGCTCGCTGGCCCCCTTCGGCTTCGGCGACGGCGGGGGCGGGCCCACCCGCGAGATGCTGGAGAAGGCCCGGCGGCTGGCCGACCTCGAAGGCTCGCCACGGGTCAGCGTCCAGTCGCCGTCAAACTTCTTCCGCGAGGCCCGCGAGGAGTACCCCGACGCGCCCGTGTGGCGCGGCGAGCTGTATCTGGAGACCCACCGCGGCACCTACACCAGCCAGGCCCGCACCAAGCGCGGCAACCGGCGCGGCGAGGCCCTGCTGCGCGAGGCCGAGCTGTGGGCGGCGACCGCCGCCGTGCGCACCGGCGAGCCCTATCCGTACGAGACGCTCGACGCGTTATGGAAGCAGGTGCTGCTCCACCAGTTCCACGACATCCTCCCCGGCACCGCCATCTCCTGGGTCCACCAGCAGGCCGAGCAGACCTACCGCGCCATCCACCGCGGCCTGGAGCGCATCATCGCCCGCGCCGCGGGCACCCCGCACACCACGGAACCACTCGCCGTCCTCAACGCCGCTCCCCATGGGCGGCGCGAGGTGGTCCGCCTGGATGCGCCGCCCGCATGCGGCCCGGTGCAGAAGCTGTCCGACGGCCGGTACGCCGTGCTCGCCCAGGCCCCCGCGCTCGGCGCCGCCGTCCTCGGCACCGGCACCACCGACCAGGCGCCGGTCACCGCCCGTCCCGCCGCGGGCGGATATGTGCTGGCCAACGGCGCGCTGACGGTCCATATCGACGGTGACGGGCTGGTCCGCTCCGCATACGACCACGACCGCCGCAGGGAGGCCATCGCGCCCGGTGGCGCCGGGAACCTGCTCCAGCTCCACCCCGACGATCCGGTGCGCTGGAGCGCCTGGAACCTGGACGCCCAGTACCGCAACACCCACCGCGACCTGGACACCGCGACCGCCGTCCGGCTCGACGACGAGGGCCCGCTGCTGGCCTGTGTCCGGGTGGAGCGCACCACCGGCCGGTCCGTCGTCGTACAGCGCCTCAGCCTGGCCGCGGGCAGCCGGATCCTGGAGGTCGACACGGACATCGACTGGCGGGAGGAGGACACCGTCCTCAAGGCCGCCTGGCCGCTCGACGTACACGCCGAACGCGTCGCGTCCGAGATCCAGTTCGGCCATGTCGAGCGGCCCACCCACGAGAACACGAGCTGGGACGCCGCCCGCTTCGAGGCGTGGGCGCACCGCTGGATCCACGTCGGCGAACACGGCTGGGGCGCGGCCCTGCTCACCGACTCCACCTACGGACACGACGTCGCCCGCCACACCCGCGAGGACGGCGGAACGACCACGACCCTCCGGCTCACCCTGCTGCGCGGCCCCCACAGCCCCGACCCCCATGCCGACCGGGGCCGGCACCGCTTCCGCTATGCGCTGTACCCCGGCGCCGACGTCGGCGACGCCGTCGCCGCGGGATACGCGTTCAGCCTCCCGCTGCGCCCCGCCGCGCCCCGGCTCACCGGGCCGCCGCTGGTCGCGGTGGGCGATCCGGGCGTCGTGGTGGAGGCGGTCAAGCTCGCCGACGACCGCTCCGGTGATGTGGTGGTCCGGCTCTACGAATCGCGAGGCGGCCGGGTCCGCACCACCCTGACCGCCGGATTCGCCGTCGAGCGCGCCCAGGTCACCGACCTGATGGAGAACCCCACGGCCGAACTGGCTTATATCCAAGGCGTGTTGGACCTGAACTTGCGCCCGTTCCAGATCCTGACCCTCCGGCT
Source organism: Streptomyces niphimycinicus (assembly GCF_018883605.1). Lineage (GTDB taxonomy): Bacteria > Actinomycetota > Actinomycetes > Streptomycetales > Streptomycetaceae > Streptomyces > Streptomyces niphimycinicus. The sequence continues at coordinate 20,365 of NZ_JAHLEM010000293.1, read as the reverse complement.
GGCGCGCGGGGCGTCGTGAACCCGCCGTACCAGGACACCCCGGGACTGCCCGAGGAGGACCGCGGACTGCTGGAGCGCTGGGCGGCGGAGGGCGGTTCGCGTGCCGTCCGCGCCGCCGTCGTCCTGCTCGCCGCCCAGGGGCTGCGCAACGCCGAGATCGCCCGGCGGCTCGAGGTCTCCCGGCAGACGGTGGGCAACTGGCGGCAGCGCTTCGACGCCTCCGGCGTGGCGGGCCTGCGGGAGCGGCCACGGCCCGGGCGGCCCAGCATCATCGACGAGGCCGAGGTCATCACCCGTACGGTGCTGGCACCCGACGGTGGCGGCGCCTCCCGCGCGGTCGCCCGCGAACTCGGCTACAGCCACGCGGCCGTCGCCGCGATCCGCCAGCGCTGGCAGGTCACCCCCGGCCATGCCACCGTCCCCGCCGTGCCCACCCGCCCCCCGCTCCCGCAGGCCGAGGTGTGCGTGCTCGGGCTGTATCTGGACACCCACCGGGCGCTGCTGCTCGTCGGCACCCGCCCGGCCGCCCCCGAGCACCACCACGGCGCTTCCCCGGGCGCCTCTCCCGGTGCCGATGTCATCGCCGCCGTCGATGCGGGGGTGGAGGCAGCCCTGAAGGTCCCGCCGTCCCCGGCGCCGGGGGAGCGGCGTGGCCAGGACAGGCCCGCCGGATACCTGGCCGAGGCCCGGCGCCGCCACCCCGGCGCCTCCCTGCACGCCATCACCCTGTGGGACACCGGGGAGGACGGGCCGCCGGCCCAGCGGCGGGCCCGGGGCGGGGTGGTCCACCACGCCTTCCGGCGCGCACCACCTGGCGCAGTTTCCTGCGGGCCATGGTCGGCCTGGACTGCACCCGGCACCCGGCACCCGGAGTCCTCGCACCGCGTCTACCTCGACCTGGCCGCCGCCCTCACGCGCTACGCGGACCGGCCCGGCACCGCCCGCGAGCGGCAGCCCGTGCGCTGGCTCCGGGAACCCATCGCCAGCCACTTCGCCGACGCCTCCCGGGCCGGTGGCGAGCAGCGCCGGGAGTCCTGGGGCGGCGCGAACCAGATCGACCTCGGCTCCTTCAACGAGTGCGTGGTCATCGAGGCGGTACGGCTGGCCGGGACCATCACCCGCGGCGCGATCTCGCACCGCACCGGCCTCACCCAGCAGTCGGTCTCCCGGATCTCCCGCTCGCTGCTGCACCGCGGCATCCTGGTCGAGGACGACCGGCGGCAGGCCACCTCCGGCAAGCCGCGCACCCCGGTGCGGCTGCGCGGTGACGCCGGACACGCGCTGGGCATCCATGTCGACCCCGAGGTGCTGACGGCGGTCGTGGTCGACCTCGACGGCGCCATCGTGCGCAGCCGTACGGAACCCGTCGCGCAGACCGCGAGCCCGGACCAGCTCGTCGACCACATCGCCCGGCTGGGCCGCGGGGTCCTGTCCGCCGCCGGTGGCGCGGTGCGGCCCGGCGGATTCCTCGGCATCGGCGTGGCCACCCCCGGACCCGTCGACGTGGCCTCCGGCACCGTCCTGGACCCGCCGCTGCTGTCGGTGTGGCGGGATGTGCCGCTGCTGTACATGCTCAAGGACCGCTTCCCCTGCCCCATCGTCATGGAGAAGGACTCCTTGGCCGCGGCCATCGGGGAGCGCTGGATCGGGCGCGACCGGCGCGCCCGCGACTTCGTGTATCTGTACCTGGGCACCGGGGTCGGCGCGGGGCTGTTCCTCAATGGCGACATCCACCGCGGAGTCAGCGCCAACGCGGGGGAGTTCGGCCAGTTGTGCGCCGTGGCCCTGGAACGGGTCGACGCGGACGGCAGACCGGAGATCCTGCCCGAATGCAATCCGCCGGTGTCCATCCCGGAGACGGCCGCCCGGCTCGGCATGGTCCTCGGCCCGCGCGCCGCGCATGACCCGCGCGAGGCCCACCGGCTGGTGAGCGCGGCCGTCGGGGCCGGTGACCCGGTCGCCGAGCAGGCCGTGCGCCAGGTCGCCGGGGCGATCGGCAGGGGCGCCCTGTCCCTGGTGGACCTGCTGGACATCGACCTGGTCGTGCTCGGCGGGCCGTTCTTCACCGATAGGGTCGCCGACCTCTACACGGCCGAGATCTCCCGTATCGTCAACGACTTCCCGACCGCCAGACGGCTGCGCCGGGTCGATGTCGAACGGTCCGTGCTCAGCCGCGAGGCCGCCGCCGTCGGCGCCGCGTCGACCATCTTCCACGCCACGTTCACACCGCGGCTGGCGGGCCGCCCCGCGCCCACGAGGCGGTGACCGGATGGCTGGCCACAGCTTTTGTCAACGGGCTTTGCAAAGTGGGGCCGACTCGGTACGGTCCCCTTACGCCCACGGAGGCAGCCCGCCCCCTCACCGAGGCTCGCAGCCGTGCGGCGCCCTAGGCGCGACGGCGCGCGCCTGTGCCCAACCCCCTTTGAGAATCACACTTCTCCCGGAGGTTCCCCGTGCACAGGAAACGTCCCGAGCTGCCCGTCCCCACCCAGCGCCGCACCGTGGTCAAGGCCGCGGCCGGTGCCGTGCTGCTCACCGGCGCGGCGGCCGCGCCCGCCCGGGCCACCTCCGCCCGCAGGCGGCCGAGGGCGGGCCGGGTGCTGGTCTTCTCCAAGACGGCGGGCTTCCGCCACGACTCCATCCCCGACGGCATCGCCGCCATCACGAACCTGGGCGCGCAGGGCGGCTTCGCCGTGGACGCCACCGAGGACGCCGCCGCCTTCACCCCCGGCAACCTCGCCCGCTACGCCGCGGTGGTCTTCCTGTCCACCACCGGCGACGTCCTCGACTCGGGCCGGCAGACGGCCTTCGAGGGCTATATCGCGGCGGGCGGCGGCTACGCGGGGGTGCACGCCGCCGCCGACACCGAGTACGACTGGCCGTTCTACGGCGGGCTGTGCGGTGCGTGGTTCCAGTCCCACCCGGCGATCCAGCGGGCCACGGTGAAGGTCGAGGACCACGCCCACCCGGCGACCGGCCACCTCGGGGACACCTGGGTGCGCACCGACGAGTGGTACAACTACCGCACCAATCCCCGCGCCACGGCCACCGTGCATGTGCTCGCCGCGCTGGACGAGTCCTCGTACTCCGGCGGCACCATGAACGGGGACCATCCCATTAGCTGGTACCAGAAGTACAAGGGCGGGCGGGCCTTCTACACCGGTCTCGGCCACACCAAGGAGTCCTACGCCGAGCCCGCCTTCCGGCAGCACCTCCTCGGTGGCATCACCTACGCCATGGGCGTGGCCAAGTGACCCCTGATGTGCCGCGCCGACACTTCATGGCCCTCGCCGCCACGACCACCACGGGCCTCGCCGCCACCGGCCTGCCCGCCGGGACGGCCCATGCCGCGGAGCCCGCCGGGCGCCAGAAGGCGGACCGGCCGCTGGCGCTGTGGTACCGCGCGCCCGCCGCCGACTGGCTGAGCGCCCTGCCGCTGGGCAACGGACGGCTCGGCGCGATGGTGTTCGGGGCCACGGAGACCGAGCGGCTCCAGCTCAACGCGGACACCCTCTGGGCCGGCGGGCCGCACAGCTACGACAGCCACAAGGGCCTGGCCGCCCTGCCCCGCATCCGGCAGCTCGTCTTCGACGGAAAGTGGCCCGAGGCCGAGACGCTCATCAACTCCGACTTCCTCGGGGTGCCCGGCGGCCAGGCGCAGTACCAGACCGTCGGCAGCCTCCTGCTGAGCCTGCCGACGGCCGGGACGGTGACCGGCTACCGGCGGGAGCTGGACCTGGACTCGGCGGTGGCCACCACCACGTACACCCGCGACGGGGTGACGTTCACCCGTGAGGCGTTCGCCAGCGCTCCCGACCGCGTCATCGTCGTCCGGCTGTCCGCGTCGAGACAAGGCGCGCTGTCCTTCGGCGCCACGTTCGAAAGCCCGCTGCACACCTCCCTGTCCTCACCCGACCCGCTCACCGCCGCGATCGACGGAAAGGGGGACGCCACGGGCGGGGTGGACGGTGCGGTGGGGTTCCGTGCGCTGGTACGGGTGCTCGCCGAGGGCGGCACCACCACCAGCGCGGGCGGGACCGTCAGCGTCCGGGGAGCCGACGCGGCGACCGTCCTGATCGCCATCGGCACCACCTATGTGAACTGGGAGAACGCCAGCGGTGACGCGGCGGGCCGGGCGGCCGCGGACCTCAACCTGGCGGCGAACCGCCCGTACGGCCAACTCCGCGGCCGCCATGTCGACGATCACCGCGCGCTGTTCCGCCGTACCGCGCTGGACGTGGGCAGCAGCGACGCGGCGGCCCTGCCCACCGACGAGCGCGTCTTCCGCTTCGCCTCCGGCGGCGATCCGCAACTGGTCGAGCTGCACTTCCAGTACGGCCGCTATCTGCTCATCGCCGCATCCCGCCCCGGCACCCAGTCGGCCACCCTCCAGGGCATCTGGAACGACCTCACCAGCCCGCCCTGGGGCTCGAAGTACACCATCAACATCAATACCGAGATGAACTACTGGCCGGCCGCCCCCGCCAACCTCCTGGAGTGCTGGGAGCCGGTCTTCGTCCTGCTCGACGAGCTGGCCGTGGCCGGGCGCTCGACGGCGCGCACCCAGTACGGCGCGGACGGCTGGGTCACCCACCACAACACCGACGCCTGGCGCGGCACGGCCCCCGTCGACGGCGCCTTCTGGGGCATGTGGCCCATGGGCGGCGCCTGGATGTCCATGGCCATCTGGGAGCACTACCGGTACACCCGCGACACCGGGAAACTGCGGGCGCGCTACCCCGTCCTCAAGGGCGCGGCCCAGTTCTTCCTCGCCGCGCTGGTGACCGACCCGGCCACCGGCGCGCTGGTCACCTGCCCCTCGGTCTCCCCGGAGAACGCCCACCACAGCGGAGGCGGCGGCTCGCTGTGCGCCGGGCCGACGATGGACACGCAACTGCTGCGCGACCTGTTCGGCGCCGTGGCCTCGGCCGCCGACACCCTCCACATCGACGCCGCCTTCCGGGACCAGGCGCTCGCCGCGCGCGGACGGCTCGCCCCCATGAAGGTCGGCGCGCAGGGCCAGCTCCAGGAGTGGCAGCAGGACTGGGACGCGGGCGCCCCCGAGCAGCAGCACCGCCATGTCTCCCATCTGTACGGGCTGCATCCGAGCAACCAGATCAGCCGGACCCGCACCCCGGACCTCTTCACCGCGGCCCGCACCACCCTGGTGCGGCGCGGTGACGCGGGGACCGGGTGGTCGCTCGCCTGGAAGGTCAACTTCTGGGCGCGGCTTTTGGAGGGAGACCGTTCGTACAAACTCCTCGCCGATCTGCTCACCCCCGAGCGCACCGCCCCCAACCTCTTCGACCTGCATCCGCCGTTCCAGATCGACGGCAACTTCGGCGCCTGCGCCGGAGTGACCGAATGGCTGCTCCAGAGCCAGCACGACGAGCTGCATCTGCTGCCCGCCCTCCCGTCGCAACTGCCGGACGGAAGCGTGCGGGGCCTGCTGGCGCGGGGCGGTTTCGAAGTGGACTTGAGCTGGCGGGGCGGCGCGCTGAACGAGGCGCGGCTGACGGCCCGGGCGGGCGGGCCGGCGCGGCTGCGCACCGCGAAGGACGTGAAGGTGACCTCCGGGGACGCGCCCGTCCCCACGACCCGGCCGGAGCCGGGTGTCACGGCCTTCACCGCGAACGCGGGCGCTGTGTACCTGGTACGTCCCGCCTGAGCCGGGGCTCAACTACCGGTGGCCGACTTCCAGGCGTCGATGTAGGACGGGAGGTTCTTCTGGATGTCGTTCCAGTCGGGCTGGAAGACCTCCACACCGTCCATCAGCTTGCTGAGCGCGGTGGCGTTGGCGTCGGTGGCCTCGATGTCCTTACGGGCCGCGAAGCCGCCACCGACCTCGCTGACCTGGTTCTGCGCCGTGCGGCTGAGCATGTAGTCCAGGAGCTTCTTGCCGTTCGCGGTGTGCGGGGCCTTGGTGACCAGACCGGCCGCGTACGGCAGGGCGAAGGTGGTGGGCCTGCCGCCGCTGCGGGCCGGGAACCAGATGCCGAGGTTCGGCATGGACTTCGACTGGGCGTAGTTCATCTGGACGTCGCCGTTGGCGACGAGCAGTTCGCCCTTGTCGACCTTGGGCGCCAGCTTGCCGGTGGAGGCGGCCGGGCCGACGTTGTTCTTCTGGAGCTTGGCCAGATAGTCCATGGCGGGCTTCTCGCCACCGAAGTCGTGCATCGCCTTGATGAGGACGGCGGTGCCGTCCCCGGCGACGCCCGGAGTGGAGTACTGGAGCTTGTTCCGGTAGTCCCCGTCGAGCAGGTCCTCCCAGGTGGCGGGGGCCCGCTTCACCTTCTTGGTGTGGTGCACGAAGCCGAAGTAGTTGTTGACCACGGCCGTCCAGGTGCCGTTCGTGGCCTTGTCGGAGCCGCCGACCTGATCGGCGCCCTTCGGGGTGTACTTCTGGAGCAGGCCCTTGGTGTCGGCCTGCTGGATGAACGGCGGGAGGGTGACGAGGACGTCGGCCTGCGGATTGACCTTCTCGCGGGTGGCGCGCTGCACCATCTCCCCGGAGCCGCCCTCGACGTACTCGACCTTGATGCCGGTCTCCTTCTGGAAGTCCTTGAAGATCCGGTCGTACCAGCCGTCGCCCTTCTCGCCCTTGAGGCCGTCGGCGCTGTAGACGGTGACCACCTTCTCGTCGGAGGCGGCGGTGTTGCCGCCACAGGCGGTCAGCGGGAGGGCGAGGACACACAGGGCGGCGAGCGGCTTGCGGACGTTTGCGGGCATGGCGAGGTGAACTCCTTGCGGTGGAAGGGGAATCGCGGGGTCAGCGGTAGGAGGCGCGGGTGCGGATCCGGGAGACGGCGAGCAGCACCAGCAGGGTGGCCGCCATCAGGACCACGGCGATCGCGGAGCCGGTGAACAGGGCGCCGCGGTCGGTGGCGGCGTGGATCAGGACCGGCAGCGGGGTCCAGTCGGGCGGGTAGAGCATCATCGTGGCGCTCAACTCGCCCATGGACAGGGCGAAACAGAGGCCGACGGCCGCGGTCAGCGACGGCAGCAGCAGCGGCAGCTTGACCCGCCGGAGCACGGTGGCGGGGCGGGCGCCGAGCGAGGCCGCCGCCTGCTCGTACGCCGGGTCCAGACGGGTGATCGCGGCGGACACCGACTGGTAGGCGAAGGCGGTGACCAGGACGGTGTGCGCGGCGATCACGATCCAGCGGGTGCCGTTGAGCAGCACCGGCGGCCGGGAGAAGGCCACCAGGATCGCCAGGCCGACGACGACGGAGGGGACGGCGACCGGCAGGACGAACAGGGCGTCCAGGACCTTGCGCGACCGCTTCCGCAGGCCCGCCGCCGCGAGCGCGGCCCAGGTGCCCACGGCCAGCGCCAGCAGGCTCGCGGTGACCGCCGTGACCAGGCTGGTGGTGAGCGCCTGGAGGGCCTCGCCACGGGTGGCGGCCTGGTAGTTGGCGGTGGTCATCCCCGAGGGCAGGACACCGGACCAGTGGGTGGCGAAGGAGGCGCCGACCACGACCAGCAGCGGGAGGGCGAAGAGGGGCAGGAAGAGGATCAGAAACACCCCCCACACGGCCCACCTCGCCTTGCGGCTATGCACCAGCACGGCGGCTCACCACCCGGTAGAGGCCGTAGAGGCCCACGGAGATCAGGACGTTGACGACGGCGACCACACAGGCGCCCGGGTAGTCGGACTCCAGGATGGCCTTGCCGTAGACGAGCATCGGCAGGGTGGTGACGCCCTTGGCGCCGGTGAAGAGCACGATGCCGAACTCGTTGAGACACAGCACCAGGACCAGGCTGCCGCCCGCCGCGAGGGCGGGCAGCGACTCGGGCAGGATGATCCGCCGGATGATCCGGGGCGCCCGGGCGCCGAGCGAACTGGCCGCCTCCAGTTGCGCGGTGTCCAGTTGGGAGAACGCGGCGAGCAGCGGACGCATCACGAACGGTGTGAAGTAGGTGATCTCGGCGAGCAGTACGCCCCAGGGCGTGGTGAGGAACTGGAAGGGCCCCTCACCGGCCCCGGTGGCATCCGTCCACAGGCCGCCCGCCATGCCCGTCGAGCCATAGATGAACAGCAGCGCGAGGGTGATCAGGAAGGACGGGAAGGACAGGAAGACATCGATGAAGCGCGAGACCGCCCGCGCCCCCGGGAAGGGCACGAACGCGATGATCAGCGCCAGTACGAAGCCGAGCACCAGGCATCCGGCGGTCGAGGCCGCCGCCAGCCATACGGTGGTCCACAGCGCCTCGCGGAACGCCTCCGAGGCGAAGACATCGGCGTACGGCTGGACGGAGGTGCCACCGGTGTCGGGCCGTACGGACTGCTGGACGACGAGGGCCAGCGGATAGAGGAAGACCAGGGCGAGCAGGCCGACGGGCGGCAGCGCCCAGGCCCAGGCCGCCGCGCGGGGCCGGGCCTTGGCCGGAGTGCTCAGGGTCGCGCTAGCCATGGCCGCCCACCCCGGCGGTCAGCAGCACGGCGTCCTCGGGCGCGAAGTGCACGGTCACGGGGTCGCCATGGGCCGGCGGCTCGCGCAGCTCCCGTACGTCGGCCATCACCCGGTGCCCCGCCACGTCCACGTACAGCCGGTGGGTGGCGCCCCGCCACTGGACCTCCGCCACCGTGCCGGTGAGCCGGTTGGGGCCCGCCCCGATGCCGACCAGATGGGGACGTACGCACAGGGTGGCCCTCGCGCCCGGTACGGCCCCCGCCGTGTCGACCGCGATCTCGGCGTCGGCGAAGGACACACCCGCGGAACCGACCGTCACCGGCAGCAGATTGGCGTTGCCGACGAAGGAGGCGGTGAACGCGTCGGCCGGGGCCCGGTACAGCTCCCGCGGGGTGCCGCACGCCTGGAGCCGGGCCTTGTCCATCACCGCGATCCGGTCGGCGAGGGTGAGCGCCTCGACCTGGTCATGGGTGACGTACAGGATCGACACCTCGGGCAACTCCCGGTGCAGCCGCGCGAGTTCGGCCAGCATGCCGGAGCGCAACTGGGCGTCGAGCGCGGACAGCGGCTCGTCGAGGAGGAGGACGTCCGGGCGGATGGCGAGCGCGCGGGCGATGGCCACGCGCTGCTGCTGGCCGCCGGAGAGCTCGCGCGGGTGGCGGCGGGCGTAGGCGGCCATGCCGGTCATCTCCAGCGCCTCGGCGACCCGGGTCCGGATCTCGGCCTTGGGCACCTTGCGGGCCTTGAGGCCGAACGCGACGTTGTCCTCGACCCGCAGATGCGGGAAGAGCGCGTAACTCTGGACGACCATCCCGATGCCCCGCCGGTGCGGCGGCAGATCGGTGACGTCGCGGTCGCCGAGGAAGACCCGCCCGGAGGCGGGCCGAACGAACCCGGCGACCGCCCGCAGCGCGGTGGTCTTGCCGGATCCGGACGGCCCGAGCAGCGCCATGACCTCGCCGGGTGCCACCGTGAGGTCGAGGGCGTCCAGGACGACGTTCCCGTCGTAGGCGACGGTGACCGCGTCGAAGCGGATGCCCATCAGCCGACTCCCCGCAACAGGGCGGGCAGCTCGGCGACAGAGTCCAGCACATGGGTGGCCCCGGCCGCGCGGAACGCCTGGTCGCCGTGGGCCCCGGTGCGCACCCCGGCGACCAGCCCCGCCCCGGCCCGGACCCCGCTGAGCATGTCGTAGGAGGTGTCGCCGACGACGGCCACCTGGGCCACGTCCTCGGCGGCCCCGGTCCGCAGGAACGCCTCCAGCACCATGTCCGGGTACGGCCGCCCGCGCCCGCCCGCGTCGGCGGGGCACAGGGTGAGCGGCACCAGGCCGCGCCAGCCGAGCGCGTCCAGGATGGCGTCCTGGGTGACGCGGGCGAAGCCGGTGGTGAGGACGACGGTACGGTCGTCGGCGGCCAGCTCCTCGATGGCCTCGCGGGCACCGGGCACGGGGGCGATCAGACCGCCGTCGACGAGTTCGCCGTACGCCCGCTCGAAGGCGGCGTTGGCGCGCTGGGCGGGCTCCTCGGCGCCGAACAGATGACGGAAGACGGAGATCTTGGACTCGCCCATGGTGGCGCGGACATAGGCGAGCTTCTCGGCGTGGTCGGCAGTGCCGGGCTGGACGCCCAGCTCACCGGAGGCGGCGTCGAAGGCGCGCTCGACCAGGCCGCCGTCGGCGACGGTGGTGCCGGCCATGTCGAGAGCCACCAGGCGGATCGTGCCGGTGGTATCGGTGGTGTTGTCGGTCGGGGTAGCCATGTGTGTCACCAGCCCAGTTCGTTCGCGGTGGTTTCGGCTATCGCGGGCGAGCAGGTCATACCGCGCCCGCCGGGCCCGGTGACCAGCCAGACGCCGTCGCGCACCCGCTGGCGGTGCACGACCCGGCCGGTGTCGGTGCACTGTGCGTACACCCCGGCCCAGCGGCGCCGGATCTTCGGCAGCGGGCGGCCGAGGAGGGACTCCACGACACCGGTGAGGTGGTCGTAGGGGTCCTCGAGGGTGTCGAAGGCGAAGGGGTGCGCGTACTCGTGGGTGTCGCCGATGGTCAGCCCGCCGTCGGCGCGCTGCACCATCAGCAACTGCATACGGTGCTCCTCGGCCGTGTCGGCCTGCGGCTGCCGCGCGTTCAGCTCCTGAAGGGCGGGGGAGGCGTACGCCGGGTAGTAGCGGAAGCTGTCGGCGTCGGCGACCGAGGTGGTCAGCGGCTCGCCCAGGGGGTCGGTCTGCATCATCTGGAGCCGGACGCGGCGCACCGGCAGATCCGGACCGGCCAGCTCGCGGACCAGGCCGCCGAGCCAGGCGCCGGTGCACAGGACGACGGCGTCAGCGGTGTGCACCTCGCCGTGGTCGTCGCGGACGGCCCGCTCGCCGGTCACCTCCCGGACCTCGCGGCCGGGCAGGAAGGTGTACCGCGGGGAGCCCAGCAACTCGGCGCGCAGGGCGAGCTGGGCGGTGCGCGGCTCGACGGCCGCGTCCCGCTCGCAGTACAGGGCGGCGTCGAACTCCCCGCGCAGGGCCGGGTTGAGGGCCCGTGCCTCGTCCGCGGTCAGCAGCTTGTAGCCGCGCGCGGCGGCGTCCGCGCGGGCCACCGCGGCCTCGGCGACGGCCAGCTCCAGCTCGCCGCGGACCGGGGTCAGGGAACCGTTCGCACGGAAGCCCAGCGCCGGAACGCGGCCGCCGATGTCCTCCCACAGCTCCCGGGCCCGCAGCGCGGTGTCCAGCTCCTCGCCGCCCGCTCGGCCGCTCACCCAGATCTGGCCGAAATTGCGCAGCGAGGCGCCGCGAGCCTCCGTCTCGCGCTCGATCTGTACGACCTCATGGCCGCGTTCCACTGCGTGCCAGGCGTGCATGGTGCCCACCACGCCGGCTCCGACGACTATCACTCTCACGGCGTTCACGCTCCAGGGGTTTGGGGAACCGGAGGAATCCGGCTGTCAACGAAAGCGTGAACCGGGCATCACATTTGGGCTAGACCCGTTATCTTTTTGTGATGCGACAAGGAGGGGCAAAGGGGTATTTTTCAGCCGCTCAGATGTGTCGTGAAGGAGAACCGGTCGCCCCGGTACAGCGTGCGCACCCGCTCCAGCGGACGGCCCGCGGTGTCCCGCGAAACGCGGTGGATGAGCAGCATCGGCAGGGCCGGCGGGGTGCCGATGAGCAGGGCCTCGCGCGGTGTGGCCAGCACGGTCTCGATCCGCTCGTCGGCGTCGCCGAAGGCGATGCCCCGCTCGGCGAGATAGGCGTAGAAGGAGGAGTCCGGATCGAAGGCGGTGTCCAGATCGGGCACGCGCGCCTCGGCCACGTAGGTGCTCTCCAGACCGACCCGCTCGTCATCCGCGAGCAGGACCCGCTCCAGATGCCAGACGGGCTCGCCGCGCGTCAGGCCGGTCTCGGCGGCGAGTGCGTCGGGGCAGGGGAAGCGGTCGAGGGTGACCAGCGCACGGCCCGGGGTGCGCCCCTGGCGCCGTACGCCCTCGGTATAGCTGGCCAGCGACAGCGGCTGCGCCAGCTTGGGCCCCGCGACCACCGTGCCGCGCCCCTGCCGCCGCAGCTTGCCCTCCAGCACCAGCTCGCGCAGCGCCTGGCGCACCGTCTCCCGGGCGACCTCGAACCGCTCGGAGAGATCACGCTCGGTGGGGATCGGGGAGCCCTCGCCCAACTCGTCGATGAGCCGGTCGATCTGGGCCTTGACGGCGTAGTACTTGGGCACGCGGCCGTGCTCCGGGATGCCGGAGCGGACGGGGGCGCCGGGGGCCTGGTCGTTCGGGTAGTCCACGCGGAGATCGTCGCAGACGGGGTTTCTACCGGGCGCCCGAGGTGCCCGAGGTGCCCGACTCCAGCAGCCGGCCGCCGTCCCAGACCACGCCCACCTGGCGGTAGTACGCGGCGATCGGCTCATGGATCTCCAGCCGGGCCAGCTCCTCGGTGGGCGCCTCGAACAGCTCCAGCTCGGCGTCGCCGACCCACGCCTGTCCGCCCTCGAAGGAGGCGGCGCCGGACTCGACCAGCTCGTCGAGGGCGAGCCCCTCGCCGTTCTCGATCGAGGGCAGCCAGCGGTGGTGGGCCATGGGGTGGCCGTTGACGAAGCCGCCGGTCTCCGACGGCTCGCGCAGGGTCACCACGGCCTGGGCGAGGCGCCGGTCGGCCGCGGCGAGGGTCGCGCCGAACCGGGCGCCCGCCTCGATGCGCGGGGCGGGTCCGTACGGATGGGGGCGGGTCTGATGGATGGAGCCGAGCTTCTTCGGATAGCCCTGATGCAGTCCGCGGGCGATCGCGAAGTCCTTGTCGACCCAGATGTAGACACAGCGCGAGTACGTCCGGCCCCGGTAGGTGCAGCGGACGACCGCGAAGGTCTCCTTGTACTGGGAGCGCACCGGGTCCAGCAGCTCCCGTCCGCCGGTCGCACAGGACTGCCAGTCGGCCCAGATCAGCGCGACCGCTCCCGGATCCTCGACGGCCGGCTCCAGCGGCTCGGGCAGCAGCTCGCGCACGCGCGCCGGGTCGGTGCGGTACTCGATGGTGAGCAGGTCGCCGGAATAGTGCCACGGCGGGGAGGGGATGAGGGCCGAGGCGCCGGTGGCGGTCTTGGGCGGGAAGTAGCCGTGCACGCTGGTCATGCCGTCACGCTCCTGACACGGATGAGCTGGGGGTGACCGTCATCCACGTGCCAGCCGCTCCAGGCGGGCGTGGAGCTGGTCGACATAGCCCTCGGACTCCGGCTTCATCAGCACACTGCGCAGCACGCGCGCACCGTCCGCGTCCCGGATGAGCGTCGGATGGCGGGCCGTCAGACGATCCGCGCCGAGACGCATCGTGCTCACGAAGACCGGGTCGCCGTCCGTCATCCCCTCCCGCAGGATCCGGGCGCTGGACGCGTCGATCTGCGACAGCGTGGCGGGCTCGGTCACCGGGAAGTAGCTGACGATATCCAGTTCCGGGGCCTGGTACAGCTCCAAGTGCTCGGATTCCGCGATGAGTTCGGCCCAGCGCAGCGCCGCGCGCCGACCCGCCGCGAGCGACTGCCCCAGCCCCTCGCGCGTGGGCGGAATCACCTGGAACGTGAGCCACAGGGCGGCGGCCGCCGCGCCCGCCCGCGAACACTCCAGGCTGATCTCGCCGAGGTGCAGCTCCTCGGAGGTGAAGTAGGTGTACGGCGAGTCGTGCAGATAGAACCGGCCGACCGAGGGATCACGGAACAGCACGGCGCCGCAGCCGTACGGCTGGAGCCCGTGCTTATGCGGGTCCACCACGATGGAATCGGCCTCGGCGATGGCCCGCCACGGCTCCTCGGGCAGGCCCTCGGGGCCCTCCGCCCCGGCCAGCAGGGTGAAGAAACCGCCGTAGGCGGCGTCGACGTGGATCCGCACACCGTAGCGCTCGCGCAGCGCCAGCGCCTCGTGGATGGGCTCGACGGCGCCGAGTCCGGTGGTGCCGGCGGTGAGCACGACGGTGCCGACGGTGCCGGTCCGCAGCAGGCTCTCCAGCGCGTCGAGGTCGATGCGGCCGAGGTCGTCGACCGGGACCGGATGGCCCTCCACGCCCAGCACACCGCACATCCGGCCGTGGGTGTAATGAGCCTCGGTGCTGTAGGCGACGCCCTTGCCGGGGTGCAGTTCGCGCGCCACGAAGAGCGCCTCGAGGTTGGCGATGGTGCCGCTGGTGGTCAGATGCCCGAGGTGGGTGTCGTAGCCGAACATCGTGGCGAGCTGCTGAACGGCCTCCCGCTCCATCTCGGCGGTGGCCGGGCCGCCGTCCAGGGCGTGGTTGTTGGGGTTGACCAGCATCGCCGTGAGGTAGCCCACCACCGCCGCCGGATGCGGTGGCTTGAGCATCTGGCCCGCGTAACGGGGGTGGAAGAAGGGGTAGTTGTCCTTGAGCCGCTCGGTGAAGACCTCGAACGCGGCGGCGAACCGGTCGTCGTCCACCGCCAGCGCCGGATGGGCCTGGTAGGGGCCGAAGGTCTTCGCCCAGTCGGCGTTCGACGCCAGGGCCGTGGCGAGCCAGCCGTTCAGATCCATATGGTCCACTCCTTGGTCACGACGAGTTGGTCACGGCGAGTTGGTCACGACGAGCTGTGCTTCAGGGCCGCTTGGGCGGGCGGATGCCGCGGAACTCCCAGTCGCCACCGAGGGCGGTGGACCGGACCTCCTCCGACTCGGTGGGCTGCGCGCCGACGTCGGTGCGGATGGGGGCCGGGCCGGTGACGATGTGGTTGGTGAGCCGGCCCAGGCCCTCCACCTCCACCTCCACGACGTCGCCGGGCCGTACGGGGCGGGAGTTGGCGGGCGTCCCGGAGAGCAGGACGTCGCCGGGGCAGAGGGTGATGGTGCGGGCGATGTCGGCGACGAGGTAGTGCATATCCCACTTCATCTCGTCGGTGGAGCCGTCCTGCGCCAGCTCGCCGTTGACGTAGGTGCGCAGGTACTTGCCGTGGAAGTCCCAGTCGGTGACCAGCCCGGGACCCAGCGGGCACAGGGTGTCGGAGCCCTTGACGCGGAGCATCGAACCGGCGTCGGTGTCCCGGAAGTCGTGCAGGCCGTAGTCATTGGCGATCGTGTAACCGGCGATGTGCTCCGCCGCCTGCTCGGGCGCGATGTTCCGGGTGGTCCTCCCGATGACGATGGCGACCTCGCCCTCGTAGTTGAGCCACTTACAGCCCTCGGGGCGGACGACGGCGCCCTGGTGGGAGTTGAGCGCCGAGGTGGGCTTGTGGAAGTACGTGGGGGCCGCGGGAAGCCGGGCCTGGAACTCGGCGACGCGGCTGAGGTGGTTGAGATGGACGGCGATCACCTTGGAGGGGACCACGGGCGGCAGATGCCGGGCCTCCCCGGCCGCGACGCGGCGGCCGTCGCCGGTGACCAGTGCGTCGCCTTCGCGGACGGCCTCCACCACGGCCCCGTCGAGGAGGATACGGCGGTATTCGGGCATGTCGGCTCTCCTCAGACGGGGCGGTGCGGGGCGGGCACGGTGGCGGCGGGCGGGCCGGCGCCGGTCCAGCCGCCGGCCGGGCGGTCGAACCAGAGGTGGGCCTGACCGGTGCCGACGGCGTTCTCGTACGTGCCGTACTGGCAGGCCCGGGCGACGCACGCCCGCTCGCCGAGCGCACCGGCCATCATCAGGTAGTGGAAGAACTTCGCCTCGGGCCGGTACGTCCAGAACGTGTCCATGGTGTCCAGGACCTTGTCGTGGCGGCCCTCCTTGAACCAGGCGATGCGTTCCTCGTCGGCCGCCCTCGCCTCGGGGGTGAAGATATGGCGCGGGTCGCTGGACTCGTGGTCCCGGATCTCGCGCAGCGGCCAGAAGGTGTGCGAGAGGGCGCCGGAGGCGATCAGGAGAACACGGCGGCCGGGTGTGGCGGCGATGCCGTCGGCCAGCGCCCGGCCCAGCCGGAGGTGGTCCTCCATGTCGCCGGTCTGGCACACCCCGATCGTCATCCACCGCTTGCCGGGCAGGCCCTCGCCCAGGAACTTCCACAGATTGACGGTGGCGTACTGGATCGGCAGATAGGCGTCGTCGATCGCGGTGATGAAGGTGGCGTGGGCGTCGGCGAAGCGCGTGATGGCGTGGGCGAGTTCGGGGTCGCCGGGGAAGTCGTACGGCATCCGGCACATGCCCCGCGGCAGCTCCTCGGAGGTGTACAGCCCGGCACGGCGCGGCTGGGCCGTCACGACGAACTCGACCGTGGTGGCCCAGTGCGAGTCCAGGACGACGACCGTGTCGTAGCCGTCGCGTGCGAAGACGTCCTCGCGGAGCCGGCGGAGGCCGGTGACGAGGGTGATCTCCTTGCCGTCGTTCAGCTCGCGGCGGGTCTCCTCCGGGAGCACGATGGTGGGCACATGGGCGAGCAGCCCCGCCCCGACGATCTCACCCATGGTCGTGGAATCCCTTCGGGGCCAGCACACGGTTCTTCAGGTCGCAGTAGAAGTCGAAGCTCCAGGCGCCGCCCTCGCGGCCGACGCCGGAGAGGCGGGAGCCGCCGAAGGGCGCCCGCAGGTCGCGTACGAAGAAGCAGTTGACCCAGACCGTGCCCGCCACCAACTGGGCGGTGACCCGCTCGGCACGCCGGTGGTCGCCGGTGGCGAGGGTGGCGGCCAGCCCGAAGCGGGTGTCATTGGCGAGGTGGACCGCCTCCGCTTCGTCCACGAAGGTCTGGAGGGTCAGGACCGGGCCGAAGACCTCCTCCTGGACCACCTCCGAGTCCTGGGCGACATCGGTGAGGAGCGTCGGGCGGTAGTAGAGCCCGCCGAGCCGGGCGTGGGAGCCGCCGCCGAAGACCACGCGGGCACCGGCCGCGACCGCCCGCCGTACGAAGCCGTCGATCCGCTCGATCTGGCGGGGGTGGATGGTGGGCCCGATGTCGGTGGCCTCTTCGCGCGGATCGCCCTGCCGCAACCGGGCGGCCTTCGCCACGAAGCGCTCGGTGAACGCGTCCGCGATCGACTCCTCGACAAGGAGGCGGGTGGCGGCCAGACACACCTGCCCGGCGTTGTCGAACTGCTCCACGGCCAGGTCGACGGCCAGCTCCAGATCCGCGTCCGCGAAGACCAACAGCGGTGATTTGCCGCCGAGTTCCAGGCTCAGCGGGGTCAGGTTCGGCGCGGCCGAGGCGGCGATGCGCCGGGCGGTGGCCACCGAGCCGGTGAAACCGATCCGGCGGACGTCCGGGTGGGAGGTGAGGTCGTCGCCGATCTCGGCCCCGTGGCCCTGGACGACATTGAGCACACCGGGCGGCAGTCCCGCCTCGGCGGCGATGTCCGCGAGCAGCGAGGCGGTCAGCGGGGACCACTCCGCGGGCTTGAGGACCACCGTGTTCCCGGCGGCCAGGGCCGGGGCGACCTTCCACGTGGCCAGCATCAGCGGGGCGTTCCACGGGGTGATCAGCACACAGGGGCCTGCCGGGTCCCAGCTCACATGGTTGGTGTGGCCGGGCGCGGCGGGGCCGCCGGTGTGCGTGGTGAAGTCCTCGTGGCCCAGTGCCGGCAGCCGGTCGGCGAAGAAGCGGAAGTTGCGGGCGACGCGTGGCATCACCCCCCGGCGGTGCGAGCGCAGAAGCGCGCCGTTGTCGGTGGTCTCCACGATCGCCAGCTCTTCGAGGCGCTTTTCCACCCCGTCGGCGATGGCGTGGAGGATGCGGGCGCGCTCGGCCCGGGGAGTGGCGGCCCAGCCGGGGAAGGCGGCCTTCGCGGCGGCCACGGCGGCTTCGGCCTCGGTGGGGCCGCCGCGGGCGATACGGGCGAGGGTGCTGCCGTCGATCGGCGAGAGGTCGGGGAAGGTGTCGGCGGACGCCACGCGCCGGCCGCCGATCCAGTGCCGGGTGTCGACGGCGACGCCGGCGATCCGTGCCTCGTGCACAGCGCTGTCCGGCTGTTGGGGCATGTCCCGAACCTCCAGCTTGTTTGGCCCCAAACAAGCTAGCTCCGCCACCGGGCGGGGTCAAGGTTGCCGCCTTCGGCGATCGGGGACCGCGCCGCCCCGGGCGTGGTCACTGGCGGGAGCGGCGGCCCGAGCGGCGCGGGGCCAGATCCCTTCCGTCGAGCAGTTGCCGTCGGCGCTCCTCGCCGTGCTCCTCCAGTTGGGCCACGATGGCGCGCAGCCCGTTGGCGAGTCGCAGGCAGTCCTCGGCGCTGAGCGGGGTGGCGACGAACGCCTCCTCGGCGTTGAACGAGGGGAAGAGGCGCTCCATGAGTTCCTCGCCCTCGGGGGTCAGCGAGAGCAGCACACGCCGGCCGTCGTCGGGGTGCGGCGCGCGGGCCACCAGATGGCGTGATTCGAGAGTGCGCGCGATCCCGGTCAGCGTCCCCTTGGAGACGCCCGCCTCCTCCGCGACCGACCAGGTCTCCGCCTCGCCCCAGATCCACAGCACCCACAGCACCACGAAGCCGGTCCAGGTCAGATCGTGCGGGCGCAGCACGGAGTTCTCCAGATGCTGGCGGACGGCCGCGGCGGCGCGGTGGATATTGGCGACGGCGGCCATCTGTTCGCGCTGCAACTCGAAGCCACCGAGCCGTTCCTGGACGGCCTGTTCGGTCTCGGTGATGGATCGGCGGCGCCCGGGCACGATGGCATCCTCCTCGGCTGCGGGCGGCAAGGGCCGCCGGGTCATTCGTTCGCGATCAAATGTAGCCCCGGGTGCGCCGGGCGCCGGGGCGTTCGCATCCTGGTGGCATCGCGGCGATCCCTTGTGGACGGCCCGGCCGCCTCGTATC
Source organism: Streptomyces niphimycinicus (assembly GCF_018883605.1). Taxonomy (GTDB): domain Bacteria; phylum Actinomycetota; class Actinomycetes; order Streptomycetales; family Streptomycetaceae; genus Streptomyces; species Streptomyces niphimycinicus. Next base: position 1,743 of record NZ_JAHLEM010000293.1, on the reverse strand, counting down.
GTGTGGGCCCTCCCGTTTGGCATCAAATAACTTTTGCGGAGCGACCATTGAGCGCCGAGACAGCCGACCGCGTCCGCCGGCGGACCGAGGCACTCGCCGCCGAGGGCATCGATGTCGTACGGGTCGCCTATCCCGACATGCTGGGCTCCGAACGCGGCCGGGACATCCTGCTGCACCATCTGCCCCATGCGGTCGGCCATGGACTCGCCTTCAGCCGCGCCGTGTATCACACGGGCGCACGGGGCGATCACTCGTATATCCCGGGCGGTCTCGAAGCCGGTATGCCGGACATCCTCGTACGCCCCGACCTCACCACGCTCGTCGCACTGCCGTGGGAACCGGGTGTGGCCGGGTGCATCGGCGACGTCCGGGACCCGGCCACCGGACTGCCGGTGCCCGAATCGCCACGGGATCTGCTGCGTCAGGTCATCGGCCTGCTGATCGACGGGGATCTGACCGCGGTCGTGGGTCCGGAGCTGGAGTACGTCCTGCTCGACCCGGACCCGGCCGCGCCCGGCGGCTGGCGGCGCTACGCCCCCGCCCCGGGCCATGTCTATACGACCGGCCGCAAGGGCGACCCGGACGGGCATCTCCTGCGGACCGTCCGGGCGCTGCATGCCCTCGGGCTCGATGTCAGCGGCGGCAACCGGGAGTTCGACAGCGGTCAGTTCGAGATCAACCTCAGCCACTGCGAGGCGCTGGACGCCGCCGACCGGGCCTTTCGCTTCAAGGCCGCCATCAAGGAACTCGCCCATGCGGAGGGCAGGCTGGCCACGTTCATGGCCAAGCCGTTCAACGACGGCGGCGGCTCGGGTTTCCACCTCCACCTCTCCCTGGTCGACGCCGAGGGCCGGAATGTGTTCGACGCGCCCCGGGGCGCCCATGGCCTGTCCGCCACGGCTCGCCACGCCCTGGCCGGGGTGCTCGCCCACGCCCCCGCGCTCTCCGCGCTCCTCAACCCCACCGTCAACTCGTACAAGCGCTTCGGCCCGGACACGACGGCCCCCTGGCTGATCAACTGGGGTCTGGACAACCGCAACGCCCTGGTGCGCATCCCGCCCGAGCGCGGCGGCGCCACCCGCCTGGAAGTGCGCCTCGGCGACGCCACCGCCAACCCCTACCTCGCCATCGCCGGTGTGCTCGCCGCGGCCCACCTGGGCATCGCCGCCGCCGAGGAGCCCCCGGCGCCGATGACCGGCCAGGGCCACGACATGGGCACCGCCGCCGCGCTGCCGACCGGCCTCGGCCAGGCACTCGACGCCCTCGAAGCCGACGACCGGCTCATCGACGTGCTCGGCAAGCCCTTCGTGGCCGCGTTCCTCACCTTCAAGCGCGATGAGCTGGCCAGATTCCAGCGATACGTCACCGACTGGGAGTTCCGCGAATACGCCGGGATCACCTGAGCCCCCTTGGCACGGCCGCGCCGCGATCGGCGCGGCCGTGCCGGGGCACTCTCAGCCGAGGTGCCGGGCGAAGAAGCGCAGCGCGCTGTCCAGCTCGAAGGCCGGGACGTCCCCGTGTCTGCCGGGGTTGGCGTGCAGCGTCTTCTCGGCCGAGGCCAGGGCGTCGAACAGTGCCAAGCTCTCGGCCCGCGGCACACGTTCATCGGGAGCCTCCGAGGAAACCCCCGCCTTCAGGCGGGGGAGGAATCGGACTCCTGCGGAGCAGGGCAGGGAAAGCGGAATCGCCGCCGGGGCGATTCGGCGTCCGCCACTGACAATCCGTCAGGCAGTCACTAGCTGA
>NZ_JAHLEM010000292.1 GCF_018883605.1 Streptomyces niphimycinicus | reverse complement strand
GCCATGGCCACTCACGTGAAGCGGGCGTATCGGTACCGCTTCTATCCGACCGATGCGCAGGCAGCGGAGCTGTCGCGTACGTTCGGATGCGTGCGGAAGGTCTACAATATGGCGCTCGCGGCCCGTACTGAGGCGTGGACGTTGCGTCAGGAGCGGGTCAACTACAATGCGACGTCGGCCATGTTGACGGCGTGGAAGAAGACCGGGGAACTGGCCTTCCTCAACGATGTGTCCTCGGTTCCGCTCCAGCAGGCTCTGCGGCATCTCCAGGCGGCGTTCACCGCGTTCTTCGCCAAGCGGTCGAAGTACCCGCGGTTCAAGTCGCGTAAGAAGTCCGGCAAGTCCGCCGAGTACACCTCCAGCGCGTTCCGGTTCCGGGAGGGGAAGCTGACGCTGGCGAAGATGGACCAGTCGCTGGAGATCGTCTGGTCGCGTCCCCTGCCGGAAGGCGCCCTCCCGTCCACGGTGACCGTCTCCCAGGACGCGGCCGGGCGCTGGTTCGTCTCCCTCCTCGTCGAGGACCCCGTCCTCCGGCCGCTTCCCGCCAGCGGCTCGGCGGTCGGTATCGACGCCGGGCTCGACCACCTGCTCACCCTGTCCACGGGCGAGAAGATCGCCAACCCGAGGCACGAGCGGCGCGACCGCGCCCGCCTCGCCCGCGCCCAGCGCGACCTCGCCCGCAAGGCCAGGGGCGACGGCGCCAACCGGGCCAAGGCACGCCGCAAGGTCGCCAGGGTCTACGCCCGTATCGCCGATCGTCGCCGTGACCATCTGCACAAGCTGACCACTCGACTCGTGCGTGAGAACCAAACGCTCGTGATCGAGGATCTCACCGTCCGGAACATGCTCAAGAACGGCAAGTTGTCCCGGGCGATCTCCGA
>NZ_JAHLEM010000291.1 GCF_018883605.1 Streptomyces niphimycinicus | reverse complement strand
CGGAGGGCGGCGGCCGGGCCGCGCCCGGTGCCGCCCCGGCGCCCGCCCGGCAGTGGCCGCTGCTCACGGTGATGGGCGGGGTGGGTCTGGGGCTGCTGATCGTCGCCCTGGACGCGTTCCGGGCGGGCACGGTGCTGATCGGGCTGTCCCTGCTGGCGGGCGCCTTCATACGGTGGGCGCTGCCCGAGGTGGGGATGCTCGCGGTGCGGTCGCGCTTCACCGACATGCTGACCTACGGGCTGCTGGGCGCGGCGATCGTGCTGCTGTCCCTGATGGCCCAGCCGGATCCGTGGGTGTCGATTCCGTTCCTGGACGACGTGGTGCATTTCACGGTCCGTTAGCCGACGGCGTGAAACGGCGGCCCGTCCTCTCCCCCGTGGAAGGACGGGCCGCCTGGTAATCAGGGTTGTGTGTGGACTGTGCCGGATCAATGACCGTCGGGACCCTGTGGCGCGGAAGTGACCGTTCCAGCACGAGGTCTCGGCCGTGCAACGACGAGCCGGGCGCGGTGGAGTACGCACCGGTGCACGAAATGCTCCGATGCGCCCCCGATGGAGGAGCTGACATCCTGGGGCAAGGCGTCCCTTTGGGTAGTCGGTTCGGGGCCCGGAGGCGCCAACAGGGGGCGTAGCGCGGGAGATTGACAGGCACGTGCGGGGGGACAGGGGGAGGCAATGCCTCGTTGGAGGGACCTGCCGGAGGGACTCGATCCGCAGGTACAGGAGTTCACCGGTCAGTTGCGCACGATTGTCGAGCGCAGCGGGCTGAGCGTGGTCGCCGTCGCCGACCGCACCGGCTACAGCAAGAGTTCATGGGAGCGCTATCTGGGCGGACGGCCGCTGCCCCCGCAGGGAGCGGTGGAGGCCCTGGCCGAGGCCACGGGCGCCGACGTCCATCACCTCGGCACGCTGTGGGAGCTGGCGGAGCGGGCCTGGAGCCGCTCCGAGATGCGGCACGACGTCACGATGGAGGCCATCAGCGTCGCGCAGGCGCGGGCCGCCATCGAGCAGTTCGACCCGGCGGCGCAGGGGGTGGGCGCGCGGAAGAACGGCCGTCCCTCGGGGAAGGAGCGGTCGAGCGTCGAACCGCCGGAACCTGAGCAGCCGTTGGTCGCGACGGCTCCGGTGTTCTCGGCTCCCGCGGCGCCGCCGGCCGAGCGGGCACCGGGCTCCTCCGGGCCGCCGTCGCGCGTCTCGTCCCCTCCGTCACCGCCGACCTTCCCGTCGGGGCCGCCGTCGCCTTCCGGGACGGGGCGCAAGCGTGTCGCGCTGTTCGCCGGGGGGCTTGTCGGCGCGCTCTTACTCGTCGCCGGCGCCGTCCTGCTGATCGACGCGGGCGGCGACGGCGAGAAGCGCGGCCAGAGGCCGACCACCGCACCGGCCACCAGCGCGCGTCAGTTGCCGGCGGGCGTGAAGTGCGCGGGGGAGGACTGCGACGGTCAGGATCCGCAGGTCATGGGGTGCGGCGCCGCCGCGACGACCACCGCGGACGTCACCGTCGGCACCGCGTATGTCGAGGTCCGCTACAGCAAGACCTGCCGGGCGGCCTGGGCCCGTATCACCCGGGCGGCCCCGGACGATGTGATCAAGATCAAGGCGCCGGGCACGAGGGGCGGTGCGGCCCGCGCGCAGAACAGCAGGGCCGGGACCGACGGCGACGCCTACACCAAGATGATCTCGGTGGACGCCACCGCGCGGACCACCGCATGCGCCACGCTCACGGGCGGTACGCGGGCCTGCACGGCCCCTGGCGCGCAGGGGTGAGCGCGGGCGAGGGAAGCCCGTCCGGGGGAATTCGGAAACGGGGGGAATGGGCCGGGGGAATCGGGGCAGGCGCTGTCCGAGCCCCCCACGGGTGCGGCACTGGGCGGCCGCCTGCACTCCCCCTCCTGGCAGGCGGCCGCCCAAGTGCGCGGGGACGGAACGCGCGGTGAGCGGTTACACAGTGGCCCGAGAGAACCTGGGCCAGGTGCCGTCGGATAGCCTGACGCAGGTATCTCGACACCAAGAGATCTTGGACTGACAACACAGCGCAGGAGACCGCCATGACCCGCACTCCCGTCACCGTCACCGTCACCGGCGCGGCCGGCCAGATCGGCTACGCGCTGCTCTTCCGCATCGCCTCCGGTCAGCTCCTCGGCGCGGACGTGCCGGTCAAGCTGCGTCTCCTGGAGATCCCGCAGGGGCTGAAGGCCGCCGAGGGCACCGCGATGGAGCTCGACGACTGCGCCTTCCCGCTCCTCCAGGGCATCGACATCTCCGACGACCCGAACGTGGGCTTCGACGGTGCGAACGTCGCCCTGCTGGTCGGCGCCCGCCCGCGCACCAAGGGCATGGAGCGCGGCGATCTGCTGGAGGCCAACGGCGGCATCTTCAAGCCGCAGGGCAAGGCCATCAACGACCACGCCGCGGACGACATCAAGGTCCTGGTCGTGGGCAACCCGGCCAACACCAACGCGCTCATCGCGCAGGCCGCCGCGCCGGACGTACCGGCCGAGCGCTTCACCGCGATGACCCGGCTGGACCACAACCGCGCCCTGTCGCAGCTCTCGAAGAAGACCGGCGCCCCGGTCAGCGAGATCAAGAAGCTGACGATCTGGGGCAACCACTCCGCCACCCAGTACCCGGACGTCTTCCACGCCGAGGTCGCGGGCAAGAACGCCGCCGAGGTCGTCAACGACGAGCAGTGGCTGGCCGACACCTTCATCCCGACCGTCGCCAAGCGCGGTGCCGCGATCATCGAGGCGCGCGGCGCCTCCTCGGCCGCCTCCGCCGCCAACGCCGCCATCGACCACGTCCACACCTGGGTCAACGGCACCGACGCCGGCAACTGGACCTCCGCCGGTGTGGTCTCCGACGGCTCGTACGGGGTGCCGGAGGGCCTGATCTCCTCGTTCCCGGTCACCGCCGCGAACGGGAAGTTCGAGATCGTCCAGGGCCTGGACGTCAACGAGTTCTCGCGGACCCGCATCGACGCGTCGGTGAAGGAGCTCGAGGAGGAGCGCGAGGCCGTGCGGGGCCTCGGCCTGATCTGACGCGCCTCACCGAGGCCGATTCCGAAGGGTCACACTCCGGTATTCACTCCGGAGTGTGACCCTTCGGCCATTCACTGTAATCGTGGGCCATCTTCCCTTAGCGTGGAGGTAGTTGCTACGGCCTCGGGGGGAAACATGGCCAACACGCGCGGTGATCATTCTTTGGGCGACCACTCGTCTCGGCTGCCGCAGCCGCGGCCGGAGCCTTTATCGGCCGTCCCCTCTTCTCGCGCCGCCGACGATGCGTCCCCTTACGCCACCAGCGAGGCGACCCGGCTGCTGTGCGCGGGCGCCTATCTGGACGACGACTTCCGGGACGCGGTCCTGGACGAGCTGTATGTCCACGAGGAGCGGGCCGTGGCGCCCTCGCTGGGCATCGACGCGGCCCGGGTGCTCGCGCACGCGCTGCGCGCCCGCCGTCTGGAGGCATGCTGGACCGCGCTGCTGGTGTCCTTATGGGGGCTGGACTTTCTGCTGGCGCAGGGCTTCTTCTATCTGTTCCTGGCGTCCTGTGCGCTGCTTCTGCTGGCGTCCTGGGCCAGAGGCGGCGCCATGGGCCCCTTCCGCGCCGACTATCCCGGGGCCGACGGGGTCACCGTCACCCGGCGGCGGGCGGCCGCGGTGCTGCGGCTGCTCGGCTGTCTGATCCTGCTGTCCTATACGGTCTCCGCCCTGACGCAGGCGTTCACCGGCGAGCCCGCCACGAGCGGGCTTCAGGGCATCGCACCGGCCCTGGCGACCGGGTCGGACACCAGCGCCGCCTGGTTCGCGCTGGTGATCCCGGCCATGATGGCCACCGCGGTCGCCCTGCACCGTGAGCATGTGGCCCGGGTGCTGGCCACCGACCTGGAGCCGGAGACCTTCGCCGACCTCGCCGCGGATCCCGCGGAGCGATTCGAGGGCGGGCGCTTCCAGCGGGTGCGGGCCCTGATCCGCCGCGAGCAGCACTCACCGGTGATCCTCTACCACGATCGGCACCCCTTCCTCGGCGCCGGCATGGCGCATGACACCTGGACCCTCGCCGTCGAGCTGCGGCCACGAGAGGGCGACGAGCCGGCGCCGCTGGACAACCGCGTGATCCTGGAGCGAATCCGCCCGCTGGTCGAGAAGTTGCGCACCCCCTCGACCCAGGGCACCGCCGCTGTCCAGGGCACGGCCCCTGTCCCAGGCACCGCCCGGCCAGCCGCCGCGAGCCGCGACCGGCTGCGCGGCCTGGAGCTGGACGAATGCGTCTTCCTCAAGGTCACCGGATTGCGGAGCCGCTCCTTCGTGCCGTACGGCGAGGCGGACTTCGCGCGGGAGCGGGCGGAGGCCGTCGAGGAGGGCGGAGAGATCCGCCGGCACTTTCTGCGCATTCGCGTCGGCGCATGGCGGGAAGAGGTGGTCACCACCGTCTTCGTGCGGGTGCATACGCAGGGCGGCATGCTGATGCTGGAGTTCGCGCCGCATGTGCTGCGCCCGATCCGCCCGGACTTCCGGGCGGTCGACCGGCTCTCCGACTCCCACCGCCGCGGCGGACTGCCGGGCAAGGCGGTCTGGGCGCTCGGGCGGACACCCACGGCGGCGGGCTGGGCGGTCATCCACGCCTTCCGCTCGGCCGCCTTCGTCTGGCGGATGTACGCGGGGGGTTATGAGGCGGCCATCCCCGACGGGCCCTGGACCTCGGTGCGGGAGCTGGGCAGCGACGCCGGCGCATCGCTCTTCCAGGAGATGGATGTCAGCCGCTATCTGAAGAGCGTCGAGGACCGAGTGGCCAATGGCGTGCGGAGGGCGCTCGACGAAGCCGGCTGGGAGACCGGCGAGTTCGAGCAGAAGGTCATCAATGTGAGCGGCGGCGGGGTCTTCATCGAGTCCGCGGCGAACAGCGCCTTCGGCTTCGGTGACCACAACACCATCAGCAACACCACCGGAACCAATGGAGCGGGAGGCGGCCATGGCGATGGCTGACACGGAGGACGGCAGCGGCGTGGGCGGCGGCGGTGCGGACCACACGGCGGGCGCGAGCGGTGGCGGCGCGAGCGGTGGCGGTGCGGGCCCGGCGGGCGGCGGCGGGCGCACATTCGGGGACATCAGGTTCGGCAAGGTGAGCGGCAGCGCCATCGGCATCGGCGACCACAACCACATTGTGAACGGACGGCAGGGGGAGGCTTCTTGCGACCCCGCCTATCAGGAGCTGCTGGAGGCCGTCCGACAGCTCGCCGAGGATCTGCGACGGGTGGTCCCGAGCCCGGAGGTCGGCGCGCTCTCCGATGAACTGGACCAGACCCAGGACGAGATCCAGCGCACCGGCCGGGCCGGGGCCGGCCGACTTGCCAGGATCCGGGTGATGTTGCAGGACGCGAGCGCCAGTGTCGGCATGCTCGCCTCCGGCGTCGCCGTCGGACAGGCGGTCGGCGCGCTCCTGGGCGGCTGAGATGAGCACACCGGGCGGCGAGGGGGGCCGTCGATGGGACGAGGAGGCTCAGCGCTGGGTGGGGGAGGGCGCGGAGCCGCCCGCCCCGGGCCGAAGACCACCCAATCCACATATGGGCACGGTGCTGCTGGCGGTGCTCGCCGTGGTGCTGGTCGGCGGGATCGGGTTCGGCGCCTGGAAGTTGGTGTCGGGCGGCGGGGGCGACAAGCCCGGGGCGGACGGCGGTTCGCCCTCGGCCTCGTCCTGGTCGCCGTCGGCCGAGCAGCCCTCGGGCGTGCCGTCGGGGCCGTTCTCGGAGACGACCTCGGCGCCGCCGTCGGTGTCCACGGACAGCACACAGGAGCCGCCGGCGGACTATGTGCGCACCACCGACGCGGAGGGGTTCCGGCTGGATGTGCCCAGGGGCTGGCAGCGGGTCAAGCGCGATACGGGGGTGTTCTACGAATCGTCCGACGCGAGCAGCCTGATCCAGGTCTTCGCACTGACCGAGCCCGACATCACCCCGTACGAGGCGCTGCGCCAGGCGGAGACGGGGCTCAAGAAGAACCCCGACTACCGGCGGTACGAGCTGAAGCGGCTCGGCCCCGGCGATGACGCGGACGCGGAGCTGGAGTACGGCTACCGCAGCGCCAAGTACGGCCAGCGCCGAATACTCGACCGCGCCTTCACCGGTCCCGACCAGGTGCAGTACGCGGTGCTGGTCGCGGGCCCGGCCGACGACTGGCCGCAGCAGCGGGAGCGGCAGCGCATCGTGCTGGCGTCCTTCTGCCCCACCGCCTACTGCCCGGCCACCTGACTGGGGGCAGGCGCATCCGGCGGGGGCAAGGGCAGGCACGGATCGGCGGCAGCCAGCGTCAGGCACAGGACGGTGCGGTTAAGGCGACATATCCGTATCGGTGGAGTGGCGGAGGGTGGGGAGACCCTCGAACCGGGTACACCGATGTCGGTCGGCGCGGCTTATCGGCTTATGGGCGCAGAGTTCCACTATCGGGGGGATAGATGAGCATGCATGACGGGGGAGCGCCGGGAGGACCGGGAGCCACGGGAGCCCCGGGAGCGCCGGGAGCGCCGGGAGGACCGGGAGAGCCTGGAGCGCCTGGGCAGGACGTCAGGCGGGCATTGCGGGCGCTGGCGGTGACGATCTTCCTGGTCGGGGGGATCGCGTTTTCCGGATGGGTGGCCTTCGGCGGCGACGGCACCTCCCGCCATCAGGCGGGGCCGCTGCCCTGGGACCAGGAGAGCCCCACGGCCACGCCGAGCGCGGACGCCTCCCAGCCGAGCGATCTCTATCCCTCACCCGGCCCCGAGACCAGCGGGCCCACCGATCTCCCCACGGACCTGCCGACCGGGGCGTCCCCGTCCGCGACGCCCTTCGGCACCCCGTCCTCCCCCTCCCTGACCGGTGCCGCCCCGCCCGCGGGCTACAGCACCCAGGCCGACCCCGCCGGATACCATCTCGCGGTCCCGGACGGCTGGCGGCGGACGGCCGAGGGCCCCAGCGTCTACTACACCTCGCCCGACGACAGCACCGTGATCCAGGTCTTCGAGCTGCACGGCCCCGAGTCGACGCCGTACGCGTCCGCCCAGGAGGCCGAGCGGATCGCCTCCACCCACCGCGACTACGAGCAGATCGCCCTCACCCGGCTGGGCTCGGCCGCCACGGACCCGGCGCAGCTCGAGTACACGTACCAGTCCAAGAGCGACGGCCACCGCCGGATACTCGACCGCCGCTTCGCCGCCCCCAACGGCACGATGTACGCGGTGCTGGTGATCGGCCCCTCCGGGGACGGGGACCGGGCGGAGGAGCGGGAGGTCCATCAGGCGGCGATGGACACCTTCTGCCCGACCTCCTACTGCACCGCTTCCTGACAGCCTCCTGACACGACCGACGTGCATCAGCTCTTGACAGATCGGCCGATCATGACCCGGGTGGCAGGTTCTGCCTTCGGATCACGTGAGGCGGCCCACTTTCTCTTGCGAATCGCGCATAGGTTCCCGCCTTCCGGTTAGGGGTCCATGTTGCTGGCTTTGGCCGGCGGCAAAGTTCGCAGAACCGGAAGGCAGAATTCACGTGGCGGCAGTCGAGACCATTCATGTGGACGGCGTGTGGCAGGCAGCCGTATCCGGGGCGCAGCGGGAGGTTCTCGATCCCGCGGACGCCAAGACCCTCGCCGTCGTCGCCGAGGGTGGTGTCGAGGACACCGACGCGGCGGTCGCGGCCGCGCGGCGCGCCTTCGATCAGGGCCCCTGGCCCGGGACGCCGGTGGCCGAGCGGGCGGCGCTGCTGCGCCGCGTCGCCGAGCTGCTCCAGCGCGACCGGGAGACGGTCGCGCTCATCGAGAGCCGTGACACCGGCAAGACCCTGGAGGAGGGGCGGGTCGACGTCGACGACGTGACCAATGCCTTCCGCTACTTCGCCGACCTGGCCGCGGGCGAGTCGGCCGGGCGGGTCATCGACGCGGGCACCCCCGATGTGCACAGCGTCGTGGTCCACGAGCCGGTCGGCGTCTGCGCGATGATCACCCCCTGGAACTATCCGCTGCTCCAGGCGAGCTGGAAGATCGCCCCGGCGCTGGTCGCCGGGAACACCTTTGTGATCAAGCCCAGCGAGGTGACCCCGCTGTCCACCGTCCATCTGGTGCGGCTGCTGGCCGAGGCCGGGCTGCCGGCCGGGGTGGCCAACCTGGTCACCGGCACGGGCGACCCCGTGGGCGCCCGGCTCTCCGAGCACCCCGATGTGGATCTGATCTCCTTCACCGGCGGGCTGATCAGCGGCACCAAGGTCGCGCAGGCCGCCGCCCCGACGGTCAAGAAGGTCGCGCTGGAGCTCGGCGGCAAGAACCCCAATGTGGTCTTCGCCGACGCCTGCGCCACCGCCGAGGGCTTTGACACCGCCGTCGACCAGGCCCTGAACGCCGCGTTCATCCACAGCGGCCAGGTCTGCTCCGCCGGTGCCCGGCTGATCATCGAGGAGTCGGTGCGCGAGCGGTTCGTGGCCGAGCTGGCCCGCCGCGCGGAGAAGATCAAGCTGGGCCGTGGCACCGAGGGCGGTGTCGAATGCGGTCCGCTGGTCTCGGCCCAGCAGTTGGACAAGACCGAGGCGTATGTGGCGTCCGCCCTGGCGGAGGGCGCCCTGCTGCGCTGCGGCGGCAAGCAGCCGGAGCCCAACGAGGCCCGCCCGGCCACCGGTTATTTCTACCTCCCGACCGTGCTCGACCAGTGCCATCGCGAGATGCGGGTGGTGCGGGAGGAGACGTTTGGGCCGATTCTGACCGTCGAGTCCTTCCAAACCGAGGACGAGGCCGTCACACTCGCCAATGACACGGAGTACGGACTGGCCGGCGCCGTCTGGTCCGCCGACACCGCGCGGGCGCGCCGCGTCGCCGCCCGGCTGCGGCACGGCACCGTGTGGATCAACGACTATCACCCCTACCTTCCGCAGGCCGAATGGGGCGGTTTCGGCAAGTCCGGGGTCGGGCGCGAGCTCGGTCCCGCGGGCCTTGACGAATACCGCGAGACCAAGCACGTCTACGAGAACCTGCGACCGAGCCCCGTGCGCTGGTTCGCCGGCTGACCCCCCGCCGCCGGCCCCGCCCGGGGTCGGCCGGGCCCGGACTCGTCCCCCCTGGGCCCGGGCCCGGCCGCACCCCGTCACGGCGACCGGCGGGGATCAGCCCGTGGACACCGAGGCACCCGGCAACACCCCCACCCCCAGGGGCGGCAGCCCCCGTCCCGCACCGGCGCGAGCCGTTTGGGTAAGACCGCGAGGAGTAACCCCACATGTCCGTACCTGTCGTATACGACTATGTCGTCATCGGCGGCGGCACCGCAGGATCGGTGATCGCTTCCCGGCTCACCGAGGACCCGGGCATCCGTGTCGCCGTCATCGAGGGCGGACCGTCCGATGTCGACCGCCCCGATGTGCTCACGCTGCGCCGCTGGCTCGGGCTGCTCGGCGGGGACTTGGACTACGACTACCCCACCACCGAGCAGCCACGCGGAAATTCGCATATCCGGCACAGCCGGGCGCGGGTGCTCGGGGGGTGCTCCTCGCACAACACCCTGATCTCCTTCAAGCCGCTGCCGGGTGACTGGGACGAGTGGGCCGAGGCCGGCGCCGAGGGCTGGGACGCGGAGTCCATGGACCCGTACTTCCAGCGGCTGCGCAACAACATCGTCCCGGTGGACGAGAAGGACCGGAACGCGATCGCGCGGGACTTCGTCGAGGCCGCCCAGTCCGCCGCCGGGGTGCCGCGGGTCGAGGGGTTCAACCAGCGGCCGTTCCATGAGGGCGTCGGCTTCTTCGACCTCGCGTACCACCCGGAGAACAACAAGCGCTCCTCGGCGTCGGTCGCCTATCTGCACCCGTTCCTGGACCGGCCCAACCTCCATCTGATGCTGGAGACCTGGGCGTACAAGCTGGAGCTGGACGACACCGGCCGGGTCACCGGCGTCCATGTGCGCACCAAGGACGGCGAGGAGATCGTCGTGCGGGCCGAGACCGAGGTCCTGGTCTGCGCGGGCGCCGTGGACACCCCGCGGCTGCTGATGCACTCCGGTATCGGGCCCAAGCCGGATCTGGAGGCGCTGGGCATTCCCGTCGTCCACGATCTGCCGGGCGTCGGCGAGAATCTGCTCGACCACCCCGAGTCGGTCATCGTGTGGGAGACGGACGGCCCGATCCCGGACAACTCCGCGATGGACTCCGACGCGGGCCTGTTCATCCGGCGGGACCCCGAATCCCGGGGCCCGGACCTGATGTTCCACTTCTACCAGATCCCGTTCACCGACAATCCGGAGCGGCTGGGCTACGAGAAGCCCGAGCACGGCGTGTCGATGACGCCCAACATCCCCAAGCCGCGCAGCCGCGGCCGGCTCTACCTCACCAGCGCCGATCCGTCCGTCAAACCCGCCCTCGACTTCCGGTACTTCACGGACGAGGACGACTACGACGGCCGCACGCTGGTCGACGGCATCCGGGTCGCGCGTGAGATCGCCAAGACCGAACCGCTGGCGAGCTGGCTCAAGCGCGAGGTGTGCCCGGGCCCGGAGATCACCTCGGACGAGGAGATCAGCGAATACGCCCGCAAGGTCGCGCACACCGTGTACCACCCGGCGGGCACCTGTCGTATGGGTGCCCCGTCGGACCAACTCGCCGTGGTCGGCCCCGATCTGCGGATCCGGGGTCTGAACGGCGTCCGTATCGCCGACGCGTCCGTCTTCCCGACGATGCCGGCCGTGAACCCGATGATCGGAGTCCTGATGGTGGGCGAGAAGTGCGCTGAGCTGCTGTTCGAGGATCGCGACCGGGAGCGGCACAGGCCCGATGACCGGGCTGCCACACTCGCGCCGGGAGGTGAGGCGTGATGGCCACGACCCTGGTCCCCGAGACGCCCGACACCCCCAAGATCCCCGAGAGCGGCGAGCGCGCCCCGGTGTTCTCGGTCCGCGATCTGTGGAAGGTCTTCGGCCCCAAGGCCGAGCGCATCCCCGGTTCCGCCGAGGCGGAGCTGTCCGCCGCGGAGCTGCGTGCCCGCACCGGCTGCACCGCCGCCGTCCGCGAGGTCTCCTTCGACGTCCAGCCGGGCGAGGTCTTCGTGGTCATGGGGCTGTCCGGCTCCGGCAAGTCCACCCTCGTACGCTGCCTCACCCGGCTGATCGAGCCCACCTCCGGGACTCTGAAGATCGACGGCGAGGACGTCCTGGCCATGGACAAGACGCGGCTGCGCGATCTGCGCCGGCACCGCGCCGCCATGGTCTTCCAGCACTTCGGACTGCTGCCGCACCGCTCCGTCATCGACAACGTCGCCTATGGCCTGGAGATCCAGGGCGTGGGCAAGGCCGAGCGCCGCGCCAAGGCCGCCGAGGTGGTGGAGAAGGTCGGTCTCACCGGTCTTGAGCGCCGCCGCCCCGGACAGCTCTCCGGCGGTCAGCAGCAGCGGGTGGGCCTGGCCCGGGCGCTCGCCGTCGACCCCGAGGTGCTGCTCTTCGACGAGCCGTTCAGCGCGCTCGACCCGCTGATCCGCCGCGATATGCAGGAGGAGGTCATCCGCCTGCACCATGACGAGGGCCGGACGATGGTCTTCATCACCCATGACCTCAGCGAGGCGCTGCGGCTCGGCGACCGCATCATGCTGATGCGCGACGGCGGGATCGTGCAGCTCGGCACCCCGGAGGAGATCGTCGGCTCCCCGGCGGACGACTATGTACGGGACTTCGTCCGCGACGTTCCGCGGGAGCAGGTGCTGACCGTGCGCCGCGCCATGCGCCCCGCGACGTCGGACGAGCAGGACGGCGGGCCCGCGCTGGCCCCGGGCACCACGGTGGCCGACGCGATCGAGGCCGTGGCCCGCACCGGCGGCCCCGCGCGCGTGGTGGACGACGGCCGCTGCCTGGGTGTCGTCGACCACGCCTGTCTGCTCAGCGTCGTCGCGGGCTTGGACGGCAAGGGGGCGGCCGCGGCATGACCACCGCCTCGACCCTCTCTCCGCCGGGCGGCACCGGGTGGCGCGTATGAGTGCCACGGCCACCCGCCCCTCCACCGACCCCGCCACCGATCCGGCCGCCACCGGGACGGCGGCGGCCGAACCGCGCCCGTCCCTGCTGAGCTCCGCCGTCCGCAGCCCCGCCGCGCGCAAGCTGGCGGTGCTCGCGGTGATCGCCGCCGTGCTCATACCGCTCGCGCACGCCAAATGGGCGAGCGGCAGTTGGCCGCATGCGCTGACCGTCGATGTGTCCGGACCGCTCGGCGATGCCAGCGACTGGATCCTCGACAACCGTGACAGTCACTGGATCTTTCTCTACTTCTTCGGCCACATCAGCAACGTCATCATCATCGGTGTCCGCGCCGTCTATGTGGCCCTGCTCGCTCTCGGCTGGGCCGGTGTCACCGCCGGGCTGACCCTGATCGCCTGGCGGGTCGCCGGGGTGCGGATCGCGGTCACGACCCTGGTGTCCTTCGCCATCTGCGGACTGCTGGGCATGTGGGTGCCCACGATGCAGACGCTCGCGCTGATGGCCATCGCCGTCACCGCCTCCGTCATCATCGGCGGACTGCTCGGCCTGGCCGGCGGCCTCTCGGAATGGGCGTTCCGGGTGCTGCGGCCGGTGCTCGACACCATGCAGGTGCTGCCCGCGTTCGCGTATCTGCTCCCCGTCGTGATGATCTTCGGCAATGGCGTGCCCGGTGCGGTGCTGGCCACCGTGATCTACGCGGCTCCGCCCATGGCCCGGCTCACCGCGCTCGGCCTGCGCGGCGCGGACGCCGGGGTGCTGGAAGCGGTGACCTCGCTCGGCGCGACCTGGCGGCAGCGGCTGCTGTCCGCCCGGCTGCCGCTGGCCCGCAAGGAACTGCTGCTGGGCATCAACCAGACGATCATGATGGCGCTGTCCATGGCCGTCATCGCCTCCGTGATCGGCGGCGGCGGTCTCGGTGACCGCGTCTACCAGGCGCTGTCCAGTGTCGACGTCGGTAAGGCGCTCGCCGCCGGCCTCCCGATCGTGCTCCTCGCCATCGTGATGGACCGCACCATCGGAACGGCCGGCGAGCGGCTCGGCGAGCCCCCGGCCGAGGGCGGGCATCGGCTGCTGCGCGGCTGGCCCGCATGGGCGGGAGCCGCGGCGGTCACCGCTGTCATCACCGTCGTCGGACGGCTGACCGGCTCCCAGACCTGGCCGACCGGCTGGACCGTCGCCATCGAGGAGCCCGTCAACCAGTTCAAGGAGTGGATGGTCGACCACCTCTACACCGGAGTGCCGGTCGTCGGCGGCACCGCCGACTGGGCCGCGCACTACGTCAAGTGGATCCTCGACCCGCTGCGCGAGGGGCTTCAGGGCCTCCCGTGGTACGCGGTGCTGCTGATCGTCGCGGCGCTGGCCTGGCTGATCGGCACCTGGGCCACCGCGCTGACCGCCACCGCCGCCATGGCCGCGATCGGTGTGCTCGGCGTGTGGGAGCCGTCCATGGACACCCTCTCCCAGGTGCTGGCGGCCGTCTTCGTCACGCTGGTCCTCGGTTTCGCGATCGGCATCTGGGCCGCGCGCAGCACCCGGCTGGAGCGGATGATGCGACCGGTGCTGGACATGTTCCAGACCATGCCGCAGTTCGTGTATCTGATCCCCGTGGTCGCGCTGTTCGGCGTCGGCCGCGCCCCCGCGGCGGCCGCGGCCATCGTCTACGCGCTGCCCGCCGTCATCCGCATCACCACCCAGGGGATCCGGAACGTCGACCCGGCCGCGCTGGAGTCGGCGCGTTCGCTCGGCGCCACCCAGGGACAGCAACTGCGCCAGGTCCAGCTTCCGCTGGCCCGCCCGGCGCTGCTGCTCGCCGTCAACCAGGGCGTGGTGCTGGTGCTGGCCGTGGTCGTCATCGGCGGTCTGGTCGGATCCGGCGCGCTCGGCTACGACGTGCTGTTCGGCCTGGCACAGGGCGATCTGGCGACCGGTCTGGTGGCGGGTACGGCGATCGTCTGCCTGGGGCTGATGCTCGACCGTGTGACCCAGCCGACCGAACGCCGTGACAGGAAGGGGGCTTGAGATGGCTCGCACCCGCATGCAGTTGCTGATGGCCGCCGCCGGGATCGCGGCCGTGTTCACCGCGACCGGCTGCGGCGCGGCGGACATGACCAAGCAGTCCTCGCCGTACGCCAATGTGGGCGGGGCGAAGAGCGTCACGCTCTCGGTCCAGTCGTGGGTCGGCGCCCAGGCCAATGTCGCGGTCGCCCAGTATCTGCTGGAGCATGAGCTGGGCTACCGGGTCGACACCGTCCAGGTGGACGAGATTCCGGCGTGGGACGCGCTCAGCCAGGGCCGGGTGGACGCGATCCTGGAGGACTGGGGCCACCCGGAGCAGGAACAGCGCTACGTCAAGGACAAGAAGCTGATCGTGCCGGGCGGCGGGCTCGGCGTCACCGGCCATATCGGCTGGTGGGTGCCGAAGTACTTCGCCGACAAACATCCGGACGTGCTGAACTGGAAGAACCTCAACAAGTACGCCAAGACCTTCAAGACCGCGGAGAGCGGCGGCAAGGGCCAGTTGCTGGACGGTTCCCCGTCCTATGTCACCAATGACAAGGCGCTGGTGAAGAATCTGAAGCTGAACTACCAGATCGTCTTCTCGGGTTCGGAGGCGGCGCAGATCACCCAGATCAAGCAGTTCGCCAAGGGCAAGAAGCCGTTCCTGACGTACTGGTACGAGCCGCAGTGGCTGTTCAACCAGGTGCCGATGGCCGAGGTCAAGCTGCCCAAGTACACCGACAAGTGCGCGAACGAGGGCACCAAGGACCCCGAGTCCGTCGACTGTGCCTATCCGACCACACCGCTTCAGAAGTACCTCAACGCGGACTTCGCGAAGCAGGGCGGCAAGGCGTCGGCGTTCCTGAAGAAGTTCCACTGGACCAAGGAGGACCAGAACGAGGTGTCGGAGCTGATCGCCTCGAAGGGAATGTCGGCCCAGGACGCCGCGAAGGAATGGGTCGAGGCGCATCCGGACGTCTGGAAGAAGTGGCTGCCCTGAGCCCGGATGGCGCTCAGGGCAGCCTGGGCGACCGGATTACTTGAGGAAGCCCGCGGTGTCGAGTTCGAGGCCGAGCGGTTCGGGGAGCGTCACCGGCTCCCCGAACGCCGCTCGGTGCTCATCCCGGTAGCGGCCCTTTCCGTCCGGTGCGGAATACACGGTCGTGGAGCCCTCGTCGTCGTGCGGGTCGATCAGCAGATAGATCGGCACGTTGGAGTGGGCGTAGCCCTTGACCTTGTCCTGGAGATCGCGCGCTCGTGTGGAGGGCGATGTGATCTCGGCGACGAGCAGGACGTCACCCGCCTGGACCTGCCATTCCTCCATACTCTTCAGCGCTTTCGACTCGCAGATGAGCAGGTCCGGGATGAACCTCTCTTCCGTCGCGGGGAGGAAGACCGTTGTGGTGTTGGTAAGGCGCCATTGAGTCGGTACCTCGCGGACGAGTTGGACGTTCAGTTCGCTGAAGATCCAGTTGTGGAAATTCGCAGGCGTCGGTGAGATGACGATCTCCCCCCCGATGAGTTCTGCCCGCATTCCATCCGGCAACTCAAGCCGGGCATGGATGTCGAGCAGATTTTCGAACTCTTGGTCGGGCAGTGGCGCCGTCATCACGAGACCTCCCATTGGCGGGTCCCCCTTCTGGCTGTGTTGCCTTCATGCCGTACTGCCTTGCGGGGGCCTGTCACCATCATGCGTTATGCGATGACTCCGACGTCGGACAACGGCCCCCGTCGTCAATAACGACGACGGGGGCAGATGGTCACACGTTCGGCTTGTAGACACCGGGGGTCATACGGGTGGTCACACCGATCCGGTTCCAGGCGTTGATGGTGAGGATC
>NZ_JAHLEM010000290.1 GCF_018883605.1 Streptomyces niphimycinicus | reverse complement strand
ACAACGGCCCCCGTCGTCAATAACGACGACGGGGGCAGATGGTCACACGTTCGGCTTGTAGACACCGGGGGTCATACGGGTGGTCACACCGATCCGGTTCCAGGCGTTGATGGTGAGGATCAGGGCGATGAGCTGGGCCAGCTCCCGCTCCTCGAAGTGCTTGGCGGCCCGCTCATAGACCTCGTCGGGGACGAAACCGTCGGTCAGGACCGTGACGGCCTCGGTCAGGGCGAGGGCGGCCTGCTCCTTCTCGGTGTAGAGGTCGCCGGCCTCCTCCCAGGCGTTGAGGAGGTAGAGGCGCTCCTCGGACTCGCCCGCCGCGCGGGCGTCCTTGGTGTGCATGTCGATGCAGAAGGCGCAGTGGTTGAGCTGCGAGGCACGCGTCTTGACCAGCTCGGCCAGCGCCGGGTCCAGGCCCTTCCGGGCGGCCGCGTCCAGGCTGATCATGGCCTTGTAGACCTCGGGGGCCGCCTTGGCGAATTGCATCCGCGGGCCGTGTGCATGAGAAGTTCCGGTCGTCATGCCTTCACGCTAGAGGCCGGGCGGCCCAGGAGTATGGTCCATTTCCATGGCGGATTCATGGGCCACTCGGAGAGGCGAACCCGGACAGCGCACGGGCGGACCGGGTGGGCTGGGGACGGATCTGCATCTGGATCTGCCGCCCGGCGGCGGGACCGGGGTGCGGGTCGCGCTCATCCGTGCCCTGCGCGACGCCGTCCGCACCGGGCGGCTCGCCCCGGGCGCCCGGTTGCCCTCCTCCCGCTCGCTCGCCACCGACCTCGGCATCGCCCGGAACACCGTCGCCGACGCCTATGGGGAACTCGTCGCCGAGGGCTGGCTGACCGCCCGGCAGGGCTCGGGCACCCGGGTCGCCGAGCGCGTCGTGCCGCCCGAGCCCGCCCCGCCGCGCACACCCCCGGCCGCCGCCGTGGCCGCCACCCGGCCCACTTACGATCTGCGACCGGGCCAACCCGATGTCTCGGCCTTCCCCAGGACCGCCTGGCTCTCCGCGGCCCGGCGCGCCCTGATCGCCGCGCCGAACGACGCCTTCGGCTATGGCCACCCCGCCGGACGGCCCGAGCTGCGGCGGGTCCTGGCCGACTATCTGGCGCGCGCCCGCGGGGTGCGGGCCGCGCCCGAACGGATCGTGGTCTGTGCGGGGTTCGTCCAGGGGCTGGCCCTGCTCAGCCGGGTGCGGGAGAAGGCCGGACACCGTGAGATGGCCGTGGAGTCCTACGGGCTCGACGTCCACTGGAACGTGATGCGCGGGGCCGGGCTGCGCATCGTGCCGCTGCCGGTCGATCAGCGGGGGGCGCGGACGGCGGAGCTGGACCGGTCGGCCGCGCTGCGGACCGTCCTGCTCACCCCGGCCCATCAGTTCCCCATCGGCGTTCCGTTGGACCCCGACCGGCGCGCCGCCGTGGTCGACTGGGCCTCGCGGGTGGGCGGACTGGTGCTGGAGGACGACTACGACGGGGAGTTCCGCTACGACCGGCAGCCGGTCGGGGCGCTCCAGGGGCTCGACCCCGAGCATGTGGTCTATCTGGGCACGGCGAGCAAGAGCCTGGCGCCCGCGCTGCGGCTGGCGTGGATGGTGGTGCCGGACCACCTGATGGACGACCTCCTGGCGCTCAAAAGGACGGGGGAGTGGGAGTCGGGCAGGCTGGACCAGCTCACGCTCGCGGAGTTCATCGACTCCGGGGCGTACGACCGCCATGTGCGCGGTATGCGGATGCGCTACCGGCGCCGCCGCGACCGGTTGGTGGCGGCGCTCGCCGAACGCGCCCCGCGGGTGCGGGTGACGGGCATCGCGGCCGGGCTGCACGCGGTGCTCCAACTGCCGCCGGGCACCGAGCAGTCCGTGGTGCGGGGCGCGGCCTGGCAGGGCCTGGCGCTGGACGGGCTGTCCCGCTACCACTACCGCGACGAACAGGGGCAGAAGCGGCAACAGGAGCGGCAACAGGAGCCGGGCGGGCAGCCGGACGCGTTGGTGTTCGCCTATGGCACCCCGCCCGACCACGCCTTCACCGGCGCCCTGGAGGCGCTGTGCCGGGCGCTGCCCTGAAGCCATGCGTTTCAGCGGCCCGAACCCACACTCCTCGGCCGAGCCCCCCATCCATGGGCGCGGCAGCTCCCCCTAGGGTGGACGGTTGCGGCCTCGGGGAGACCACGCTCTCGGGGGAGAGGAACGGGGGAGACGGGGATGGAACGGAAGACGACGCGGCGACTGCGGTCGAGCACGGTGATCCTGGGCGGTATGGGCGCGCTGGCGGCGGCGCTCACCTCCTGTGGTTCGGAACCGGACAAGCGCTGTGTGGACCGGAACAGCTATGACGCGGTGAACGGATACCGGGTCGTCGACTCCAGCGCCTGCAAGGGCTCTTCGTCCACCACGGGCGGCAAGGCCAAGAAGAGCCGGGGCACGAAGGGCGCCGACGGCCAGTGGTACTACGACTCCGAGGTCAGCGGCCGCTGGGCGGACTACGGCACCTTCGACAAGGGCAAGGCGGCCGACCGGGGCGGCTTCGGCTGCTCGGGCTCCAGCGGCGGCTGAGCGGGCCGTCCCACGATGAAGCGCCACACCATAGCCCCCCGCCCCGACTGGCAGTCCACGGTGGAGGAGCAGGGGGTCATCTATCCGCTGACCCGCTACCCGGACGGCTCGCTGCGCCCCTACTGGGACGAGAGCGCCTACTACGCCTTCTCGCTGCCCGAGGTCGAGGCGCTGGAGGAGGTCGTCGAGGAGCTGCACCGGATGTCGCTGGCCGCTGCCGCCCATATCGTCGAGACCGGCCGCTTCGCCGACCTCGGCATCGACGATCCACGGCTGGCCGGGCTGATCGCCGAGTCCTGGCACCGCCGGGCCGAACAGCCCAGCGTCTACGGCCGGTTCGATCTGCGCTACGACGGTGAATCGGGCCCGGCGAAGCTGCTGGAGTACAACGCGGACACGCCCACCTCGCTGGTGGAGGCGGCGAGCGCCCAGTGGTTCTGGATGGAGGACCGCTTCCCGGGCGCCGACCAGTGGAACTCCCTCCATGAGCGGCTGGTCGACGCCTGGCGCACCCAGGCCGCGCTGCTGCCGCCGGGGACGCCCCTGTACTTCGCCCATTCGGCCGGGGACGAGCTGGGCGAGGACCTGATGACGGTGGCCTACCTCCGTGAGACGGCCGACCAGGCCGGGCTCAGCACCGAGGCGATCTCCATGGAGGACATCGGCTGGGACCGGCTGTCGGGCCGCTTCGTCGACAAGCGGTTCCGTTTCATCCGGAGCTGCTTCAAGCTCTATCCCTGGGAGTGGCTGACCACCGACCGGTTCGGCCCGCAGGTGCTGGACACCCTCGACAACGGCGGCGGCACCGGATCCACGCTGTGGATCGAACCGGCCTGGAAGATGCTGCTGTCCAACAAGGCGCTGCTGGCCGTGTTGTGGGAGCTCTTCCCGGACCATCCCCATCTGCTGCCCGCCTACCTCGACGGCCCCCGGGAACTGGCTCGCGCCACCGGCTATGTGTCCAAGCCGCTGCTCGGCCGCGAGGGGGCCGGGGTCACGGTGCACCCGCCGGGCGAGGAGCCCGTCCTCCGCGATGAGCCGTGCTGCTACCAGGAACTGGCGCCGCTGCCCGACTTCGACGGCAACCGGGTGGTGCTCGGCACCTGGGTCGTCGAGGGCGAGGCGGCGGGGCTCGGCATCCGCGAGTCGGCGGGGCTGGTGACGGATGAGTACGCGCGCTTCATCCCCCATGTGATCCGCTGAACCAAACCGATCCTCTGAGCAGGGCAGGTCCACCGCGCCGTACCTGGTCATTCGGACAGCACCGCCCTGAGCTGGTCCAGCGCCCACTCCAGATCCTCCTCGCTGATCACCAGGGGCGGGGCGATCCGGATGGTGGCGCCATGAGCGTCCTTGACCAGCACTCCGCGGTCCATGAGCCGCTCGGAGATCTGCCGCCCGGTGCCCCGCGACGGATGGATGTCCACCCCTGCCCACAGCCCCCGGCCGCGCACCTGCTCGACTCCCCTTCCCACGAGCAGCGCCAGCTCCCGGTGGAGCAGCTCGCCCAGTGTGGCCGAGCGCCGCTGGAACTCCCCGGTCCGCACCATGGCGATGACCTCCAGGGCGATCGCGCAGGCGAGCGGGCTGCCGCCGAAGGTGGAGCCGTGCTCCCCGGGGCGGTGCACCCCGAGCACCTCGCCGGAGGACACCACCGCCGACACCGGCACCACCCCGCCGCCCAGCGCCTTGCCCAGCACATAGACATCGGGGACCACTCCCTCGTGCTCACAGGCGAAGGTGGTGCCGGTGCGCCCGAGGCCCGACTGGATCTCATCGGCGATGAACAGCACATTCCGCTCCCGGGTCAGCTCCCGGACCCCGGCCAGATAGCCGGGCGGCGGCACCACCACTCCGGCCTCGCCCTGGATCGGCTCCAGCAGCACGGCCACCGTCTCCTCGGGCGCGGTGTCCAGCGCCGCCTCCATCGCCGCCAGATCCCCGTACGGCACGATCGAGAACCCGGGGGTGAAGGGGCCGTGGTCGGCACGGGCCTCCGGATCGGTGGAGCAGCTTATGAGGGTGGTCGTCCGGCCGTGGAAGTTGTCCCTGGCGGCGATGATCCTGGCCCGGCCGTCCGGTACGCCCTTGATCCGGTAGCCCCATTTACGGGCGGTCTTGATGGCCGTCTCCATCGCCTCCGCCCCCGTGTTCATGGGCAGCACCATTTCCATGCCGCACAGCTCGGCCAGCTCGGAGCAGAAGGCGCCGAAGCGGTCGTGGTGGAACGCGCGGGAGGTGAGGGTGACCCGGTCCAACTGCGCCTTGGCGGCCTCGATCAGCCGGCGGTTGCGATGCCCGAAGTTGAGCGCCGAGTATCCGGCGAGCAGATCGAGATACCGGCGGCCCTCGACATCGGTCATCCAGGCGCCTTCGGCGGACGCGACGACGACCGGCAGCGGATGGTAGTTGTGCGCGCCATGGGCCTCGGCGGCGGCGATGGCCCGCTCCGCGGAGCCTCCCGATCCCATCTTGTCCTCCTTGTCTCACTAGCTAGAGTGGGGGTGCGCATCGTGACTGGCGAGCCGAGCGTGGAACCGACCACGAGGAAGCGATGCGCGGCCTTAGCGCCACGAGGTGCCGCCCGCCTGGGCACCCCGGGACACGACCGGACCGTCACCGATCGCCCCGGAGGACTCGATGAGCCTGCCCCTTTCCCATCCCGCCCTTCTCGCCGCCGACCCCGAACTCGCCTCTCTCGTCGGCTCCGAGGAGCTGCTCCAGTCCGAGACCCTGCGCCTGATCCCGAGCGAGAACTATGTGTCCGCCGCCGTCCTGGAAGCCTCCGGGACGGTGCTTCAGAACAAGTACAGCGAGGGCTACGCCGGCCGCCGCTACTACGAGGGCCAGCAGATCATCGACCAGGTGGAGACCCTGGCGATCAACCGGGCCAAGGCTGTCTTCGGCACCGAGCACGCCAATGTGCAGCCCTACTCCGGCTCGCCCGCCAACCTCGCGGTCTATCTGGCCTTCGCCCGGCCCGGTGACACCGTGATGGGCATGTCACTGCCCATGGGCGGTCATCTCACCCACGGCTGGGGCGTCTCCGCCACCGGCACCTGGTTCCGCGGCGTCCGGTACGGGGTGCGCCAGGACACCGGGGCGATCGACTTCGACCAGGTGCGCGAGCTGGCTCTCGAGGAGCGGCCCAAGCTGATCTTCTGCGGTGGCACGGCGGTGCCCCGCACGATCGACTTCGCCGCCTTCGCGGAGATCGCCCGCGAGGTGGACGCGGTGCTCGTCGCCGATATCGCGCATATCGCCGGTCTGATCGCGGGCGGCGCCCACCCCTCGCCCGTTCCGTATGCCGATGTCATCTCCACCACCACTCATAAGACGCTCCGGGGCCCGCGCGGCGCCATGCTGATGGCGCGCGAGACCCATGCCAAGGCCATCGACAAGGCCGTCTTCCCCGGGCTTCAGGGCGGTCCGCACAACCAGACCACCGCCGCCATCGCGGTGGCCCTGCACGAGGCCGCCCAGCCCGCCTTCCGTGACTACGCCCATGCCGTGGTCGCCAACGCCAAGGCGCTCGCCGAGGAACTGCTCGCCCGCGGCTTCGATCTGGTCTCCGGCGGCACCGACAACCATCTGATCCTGATGGACCTGACGCCCAAGGAGGTGCCGGGCAAGGTCGCGGCCAAGGCCCTGGACCAGGCCGGAATCGTGGTGAACTACAACACCGTCCCCTACGACCCGCGCAAGCCCTTCGACCCCTCCGGCATCCGGATCGGCACCCCCTCTCTCACCTCGCGCGGTCTGTCCACCGAGCACATGCCCGCCGTGGCCGACTGGATCGACCGCGGGGTGACCGCCGCAAAGAGCGGTGACCAGGGCGCCCTCACCAAGATCAGGGCCGAGGTGTCCGAGCTGATGGCGGGCTACCCGGCTCCCGGTCTGCCGACCGGCTGACGCCGCCCGCGGGCCCCTGCCCGGCCTCCAGGCCGGGCAGCGGCCCCCACCACTGCTCCTCCCGGATCCGGTCGTCGGCCACCGGCACCGGCAGGCCCACGATCCGGGCGAGCACCCGCTCGACCAGCGTCTCCCCGCCCTCCAAGGGCATGTCTCCCGCCGGCGGCGCGCCGCCCTCCGGCGGCACGCCGTGCCGCGACGGTGCGCCGGACGGCGGTATCTCCACCGCCCGCCCGAGCGCCCGCAGCTCTCCGGGCAGCCCTTCCTCGGCCATCTCCTTCGCCTCCCCACTCGGTCCCATCGGCCGTCCGCCGAGTTGTCTCAGCCGTCCACCGCGTCTCATCGGCGGTCTCCGACGGCCCCAGCAGCCGCTCCAGCCGTCTCAGAGCGCGGCTCAGCCGCGATTTCACCGTGCCGCGAGGCCAGCCCAGCGCCTCCGCGGTCTCTCCCTCGTCCAGATCCAGCAGATAGCGGTAGATCACCACCCGCCGCTGCGGCTCGCTCAGCTCCTCCAGCGCGGCCAGCAGCCGCTCCCGCCGCTCGCCCGCCAGCGCCACGGCCGCCGGATCGGCGGATTCCGGTATCACCGGCTCGGCCCCGGCCAGCAGCGCTCCCTCCCGGTCCGCCGCCGTCCGCCTCCGGCGCGCCGAACGCACCGCGTTACTCGTCTCATGGGCGACGATCCGCAGCAGCCAGGGCCGGAACGCCGCCTCGCCCTCGAACCGCCCCAGCGCGAGATACGCCTTCACAAAGGCGTCCTGCACCACATCCTCGGCATCCGCGCCCGCCCCGAGCAGCCGGGCGGTGCGATGCGCTATCGGCGCATGGGCCCGCACCAGCTCGGCATATGCCTCGGTGTCGCCGGCCAGCACCCGCGCGATGATCTGTGCTTCACGAGTCCTCACACCTTTCATACACCGGCGGGCGGAGTCTGGTTCCACACCTGAGAGAATGGGTGCCATGGCCCTCGATCGTCCCCGTGCGCTCTCCGGTATCCAGCCCACCGCAGGTTCCTTCCACCTCGGCAACTACCTCGGTGCGATCCGGCAGTACGTCGCGTTGCAGGAGACCCACGACGCGTTCTACACCGTGGTCGACCTGCACGCGATCACCGTGCCGCAGGATCCGGCGGAGCTGCGCGCCAACAGCCGGCTCGCCGCCGCCCAGCTTCTCGCCTCCGGCCTGGACCCGGACCGCTGCACGCTCTTCATCCAGAGCCATGTGCCCGAGCACGCCCAGCTCGGCTGGGTGATGAACTGTCTCACCGGCTTCGGCGAGGCGTCCCGGATGACGCAGTTCAAGGACAAGTCGGCCCGGCACGGCGCCGACCGGGCCACCGTCGGCCTCTTCACCTACCCGATCCTCCAGGTCGCGGACATCCTGCTCTACCAGGCCAACCACGTCCCGGTCGGCGAGGACCAGCGCCAGCACATCGAGCTCACCCGGGATCTGGCCGACCGCTTCAACGGCCGCTTCGGCGAGACCTTCACCGTTCCCGAGGCGTACATCGTCAAGGAGACGGGGAAGATCTACGACCTCCAGGAACCGACGATCAAGATGAGCAAGTCGGCGTCCACTCCCAAGGGCATCGTCAGCCTCCTCGACGAGCCCAAGGTCTCCGCGAAGAAGATCAAGAGCGCGGTGACCGACCTCGAGACGGAGATCCGCTACGACGAGGAGAAGAAGCCGGGCGTCAGCAATCTGCTGACCATCTACTCCACCCTGACCGGCACCGCCATCCCGGAGTTGGAGAGCCGCTACGAGGGCAAGGGCTACGGCGCGCTCAAGACCGAGCTCTCCGAGGTGCTGGTCGAGTGGGTCACGCCGTTCCGCGAGCGGACCCAGGAATACCTCGCCGACCCCGCGACGTTGGACGGAATCCTGGCCAAGGGCGCCGAGAAGGCCCGAGCCGTCGCCGCCGAGACGCTGGCCGCCGCCTACGACAAGGTGGGCTTCCTGCCCCCCGCGCGCTGAGCGGCACGTCGAGCGCCGTTCGCACCACCCGGTGAGCACGGCGCGCCCCGCGCACGTATGGATTACGGACCAGCGCGGACAGCGGAACACACCGGTCCGGTCCCCTGACCAGGGGGCCTGTGGATCGGTGTGTGGAAGAACCGAGGAATCTAGCCGCGAGGGCGGCGCAGCCGCCACACTGACACGGGTGCAGCGGCCACAACTCAGCAGCCCGGGAGGGCCAGGAGGGAGAACGCAGTGGGGACCGTAACGCTCGGCGTTTCGATCGCGGTCCCGGAGCCGTACGGCAGCTTCCTCCAGGAGCGGCGCGCGGGCTTCGGGGACCCGGCCGCCCATGGCATCCCCACTCATGTCACCCTCCTGCCGCCGACCGAGGTCGACACCTCGGCGCTGCCCGCCGTGGAGGACCATCTGGCGCGGGTCGCGGCCGAGGGGCGGCCGTTCCCGATGCGGCTGGAGGGCACCGGCACCTTCCGGCCGCTCTCGCCGGTCGTCTTCGTCAGGATCGTCGAGGGCGCGGAGGAGTGCGCGGTGCTTCAGGACCGGATCCGGGTGGAGTCCGGGCCGTGCGCGCGGGAGCTCCAGTTCCCGTACCACCCGCATGTCACGATCGCCCACGGCATCGACGAGGAGGCGATGGACCGGGCGTTCGCCGAGCTCAAGGAGTACGAGGCCGCCTGGACGATCACCGGCTTCGCGCTGTACGAGCAGGGGGCGGACGGGGTCTGGCGGCTGGACCGCGAATACCCCTTCGGGGCGGATGAACTGCCGGGCGGTGGCTCGCCCGTGGTGCCTCGTCAGGCTGATCTCTCGCGCCCGGCGGCGCCCCACTAGGCGCCCCAGGGTGCGCCGTCTCCGATTCCGGTGCGCCATCTGCGGGTCCGTCGTGGCTGGTCGCGCCCGGGCGGCGGAGCCGCACATCGACACAGCCTCGCGCCCCTGCGGGGCGCGCCGCTGGGATTGAGGTGCGTTGGTCGTCTGCGGTCCGTGGTGGCTGGTCGCGCAGTTCCCCGCGCCCCTTCGGGGGCTCCGGTGCGCCATCTGCGGGTCCGTCGTGGCTGGTCGCGCCCGGGCGGCGGAGCCGCACATCGACACAGCCTCGCGCCCCTGCGGGGCGCGCCGCTGGGATTGAGGTGCGTTGGTCGTCTGCGGTCCGTGGTGGCTGGTCGCGCAGTTCCCCGCGCCCCTTCGGGGGCTCCGGTGCGCCATCTGCGGGTCCGTCGTGGCTGGTCGCGCCCGGGCGGCGGAGCCGCACATCGACACAGCCTCGCGCCCCTGCGGGGCGCGCCGCTGGGATTGAGGTGCGGTGGTCGTCTGCGGTCCGTGGTGGCTGGTCGCGCAGTTCCCCGCGCCCCTTCGGGGGCTCCGGTGCGCCATCTGCGGGTCCGTCGTGGCTGGTCGCGCCCGGGTGGCGGAGCCGCGCATCGACACAGCCTCGCGCCCCTAAGGGGCTCGCCGGGGCAGTAGGCGGCGGGCCGCCGTCGTCAGTCGCAGTGCGGCCGGTGCCCAGATGATCGCGGCGCGCCGGCGCAGTCCCTCCTCGATGGCCTCGGCGACCGCCTGGGGCGTGGTGGCCAGCGGTGCGGGCCGCAGCCCGGCCGTGAGCTTCGTACGGACGAAGCCGGGGCGGACGACCATCACATGGACACCCGTGCGGCGCAGCGCGTCCCCCAGCCCCTGTGCGAACGCGTCGAGCCCGGCCTTGGCGGAGGCGTGGATGAAATCGGTGCGGCGGACCCGTCCCGCGGCGGCCGAGGAGAGCACCACCAGCGAGCCGTGGCCCTGGCGGCGCATGGCGTTGGCGCAGATCAGGGCCGCGGAGACGGCGCCGGTGTAGTTGGTCTGGGCGACGCGGACCGCCGCCGGGGGATCGGTCTCGTCCCGCGCCTGGACGCCCAGGACGCCGAAGGCCAGCAGCACCAGGTCGATGTCGCCCTCGGCGAAGACCTTGCCCAGGGTCACCTCGTGGGCCTCGGGGGCGAGCGCGTCGAAGGGCACCGTAAGGGTCTCGGCACCGAGGTCCCGCAACTGCCGGGCGGCCGACTCCAGGGCGGGGGAGGGGCGGCCGGCCAGCCAGACTGTACGGGCGCGACGGCTGATCAGGCGGCGGACGGTCGCCAGGGCGATCTCGGACGTACCGCCCAGGACGAGCACCGACTGCGGGGAACCGACCACGTCCTTCATGGGATGAACGTATCCCCCCGATGCGGGGCATATGGAGTGATTGTGTGCCCGTACTCACGGCCTCACCGAAAAGAGTGATGAGCGGAGCGGCTGTCCGGGGAACCCGGATATCCGTATCGCGCACCGGCGCGCCGAGGAGTGACACCGTGCGGAAGGGTAGTTGCTGATCATGGAATCGTTGACCCGACTGCCTGTTGTCGGCCCCATGCTGGCCTGGCTGATGCGCACCCACGCCTGGCGTACCTACGAACGGCTGGACCGTGTCCACTGGACCCGGCTCGCCGCCGCGATCACGTTCACCAGCTTTCTCGCCTTCTTCCCGCTCATCGCCGTCGGGGCGGCGATCGGCGCGGCGACGCTCAGCCAGGCGCAGATGGCCCAGTTGCAGAAGAAGATCGCCCAGCAGATCCCGGGTATCTCCGGCCAGCTCGACCTGGGCGCACTCGTCCAGAACGCCGCCACGATCGGAGTCGTCGCGGGCGCCCTGCTGCTGTTCACCGGCATTAGCTGGGTGGGCTCGCTGCGCGAGTCCCTGCGCGCCGTATGGGAGCTGGAGGAGGACCCCGGCAACCCGCTGGTGCGCAAGGTCAAGGACGCCTTCGTGCTGATCGGGCTGGGCGGTGTGGCACTGGTGTCGCTCGCCGTGTCCGCCCTGGCCGCCACCGCCGTGGGCCGGATCGTCCGGCTCATCGGCATCCCCGAGAACGGGATCGGCGGCTGGCTGCTGCGGATCGCCGCGTTCGCCATCGCCGTCTGCGCCGACCTCGTACTGCTGAGCTACGTTCTGACCTGGCTCCCCGGCGTGCAGCCGCCCCGCCGTACGGTCGTGATCGCCGCGCTCATCGGCGCGGTCGGCTTCGAACTGCTCAAGGTGCTGCTCAGCAGCTATCTGAAGGATGTGGCGGCCAAGAGCATGTACGGGGCGTTCGGGGTGCCCATCGCCCTGCTGCTGTGGATGAACTTCACCGCGAAACTCACGCTGTACTGCGCGGCCTGGACCGCCACCCCGCCCGCCGCCCAGGCCGAGCACGAGGCCGAATGGGCGGCGGAGGCGGACAAGGCCCAGCCGTCCGAGGCGGACAAGGCCGAGCCGTCCGGGCCGGACCGGGCCCAGCCGGCCGAGCCGGCCGAGCCGGAGGTCGGAAAGCCCCGCGCCCGCAGGCCCGAAGGCCCGCAGGCGGCGGCGTGATGGCGACCGTAAGAGCGTCGGCTCGGCCGTAAGGGCTCGCTCAGTCGCGCGAGCGGCGCCGCATCAGCTCCGGCAGCGGCCAGCGGCGGTGCACCCCGAAGGCCACCGCGCCCAGCAGCGCCACTGAGCCGCCCGCGATGCCCACCGCGGTCCACGCCCCGCCGGAGCCTCCGTTGCCCGTGGAGACGGACGCCTGGGCGTGCTTACGGCCGTCCTCGCCACCGGCCGAGGGGTGGTTGGCGCCCGCCGCGCCGGGGCGGACGAGGGTGCCGACCGGGTTCACCGAGCCCGCCGCCTTGAAGCCCCAGTCGAAGAGCCTCGCGGTCTCCTTGTAGACCTCGTTCGCCTCCTGGTGCTGCGGATTCATGACGGTGACCAGCAGCACCCGGCTTCCGCGCTGGGCGACTCCGGTGAAGGTGGCGCCCGCGTTCGTGGTGTTGCCGTTCTTGACCCCGGCGATGCCCTTGTACGGCTCGATGCCGAAGCCGGTCAGCAGCCGGTTGGTGTTCTGGATGCCGAAGCTGGAGCGCTTCTTCTTACCCTTTTCGAACGTGCCGGGGAACTGCGCGGTCGCCGTCGAGCAGTACTCCCGGAAGTCCGCCTTCTGTAGCCCCGAGCGGGCGAAGAGGGTCAGGTCGTACGCGCTGCTGACCTGGCCCTTCTCGTCGTAGCCGTCGGGTGTGACCACATGGGTGTCCCGGGCGTTCAGATGCTTCGCGTGCGCCTGCATCTCGCTCACGGTCGCCGGGACGCCGCCGTTCATGGCCGACAGCACATGCACCGCGTCGTTGCCCGAGCGCAGGAAGACGCCGAGCCACAGATCGTGGACCGAGTAGGTGTAGTTCTCCTTGACCCCGACCAGGCTGCTGCCCTCGCCCATCCCCTCCAGATCGGAAAGCTGCACCTTATGGGTCTTCGTCTTCGGCATCTTCGGCAGCAGCGTGTCCGCGAACAGCATCTTCAGCGTGGACGCGGGCGGGAGCTGCCAGTGGGCGTTGTGCGAGGCGAGCACATCACCGGACTCGGCGTCGGCCACCAGCCAGGACTTTCCGCTGAGTTCCTTGGGCAGCGCGGGCGCGCCCGCCTTGGGGTCCACCTGGGTGCCGGGGCGGCCGAGCCGCTTCCCGCCCACCGTGGACATATGGGCGGGCGGCTCGACCGCCTCGGCGGAGCCGCCCGGCTGATCGGCGGCATGCGCCGGGGCGGCGGCCAGCGGCCCGCACAGCAGCAG
>NZ_JAHLEM010000029.1 GCF_018883605.1 Streptomyces niphimycinicus | reverse complement strand
TGGCCGGCCGGACCGTCGACATCGCCGAACTGCGCCGGCGCCTGCAGCGGAGCCTGCCGAGCTACATGGTGCCCGGGGCGTACGTCGGGCTCGAGGCGATGCCGCTCAACGCGAACGGAAAGCTCGACCACCGTGCCCTGCCCGCGCCTGGCCACGAGACACAGTCGGAACTGCGCGTCGTCACACCGCGCACGGTGGCCGAGCGACGGATCGCCGTGGTGTGGCGCGATGTGCTGGGCCTCGACGTGGTCGACGTGCACGAGGACTTCTTCGTGCGGGGCGGAGACTCGATCCGCGCTGTCGCCCTGATCGGCGGACTGCGCAGGGCGGCGCTCGACCTGTCCGTGCGGGACGTGTTCCAGCACCGCACCGTCGCCGCGCTGGCGGACATCGCCTCGTCCCGTGCGACGCTGTCGGGCGCTCCCGTGTCGGTCCGGCCCTTCGAGCTGATCTCCGCGTCCGACCGGGAGGCCCTCCCCGAGGGCGTCGTCGACGCCTACCCGCTCTCCCAGGTCCAGGTGGGCATGCTCGTGGAGATGCTGGCGGACGAAAGCCGCCGGTACTACCACAACGTCAACGTCTATCAGGTGCACGACGACGCCCCCTTCGACCCCGAGGCCTTCACGCGGTCCGTGACCGAGGTGGTGCGCCGCAACGACGTGCTCCGCACCACGGTCCGCCTGACCGGCTTCACCGTGCCCATACAGCTCGTGCACGCGCACGCCGACACCCCGGTCGGCCGGCGCGACATCAGGGACCTCGACGCCGACGAGCAGCGACAGGCGATCAAGCGGTACGTCGCCGACGAGCGGGCCCACCCGTTCGACCTGGACGAACCGATGCTGCGGGTGTTCGCCCACATCAAGGCGGATCACGAGTGGTCTTGCGCGTTCACCCAGACCCACGCGGTGATGGACGGCTGGAGCAATCAGCTGCTGCTGATGGACCTCGTCGCCGTCTACCGGAGCATCCGGGACGGGCGGCGGCCCGAGTCCGCGGAACCTCCCGCGGTGCGGTACGCCGACTTCATCGCGGCCGAACTCGCCGCCGTGGAGTCCGCCGAGACCGCCGCGCACTGGCGCGAACTGGTCGAGGACCACGCGAAGCTCGAGCTTCCCAGGGGGTGGCACGGGGACCTCGCGCAGCCCCCCGAGGTGGTGCGGACCGGCGCCTCGTACGGTGATCTGGAGGTCGGCCTGCGGGCGCTCGCGAGGGCGGCGCACGCGTCCCCGAAAGGCGTCATGGTCGCCGCCTTCCTCAAGGTCATGAGCCAGCTCACCCACGAGCCGAAGTTCCACGCCGGGGTCGTCACGCACACCCGCCCGGAGGCCCTCGGCGCCGAACGGCTGTACGGGAACTTCCTCAACACCCTGCCGTTCGCCGCCGATCGCACCGCCCGTACCTGGACGGAGCTGGTACGGCAGGTGGCCGACCGGGAGACCGAGGCCTGGCCGCACCGGCACTACCCCATGCCGGCCATCCCGCACGCGACGGACGAGCGCCTGGTCGACGTCTTGTTCAGTTATCTGGACTTCCACGAACTCGACCCGGACGTCGCCGACGACGGAGGCGGTTTCAACGATGCCCCCAACGAGTTCGCCCTGCGGATCACATCGATCGGCGGCCGCCTGAGCATGAGCACGAACACCCACGTGCTGTCCCAGGACAACGCCGAACGCATCGCCGCCATGTTCCGTGCGGTGCTGACGTCGATGGCGGCGGACCCGAACGCGGACGCGCGGGCGACGTTCCTGCCCGAGGGGGAGCGCGAGCGGCTCCTTGCCGCCGAAGGGGACCACGTACCGGTGCCGGAGCCACGGCGCGTCCACGAACTCCTCGAGGCCATGGCCGCGGACCGGCCGGACGCCGTGGCGTTGGACACGGGCTCCGCGCGGTTCACCTACGCCGAACTGAACGCCCGGGCCAACAGGGTCGCCCGCCGACTGCGCGCCCGCGGTACAGGCGCCGGGTCCCTGGTCGGCGTCTGCCTGCGCCCCGGACCGGAACTCGTGTTGGCGGTGCTCGGCGTGCTCAAGGCAGGGGCCGCCTACCTGCCGCTCGACCCGGGGCGGCCGCCTGCGCTGCTCGAAAAGGTGCTCGCCGACTCCGCCGTACCGCAGGTCCTGGCCGGACCGGACCAGGCGCCCCTCCTCGCCGACCGGTTCACGGGTGACCTACTGGTGACCGATCCTGCCGTGGACGGGGGGCCGGACACCGACCTCGGCCTGCCGGGACAGACCGACGACACGGCGTGCGTGCTGTACTCCCCTGCCGCGACGGGGGAGCCGCAGGGCACCGTGCTGTCCCACGCGAGCGTCCTCGGACTGCTGCGGACAGCGGACGACCGCTGCGGGTTCGCCGGGACGGACGTCTGGGCGCTGGACGGCTCCACCGCCCCCGACGTCTCGCTTCTCCAGCTGTGGGGGGCGCTGCTGCACGGGGGAACGCTGGTCGTGGTGCCCGACGAGGTCACTGCGGACCCCGAGCAGTTCCTCGCGTTCCTGGAGGAGCGTCGGGTGACGGTGCTGAGCCGGACGCCCTCGGAGTTCCAGCCGTGCGTCGCGGCCGTCACCGGCACCGATCGCCGGCCGGTGCCATCGGCGCTGCGTACGGTGATCCTCGCGGGCGAACACATGGATGCGCAGGCCCTGCGGCCGTGGGCGGCGCACATCGGCCTGACGCGGCCCACGGTGGTGGCCCTGTACGGCGCTCCCGGGACAATCGGCTGCACGACGGCCCGCGCACTGAACGGACCTGGGCTCGGACCGGACGACTCTGGGACGGTCGGCCACCCCGCGCCCGGCCGGCGGATCAGAGTGCTCGACGAGCACGGTGCGCTGGTGCCGGCCGGGGCCGCGGGCGAACTCCACGTGGTGGGAACCGCGCTCGCCGACGGGTTCCTGAACCGCCCCGCGCGCACCGCCGAGCAGTTCGTCCCGGACCCGTTCGGCCCCGCGGGCAGCCGTGCGTACCGTTCCGGTGAGCTCGTGCGCCAACGAGCCGACGGCTCGCTTGAGTTCCTGGGCCACAGGGACGGTCACCTCATGGTGCGCGGCCACTGGATCGCCCCCGCC
>NZ_JAHLEM010000289.1 GCF_018883605.1 Streptomyces niphimycinicus | reverse complement strand
GCCCCGGCGCCGCCGGTGGGCCGTTGTCCGGGTTCAGCCTCGACCTCGGCGCCTTCCGGGTCGACGGGGTGCTCGTCGACGGGGCCCGCGCGGCCCGCTACACCCACCGGGCGGACAAGCTGCGCATCCGCCCGGCGCGCCCGCTGCCCGCCGGGGCCCCGTTCACCGTGGAGGTGCGGTACGTCGGGGTGCCCCGGCCGGTGAGGACCCGGCACTGGGGCGACCTGGGCTGGGAGCAGTTGGAGGACGGGGCGCTGGTGGCGGGCCAGCCGATCGGCGCGCCGTCCTGGTTTCCGTGCAACGACCACCCGGCCGACAAGGCGTCGTACCGGATCGAGGTGACCGCGCCGTCGCCGTACACGGTGATCGCCCCCGGGACCCTGGACTCGTGCACGGTCAGTGCCTCCACCACGACCTGGGTGTACGAGCACCCGGCGCCGATGTCCAGCTATCTCGCCACCGTCCAGATCGGCCTGTACGACCTGGTCGAGCTGACCGACGCGGCCGTGAGCCCGGTGCCCCAGCGGGCGGCGGTACCGCCGCGGCTGCGCGACCGCTTCGACCACGACTTCGCCCGCCAGCCCCGGATGATGGCCGCTTTCGAGGACCGCTTCGGCCCGTATCCGTTCGACGAGTACGCCGTGGTGGTGACGGACGACGAACTGGAGGTGCCGGTCGAGGCCCAGACCCTCGCCATCTTCGGCGCCAACCATGTCGACGGGCAGCGCGGCTGTGAGCGGCTGGTCGCCCATGAGCTGGCCCACCAGTGGTTCGGCAACAGCCTGAGCGTCGCCGACTGGCGCCACATCTGGCTGAACGAGGGCTTCGCCAAGTATGCCGAATGGCTGTGGTCGGAAGCCTCCGGCAGCGTCCCCGCCGCCGTCATCGCCGCCCGCACCAGGGCCAGGCTGGCGGATCAGCCGCAGGACCTGCTGGTCGCGGACCCGGGCATGCCGCGGATGTTCGACGACCGGGTCTACCAGCGGGGCGCACTGACACTGCACGCGCTGCGTACGGTCCTCGGCGACGACACGTTCTTCGCGCTGCTGCGGGAATGGACGGCCACGTACCGCCACGCCACCGTCACCACCGAGGAGTTCACCGCTCTCGCCCGGCGCCGCGCCGCACAGCCTCTCGACGCACTGTTCACCGCCTGGCTCCACACCCCGCGCCTGCCGGAACTCCCCGGCCCCAGGTGATCGGCCCCAGGCGGCATGGACTACGGCCGCGGGCCGCTCCCGGCGGGGCGGGAGCGGCTCACGCGGAGCGAAAGTCGATGACGGGGATGACGGGGATGACCTGGTGCTAGGCGTCGGCGACGGCTCGCAGGGGGCTGAGGGCGGCGGCCCGGCGGGCGGGCAGGGCGGCGGCGACCGCGCCGACGGCGAGGGAGAGCAGGACCACGAGGGCGAGGGTGGGCCAGGGCGGTGAGTAGGAGTACTGCGGGATCGCGCCGCTGAACAGACCGCTGACCTTCCACGCCCCGAACAGCCCGCCGGCCAGTCCGAGCAGGGTGCCGAAGGCAGCCACGCAGATGGCCTCCAGACGGATCATGCGGCTGATGCCGGAGCGGTCCATGCCGATGGCGCGCAGGACCCCGATCTCACGGGTGCGTTCCGAGATCGACATGGCCAGGGTGTTGATCATGCCGAGGGCGGAGATCACTACGCCGATGGCGAGCAGCCCGAACATCATGGTCACCACCTCGCCGGCGACGCCGCCCTGTTCCTGGACGAGCTGGTCGTGGTCTTGGACCTTCAGCAGCGGGCTGTTGCTCACGGCGTCGCGAAGCCGCTTCTCCAGGTCCTTGGAGACCGTGCCGTCGGTGGTGCGGACCAGGACGCGCTGTACGGAGTCGCGCACGTCCTTGTGCTTCTGCACCTCGGTGCGGGAGCCGAGGACGTCCTGGGCGGTGGGGTTGTCCTGGTAGACGCCGACGACGGTGTAGGGCCGGTCGCGGTCGTCGGTTCCGGGGCCGATGCTCGCCTTGATCCACTCGCCCGTGGTGACGCCGTGGTCGTGGGCGAAGCTCTGGGAGACGGCGATCCTGCCGGGGCCGAGGTCCTTGGCGGAACCGCTGAGGAAGTGGAGCTTCATCACGTCGTCCACGCTCTTCGGGTCGACTCCGGAGATGTCCTTGGCGTAGGCGCCGGCACTGATGGTGGAGTCCGCCACGGCGGAGGCGGTCCGCACACCGGGCACGTCGGTGACGCGCGGGATGGCGGCGGAGTCAATGGCGGCGCCGTCGCGGGCACTGATGACGTAGTCCGCGCTCAGCCCGGCGGCGGCCTGGGCATCCAGGGCCTGGCTCGAGGACTGGTTGATGACCGCGAGACCGGAGACCAGCGCGGTGCTGATCATCAGGGCGGTGGCGGTGGCGGCGGTACGGCGCCGGTCGCGCAGGGTGTTCTCGCGGGCGAGGTCGCCCACGACGCCGAAGCGGGCGGTGAGCTTGCCGAGCAGACGGATCACCGGGCCGGCGAGCAGCGGGGCCAGCACGATCAGGCCGACCACGAGGATGCCGGCCCCGAACATCGCGGTATACACGTTGTCGTCGGTGGCGCTGGTCGCGTCACTCAGCGAGAACATCAGGCCCGCGCCCAGGGCGATCATGACCAGGCCGACGATGCCGCGGATGCGGGAGACCGTTGCGGACGGTGGCTGCTCGGCCGTGCGCAGCGCCT
The DNA here is from genome assembly GCF_018883605.1 of Streptomyces niphimycinicus. Lineage (GTDB taxonomy): Bacteria > Actinomycetota > Actinomycetes > Streptomycetales > Streptomycetaceae > Streptomyces > Streptomyces niphimycinicus. Next base: position 24,838 of record NZ_JAHLEM010000289.1, on the reverse strand, counting down.
CGATCGGCGCGATCCGCGCCGCGCGGCGCGAGGGCAGCCAGGCGGCGAGCACGGTGACGCCCACACCCACGGCGAGCGCGGCGAGGATCGCGGTCGGGCCGATCACCAGCGGCCCGCTGGGCAGCAGGTCACCGGAGGTGTCCAGCACGCTCGGCAGCACCGTGGCCACTCCCAGGCCCAGCAGGAACCCCAGAACGGACGCGGCGAGACCGACCAGGGCCGCCTCGGCGAGGACCGAGCGGACCACCTGGCGGCGGGTGGCGCCGATCGCCCGCAGCAGGGCGATCTCGCGGCTGCGGCGTGCTACGAGCATGGTGAAGGTGTTGATGATGAGGAACGTGCCGATGAACAGCGAGACGACGGCAAAGATCAGGGGCAGCCGCTCGTAGCTGCGGGTCTTGGTGCTGATGAAGACGGACTGCTGGTTGGCCTGGGCGCTACCGGTGGTGGCCTCGGCGCGGTCGGCGGGCAGGACGGCGGTGACCCGCTTGGCGAGTTCGAACTGGTCGGTGCCCTGCGTGGCGGTCAGGTCGATCTTGCTGTAGTGCCCGGGGGTGGCGAACAGCTTCTGGGCGGTGGCCTTGTCGAACACCGCCAGGGTGCCGCCGGCGTTCACCCGGCTGTCCTTGGTGGACACCAGGCCCACCAGGCGCTTTTTGAGGACCGGTCCGTCCTTGGCGAGGGTGACGGTGTCGCCGAGTTCGTAGCCGCCGGCGGCCGCGGTGCCGCGGTCCAGCGCCACCTCGCCGCTGTTGCGGGGGGCGCGGCCGGCCGTCAGTGGGTAGCGGCTGTCCTTGCCGTCGGCACCCGGAAGGTAGGAGTCACCGAACTTGCCCTGCATGCTGTCGGCCCGCATCGGTGTGCCGTCCTTGGCGGACAGGGTGACCGAACCGTCAGCGACCGGGCGGGCGGAGGCAACGCCGGGGACGGTGGACAGCTTGCGTACCAGGGTGTCGTCCAACGCGCTGGACTGCTCGTTGGGGGAGGCGCCCGGAGGGGATTTCGACGCCACGCTGACGGCGATGTCCGCGAAGTCCTGGGACATGGCGGCGCGGTAGGCGGCGGTGGTGGAGTCGGCGAAGACCAGGGAGCCGGTGATGAACGCGACGCCGAGGCAGACCGCGAGCACGGTCATGATCAGACGGGCCTTGTGCGCAAGGACGTTGCGCAGGGCTGTTCGCAGCATGGTGAGCTTTCGACGGGGGAGAGAAGGACGACGGCGGGCTGACGGAGTCGGTCAGGAAACGCGGCCCTGGGCCTCGAACGCGAGCATCCGGGCGAGTACGGCATCGGCGGTCGGGGCGTCCAGCTCGTCCACGAGCCGGCCGTCGGCCAGGAAGACCACCCGGTCCGCGTAGGCGGCGGCCACGGGGTCGTGCGTCACCATCACCACGGTCTGGCCCAGTTCCCGCACCGAGTCGCGCAGGAAGCCCAACACCTCCGCACCGGAACGGGAGTCGAGGTTGCCGGTCGGCTCGTCGGCGAAGACGATCTCCGGGCGGGAGACCAGGGCGCGGGCCACCGCGACGCGCTGCTGCTGGCCGCCGGAGAGCTCGGTCGGGCGGTGCTCGAGCCGTTCCGCGAGGCCGACGGTGGCGACGACGGTGTCCAGCCACGCCTGCTCGGGCCGCCGGCCGGCCAGCCGCAGCGGCAGGGTGATGTTCTCCAGCGCGGTCAAAGTGGGCAGCAGGTTGGAGCCCTGGAAGACGAAGCCGACCTTCTCCCGCCGCAGTTGGGTGAGCTGCCGGTCGTTCAGGGCGGACAGTTCGACACCGCCGATCCGGGCCGATCCCGAGGTCACCGGGTCCAAACCGGCCATACAGTGCATCAGCGTGGACTTGCCGGAGCCGGAGGGGCCCATCACGGCGGTGAACCGGCCCCGCGCGAACTCCACGGACACCGCGTCCAGCGCGGTGACCCGGGTCTCCTCCTTCCCGTACGTCTTGGTCAGGCCGGACGCGCGGGCGGCCGGTTCGGTGAGGGTTGCGCTGGAGGAAGGGAACGCGTGTGACATGGAAACTCCGCCGGGGGTGCGACGGCCCGCGAGGAGTTCCGCGAGCCGGTGGACGTATCCATCCTCACGGCCCTGAACTGCGGAAACGTCGTGCTGGAGGCGGGAGTTGGCCTCTGTCGAAGGGCCAGCATCCGCTGGCCTTTCTCTGCCAAAGGTGAGGGACCCGGCCGGGGGACCTCTGCCTTGGGGGAGGAGCGGAGCGGGAACGTCACCGGCGCCCGGACGCGGATGCGAGCCGGCCCGGTGGGCGGTCGCGTCAGGAGGCCAGCCGGCCCGGTGGGCGGTCGCGTCAGGAGGCCAGGCCGGTGCGGTGAGCCAGCAGCGCGGCCTGGACCCGGCTCGCCGAACCGGTCTTGTCCAGGATCGCGCCCACATGGCTCTTCACCGTGCCGATCCCGATACCGAGCCGCCCGGCGATGTCCTGGTTCGAAAGACCCTGGCCGAGCATCGCCAGCACCTCCCGCTCCCGGCCGGTGAGCCGGGCGATCCGCTCGTCCGCGAGCGCGCCCGCGGCGCCCCGCGGAGTACCGGAACGCAGCATCTGGGAGATCACCGTCCCGGTCACGCCCGGCGAGAGCACCGCGTCACCGGCAGCGGCCGCCCGTACCGCGCTGATCAGCTCCTGCGGCCCCTCGTCCTTCAGCAGGAACCCGGCCGCACCCTCCCGCAGCGCCCGCACCACGTTGTCGTCATCACCGAAGGTCGTCAGCATCACCACCCGCGGCGCGGGGTCGAGGGCGAGCAGCGGCGCGATCGCGGCCAGCCCGTCGCACACCGGCATCCGGATGTCCACCAGCGCCACGTCCGGGTGGTGCGCGGCGGCCTCCTCGACCGCCGCGTGTCCGTCGGCGGCCTCGGCGACCACATCGATGCCCTCGGCGTGCCGCAGGATCAGGCGGACCCCGTACCGGATCATCGCCTCGTCGTCGGCGAGCAGGACACGGATCGGCTCGGTGGGATCGGTCATCGGTCCTCCCAGGGCGGGGCGTCCCGTACGGACGGGACGGTGAAGCGGTCGATGGAGATCAGGCGCTGCGAGGCGTCGAAACAGTAGCGGGCGATGGCGAAGACGCCGGGCCGGGGGCCACGGCCGGCGGCTGGGTAGACGCAGCCCACCGTGCCCGCGGGGCGCGGCGGTTCGTGTCCGGTGGCCGCGGCGCGCTCGGCCGGGCTGTCGTAGATCCCCGGCAAGTCCTGGTCCGTCATGCCGAGGCGCGGCTCGGGAGGCGGGGCCACGCCCCTCGGCTGGCCGTAGATCATGGCGATCGCGAGCGTCATCAGCACCCACAGGGCCGCCGCCCCGAGAGCGAACGTCCACGCCCTGGCGGTGCGCGGACCGCGCGACAGCGCCGCCGCGTCATCGTCGAACCCGTCCGGCGGGGAGGCCGCCAGGTCGCCCGCGGCCGGTTTCCGCGCGACGGCGTCGGCTGGTTCCGCCGGGACGGCCGCCACCACCTGGAACCCGCCGGACGGCAGCGCGTCCGCCTCGAAGGTGCCGCCGAGCAGCTCGACCCGTTCGCGCAGGCCCGGCAGGCCGCGCCCGGTCCCGGCCTCGCGCGGCGCCGTGGCCGGGAGGGGGGACGCGCCGTTGCGGACCGTCACACCCACCGTCCGGTCGTCGTGCTCGACCCGCACGGTGACATGGGAGGCCGCCGCGTACCGGTGCACATTCGTCAGGGCCTCCCGCACCACCCGGTGCACCGCGCGCCGCACCTGCGCCGGACGCATGTCGAGGTCGGGGCCGCGCCATTCCAGCCGCACGGCGATCCCGCCGTCGCGTGACTCCGCGACCAGCGCCTCGACATCGGCCCGGGTGCCGGTGGCGTCGGTGAACGCGTCAGGACCGGTGTCCCGGCCGAGCGGGCCGAGAACCCCGAGCGCCTGACGCAGTTCGCGCATCGCGTCCCGGGTGGCGCCCCGGACCAGGACGGCCTCCTCGCGCAGCTCCGAGTCGGCCTCGCCGAGGGCGAGTTCCAGGCCGCCGGCGTGCAGCGAGATGAGGCTGAGCCGGTGGCCCACCAGGTCGTGCATCTCCGCGGCGATCCTGGACCGCTCGTGGGTGCGGGCCTCGCTGTCCGCGGACCGGCGGGCTCGCTCGGCCGCGTCCCCGCGTTCGCGCAGCGCCCGCAGCAGCCGGGCCTGCTGCCCGTACACCGTCCCGACCAGGCCGGGTACGACCACGGCGGTCACCGCCAGGACCAGCCCCAGCTCCAGCCCGTAGGCGGGCGAACCGCCGCTGCGCGAGAGGCCGACCGCGGTCGCGGACGCCATGATCAGCAGACTCGCGCCGCCCAGCAGCCGGACCCGATGGCGCGGACGCACCGTACCGATCGCCACCGTGTACGCGGTGGCCGCCGTCACCGGGCCGACGACGGGCGCCGCCCCGGCCAGGACGGCGAGGACCAGGAGCGCGGCGTCGGGCCGACGCCGTCGCAGCGGGAAGATCACGATGGCGACCGGGATCACGGAGAGCTGGAACGTGGCGTGCGGCAGCTCCCACAGCCGCAGGGCAACCGCCCACAGACACAGGGCGGCCACCGCCACACCGGCCGTCTCCCCAACGCCCCGGCCACCTCCTCCCCAAGGCGTCGGACCATCCCGCCCGGGCTGGACGCGACGACGGAAACGGCTGAGAAGAGACACAAGGACCAGTATCGATGGCGTCCGGCGGGCGGACGTGGGCCCCGGGACCGATCCGGGACTCTGCCTTTCGGCAGAGGGCCCGGCCGCCTTCGGTAGAGGGCCCGGCCGCTCAGGTGGCCGGCGACGCGGCATCGCCCATGACGACGACCCGGGTGGCCGACGTCCCACTGCTGTGTCGCGCCGAGCGTCCGGCAGAGGCCGCCGGGCGTCTTGGACCTGCGGATCCGGGGCCCGTCGGTGGCCGTGGCGTCCGCGGTGGCCCCCGTGCGGAAGACGATCAGCGCGTCGCCCCGGCCCAATGCCGTCGGCGGAGCGCACGGTGAGCCCTTCGGCCGGTGCTTCGGGCAGGTCAGCTCACCGGCCATCGGCTGGGCGGCGACGGTCGACCGCCCCGAAAACGGTGAGTGGTACTCGAGGAACCGGTCGGGGGGCGATCCGGGTGGCCTCACACCGCCGTGTCCAGCGACTCCCGGATCCGGGCCGCGGCAGTCCGCAGGTGGTGCAGGGCGAACCGGGCGGTCGACGTGGGCACTCGGCCGACGGGTACGGTCACCCCGACCGTCTGGCCGACCATCTCCAGCGCGGTGGGCAGCAGCGCCAGTTGGTCGTCCTCCTGCGCGACGAGCTGTGGCAGCGCCGCCACCATATGGGTCTCCCGCAGCAAGGTGCGCAGGGTCAGGATCGAGGTGCACTCCACCCTGTTCCCGGGCAGCGACAGCCCTCGCCGCCACAGGGCGTCCTCCAGTTCGTGACGCAACGCCGTCTGGGTCACCGGCACCACCCACGGGTAGTCCAGCAGGTCCTCCAGAGCCGGTGCGCCATGGGACAGCACCGGGTGGCCGACGCCGGTGACCAGCCGGATCGGTTCCTGGTAGAGCGTGTGCTGCCGCAGCCGGGACTCCTCCGTCGGCACCAGCCTGCCCAGGGTGAAGTCCAGCCGCCCGGCCAGCAGATCCTGGGTCAGCAGGTCGGGCGTGGCCTCCCGGACGACCACCGTCAGGCGGGGACGCTCCGCCTTGAGCGCGGCGATGGCCCGGGGAAGCAGCACATTGGCCCCGGCCAGGTGGGTGCCGATGGTCACCGTGCCCGCCGTACCGGCGGACAGTTCGGTCATATGCCGCCCGGCCTGGCGCAGCTCGGCGACCACGGTCCGGGCGTGGTCGAGGAACGCGCGTCCATGCGGTGTCGGCGTCATGCCGCGCGGGCCCCGTTCGAAGAGCTCCACGCCCAGCAGCGACTCCAGCTCGCGCAGGCCACGGGTGAGCACGGGCTGCGTCACATGCAGTCGCTCCGCGGCGCGCATCAGGCTCCCCTGGTCGTCGATCGCGGTGAGCATGACGAGGTGGCGCAGCTTCAGCTTTCCCTTGAGCAGGTCATCGGGCCGCATAGATGTCTTCCTCGCCTTCGTCACCAGCAGCTATGTCAGTTGGACATAGCGCCGAACCGAATAGGCATTATCCAGGCATGCCGTGTTCCCGCAATGCTCTGTTCACCGGAGGCACAGCCCGACGGCGAACGCTTGGAGGTCATCGGCACATGAACGACGTACAGCCCGCACCCCGGCAGGGGCGGGGGCCCGCGCACTATGTCGGCGGACGGTTCGACGACTCGGGAGCCCGCTTCCCGCTCGTGTCACCGGCCGACGGAACAGTGATCGGCTCCGTCCCGGAGGCCGATTCCCTCACGGTCGACCGCGCTGTCCGTGCCGCACGTCAGGCTCTCGCCGGTCCGTGGGGCGACACCACGGCCGAGGAGCGGTGCGCGGTGCTGCGTCGTATCGCCGACGGCATGGAGGCCCGGTTCGAGGAGTTCGTCGCCGCCGAGGTCGCCGACACCGGCAAGCCCGCCGCACTCGCCCGCGGCGTCGACATCCCCCGCGGTATCGCCAACTTCCGCGCCTACGCCGACCTGGCCTGGGGCCGCGCCGAGCGGTCGTTCGCCACGCCGACCCCGGACGGGGCGGGCGCGCTGAACTACACGGTGCGCCGTCCCCTCGGCGTGGTCGCCGTGGTCTCGCCGTGGAACCTTCCGCTGCTGCTGCTGACCTGGAAGGTCGCCCCCGCGCTCGCGGCGGGCAACGCGGTCGTCGCCAAGCCCTCCGAACTCACCCCCTCCACCGCCACCCTGCTGGCCGAGGTGATGGACGAGGCCGGGGTCCCCGCGGGCGTCTTCAACCTGGTCCACGGCTTCGGCGAGAACAGCGCGGGCGCCTTTCTGACCGCCCACTCCGACGTGGACGCGGTCGCCTTCACCGGCGAGTCCGCCACCGGTACCGCCATCATGCGGGCCACCGCCGAACGCCTCGCCCCCGTCTCCTTCGAACTCGGCGGAAAGAACCCCGGGATCGTCTTCGCCGACGCGGACTTCGAGGCCGCCGTCGAGGGGACGGTCCGCTCGTCCTTCACCAACGCCGGCCAGGTCTGCCTGTGCACCGAGCGGGTCTATGTCGAACGCGGCATCTACGACGACTTCGTCCAGGCGGTCGCCGAGCGCGCCCGCGAGCTGCGCCTGGGCCTGCCCTACGAGGACGACACCCAGATGGGCCCGCTGGTCTCCGCGCTCCACCGGGACAAGGTCCTCGGCTACTTCCGCCTCGCCAAGGAGGAGGGCGCGGAGATCCACGCCGGCGGCGGCGTACCGGCCTTCGGCAACGAACGCGACGGCGGCTTCTTCGTGGAGCCCACCGTGCTCACCGGCCTCGGCCAGGACGCTCGCGTCGTCCGCGAGGAGATCTTCGGCCCGGTCTGCCACATCGCGCCCTTCGACGACGAGGCCGAGGCCGTACGCCTGGCCAACGACAGCCCCTACGGGCTCGCCGCCACCGTATGGACGACCTCGCTCTCCCGCGCCCACCGCGTGGCGCCCCGCCTGCACTCCGGAGTCGTCTGGGTGAACTGCTGGAACCTGCGTGACCTCAGGACTCCCTTCGGCGGTGTCAAGGCGTCCGGCATCGGCCGCGAGGGCGGCGAGCACTCCCTCGACTTCTTCTCCGAGCCCGTGAATGTGTGTGTGAAGCTCTGATGACCGCCGAGAACACCAGAACCGCCGAGCCGATGAGCACCGCGACACCGGACGTGGCCGCCCTGGCGCGCACCCTTGACGACGCGGCCCTGCGGGCGCGCGCCGTCCCCCGCCTGACCGACACGGCCGACCTCGACGTCGAGACCGGGTACGCCGTGCAGCGCGCCCTGGTCGAGCGGCGGCTGGCCCGCGGCGAGCGCCTGGCCGGCATCAAGCTCGGTTTCACCAGCGAGGCCAAGATGCGCCAGATGGGTGTGGACGATCTGATCTGGGGCCGGCTCACCGACGCCATGCGCTTCACCGACGGCGCCACCGTCAGTCTGGACCGGTTCGTCCACCCGCGCATCGAGCCGGAGATCGCCTTCCTGCTCGGCAGCCCGGTCACCGGCCACATCTCCGACGAGGAGGCGGCCGCCGCCGTCACGGCCGTGGCGCCCGCGTACGAGATCATCGACTCCCGCTACGAGGGGTTCCGCTTCTCCCTGCCGGACGTCGTCGCGGACAACTCCTCCTCCTCGGGCTTCGGCGTCGGACCCTGGCGCGAGGTGCGCTCCTTCGACCCCGTGACCGGGCTCGCCGACCTCGGCATGGCCCTCGAGGTCGACGGACTCACCGTCGAGACCGGCAGTTCCGCCGCCATCCTCGGCCACCCGCTGCGCTCGGTCACCGCCGCCGCCCGGCTCGCCGCGGACGCCGGGCTCGTGCTGGAGAAGGGCTGGGTCGTGCTCGCCGGAGCCGCCACCGCCGCCGTGCCCCTGGAACCCGGCCGTCAGGTGAGGGTGAACGCGGGGCCGCTGGGATTCGTCGACATCATCACCGAGGGGGAGCGGGGCCGATGAGCGAGCAGCACACCGTGTCCACCGGTGCCATCACCGTGAACGGCAAGGCCCGCCCCCGCGGACGCTTCCCGCATTTGCGCCGCGCCGGAGACTTCGTCTATGTCTCCGGGACCAGCTCACGCCGCCCGGACAACAGCTTCGTCGGCGTCGAGGTCGATGAACTCGGCACCACCCGACTGGACATCGCCGCCCAGACCCGCGCGGTCATCGAGAACATCGGCGACCTCCTCGAAGCCGCCGGCGGAAGCCTCGCCGACGTGGTCAGCGTCACCACGTACCTCGTCAATATGAACGACTTCGGCGGCTACAACGAGGTCTACGCCGAGTTCTTCGACGAGAACGGCCCCACCCGCACCACCGTGGCCGTCCACCAGCTTCCCCACCCCCACCTCCTCATCGAGATCTCCTGCGTGGCGTACCTGCCCCGCACCCGCACGGAAGGCTGATCCATGGTCTCCAGGAACGTCCTCAAGCCGTTCAACCTCCAGCAGTGGATCGACGATCACCAGGACCTGCTGAAGCCACCCGTCGGCAACGTCCAGATCTGGGAGGACGCCGACCTGATGGTCACCATCGTCGGCGGTCCCAACCAGCGCACCGACTTCCACGACGACCCGGTCGAGGAGTTCTTCTACCAGCTCAAGGGCAACATGGTGCTGCGGGTGATGGAGGAGGAAGGCAAGCCCCCCGTCGATGTGCAGATCCGTGAGGGCGACGTCTTCCTGCTCCCCGCACATGTGCGGCACTCCCCGCAGCGTCCCGAGCCGGGCAGCATCGGCCTCGTCGTCGAGCAGACCCGCCCCGAGGGCGCGCTGGACGGCTTCGAGTGGTACTGCACCGAGTGCCACCACCTGGTACACCGCTCCGAGGTCGCGCTGATCTCCATCGTCGAGGACCTGCCGCCGCTGTTCGCCGCGTTCTACGGCGATACGAAGCTCCGTACCTGCGGGCACTGCGGGGCCCTGCACCCCGGCAAGGAATGGCCCGAGCACCTGCGTCCCGTGCCGCGCGCCCCCGAGCGGTGACACCACCGCCCCCACGTCTGCCGAGCCTGAACGGAGCACCAGTGACCGTCGTCGATGTCCACGCGCACGTCTTCCCGCGCATCTCCCGCACCGAGTCCCGCATCCTGGACGCCGAGAACGGCCCCTGGCTGCGCGAGGACGAGGGCGGGGCCGGGATGATGATGAGCGGGACCACCGAGTACCGCCCGGTCGGCGTCGAACTGTGGGACGCCGCGACGCGGATCGGGCAGATGGACCGCCAGGGCGTGGACATCCAGGTGGTGTCCTCGACACCGCTGATGTTCGGCTACAGCGCCGATGTGTCCCGGGCCGCCCATTGGTGCGAACTCGTCAACGACCGTATTCTCGGCCTCTGTTCCCACGCCCCCGACCGGCTCGTGCCGCTGTGCCAGGTGCCGCTCCAGAACACCGAGGCGGCCTGCGAGGAGGTCACCCGGGCGATGGCCAAGGGCCATGCGGGCGTTCACATCGGCAACCACATCGGCGACCGGAATCTCGACGACGGCGCGCTCCGTGAATTCCTCGCGCACTGCGCCGGCGAGAACGCCGCGGTGTTCGTCCACCCCTGGGACATGCTCGCCCCGGAGCGGATGCCGAAGTACATGCTGCCCTGGCTCGTGGGCATGGCGGCGGAGACCCAGCTCAGCATCCTCGGACTGATCCTCTCCGGTGCCTTCGAGGAACTGCCGCGGAACCTTAGGCTCTGCTTCGCCCACGGCGGCGGCAGCTTCCCGTACCTGCTCGGCCGGGCCGACAACGCCTGGCACCGGCGTGACATCGTCCGCAAGGACTCGCCCAGGCCGCCGTCGGCCTACCTCGACCGCTTCCACCTGGACTCGGCCGTCTTCGACCCCGGCGCCTTCAGACTCCTGGTCGATGTGATGAGCCCCGAGCGGGTCATGCTCGGCACCGACTACCCCTTCCCCCTCGGCGAGGAGGAGCACGGCGCCCTCGTCCGCGGCAGCGATCTGTCCCCGGCCGACCGCGATCTGATCCTCGGCCAGAACGCCCTGAAGTTCTTCGGTATCGGCGGCCCCCGCGACGGCATGACCCAGACGCGGGCATGAGCGGGACCGAGGCGACGGCCTGGCCCGGGCCCGGCGCCTGAAGGCCGCCACCACCCACGAGGGCCTCGACGGTCCGATCGCCGGCGCAGCGGATAAGTCCGAGTCGTAGTAAGCCAGCCCCCCACATCTCGCCGCACCCGCCCCACGGGCGGGTGCCCGTCCCCCGAGGTGAAGCCCGCATGACTCCGACCGACAGCAGAACTTCCGGTAGCCATCAGGCCAGGCGTGTCGCCTGGGCCGCCTTCATCGGAAGCACCATCGAGTGGTACGACTTCTTTCTCTACGCCACCGCCGCGGCGCTGGTCTTCAACGCCCAGTTCTTCCCGTCCGCGGACCCGGCCGTGGGTTCCATCGCCGCCTTCGGCACGCTCGCCGCCGGCTTCGTCTCCCGGCCGCTCGGCGGTCTGGTGATGGGCCACTTCGGTGACCGCTACGGGCGCAAGAACACCCTGATCGCCTCGCTGCTGATCATGGGCCTGTGCACGGTCGCCATCGGCCTGATACCCACCTACTCCGCCATCGGCGTGGCGGCGCCGATCCTGCTCACGCTGATGCGTGTGATCCAGGGCATCGGCCTCGGTGGCGAATGGGGCGGAGCGGTCGTGCTGACCCTCGAGCACGCCCCCAAGAACCGCCGCGGCCTCTACGGCGCCGCCCCGCAGATGGGTGTGCCCGCGGGTCTGATCGCCGCCAATCTCGCGGTGCTGGGACTCACCCGCGCTCTGGGCGAGGACGCCTTCAACTCCTGGGGCTGGCGCATTCCCTTCCTGCTCAGCCTCCTTCTGATCGCCGTCGGCATGTACCTGCGGCTGAGTATTGAGGAGAGCCACGCCTACAGCGAACTCGCCGAGCCCGCCGTGCGGCAGAAGCTCCCGGTCGCCGAAGTCCTCCAGGAACACTGGCGCTCGGTCCTGCGCGCCTGCTTCGTCGTCGTCGGCAACTCCAGCGTGGCGTATGTCTTCATGACCTATGTGCTGTCCTACGGCAAGCAGACCCTGCACATCGACGCGACCTTCCTGCTGCTGAGCGTGATCGGCGGTGCCGTGATGTGGCTGGTCTCGGCCCCGCTGTGGGGACAGCTCGGCGACCGGTGGGGACTGCGCAGGCTGTTCCTGGTCGGCGGGTACATCCGGGTCGCGTGGGCGCTGGCGTTCCTGCCGGTCGTGGACACCGGGAACAAGCCGCTGATCTTCGTGTTCATGCTGTCGATGGGCCTGGTCCTGTCGATGACCCACGCCTCGGTGGGCGTGATGACGGCCCTCATGTTCCCGCTGAAGATCCGCTACACCGGTTCCTCCGCCGCCTACCAGATCGGCTCGTTGCTCGGCGGCGGCATCACTCCGCTCGTCGCCGCCTCCCTGATGAAGGCCACCGGTACCTCGATGAGCATCACCCTGTACATCCTGGCCGTCGGACTGATCAGCCTCGCCGCCACCAAGGGGCTGTCCAGGGACGACGTCGGCGAGGGCGTCAGCGCCGCCGAGCGGGAACCGCAGCCGCAAAAGGTCTGATGTCATCCGGAAAGGACAATCATGGAGCTTGTCATTCTGGGCAGCGCCGGCGGTCCACAGCCGCATCCCGGCAAGGCTGCCCCGGCCACCGCGGTCGTCGTCGACGGCGACATACACGTCATCGACTGCGGCAATGGTGTGGGACGGCAGATCGTCTCGGCCGGCCTGGAGCTGACCGATCTGCGGTCGGTCCTCGTCACCCACCACCATGTCGACCACAACGCCGACCTCGGCGCCCTGGTCCACCTGGCGTGGACCGCGGCCCGGTGCGAGCCGGTCGACGTCTACGGGCCCGCCCCGCTGGAGTCGATGGTCAAGCAGTACCTCGAGCTCAACGAGCCCGACATCAGCCACCGCGAGGGCCTTGGCCGGCCGGCCCTGGCAGGTGTCTTCCGGCCCCATGAGGTCTCCGGGCCCGGCACCGTCCACGAGGCCGACGGCGTACGGATCAGCGCCGCCGTCGCCACACATCCGCCGATGCCCTCGTTCTCCTACCGCGTCGACGCTCACGCAGGCTCCGTGGTCGTCTCCGGCGACACCGCCCGCTGCGACGAGGTGGTCGAACTCTCCCGGGGCGCCGACGTCCTCGTCCACGAGGCGTACTCCCCGGACCACCTCGCCGAGTTCATGGCGGGCTCCAACACCAGGATCGAGCGCCTGCGACAGCACTTCGCGCAGGCTCACACCAGCGCCGAGGACGCGGGCCGGGTCGCCGCCGAGGCCGGAGTGCGCACCCTCGTCCTGTGGCACCTGATCCCATGGCAGCTCTCCGACGAGGAGTACGCCGCCCAGGCCGCACGGACCTTCGACGGGGAGATCGTCGTGGCGCACGACCTCCAGCGCATTCCCGTCTGACCCTTCTCACGGAACTGTCCGGCATACCGCGGACCAATGACGGTGCCCCTCCCGCGACTGGGAGGGGCACCGTCATTGGTCCGCCGTCGGAGCGGGTGGGGTCAGCCGTCCAGCATTCCCGAGGTGTCGATGACCTGGCGGATCGCCCGGCCCGAGGCCAGCTCCTCCATCGCCGTGTTGATGCCGGTCAGCGGCAGGGTGCCGGTGTGCATCCGCTCCACCGGCATCCGGCCCGCCCGCCACAGCTCCAGGAACCGGGGAATGTCGCGGCGTGGTACCGCGTCGCCCATGTACGAGCCCAGCAGGGACTTGCCCTCGCCCGCGAACGTCAGCGCCGGAACCTCCAGCACCCGGTCGGGGGCGGGCAGGCCCACCGAGACGGCCCTGCCGCCCCGGGCCACGGCCGTCAGGCATTCGGCCATCACCTTCGGGCTGCCCACCGCTTCGACGGCCAGCTCGGCACCGCCGGAGGTGAGGTCATGAATCGCCTCGACGGCCTCGCCGGGGGCGTAGGTGTGGGTCGCGCCGAGCTGGAGCGCCAGCTCGCGCTTCTCCGGCACCGGGTCGACCGCGATGACCGGGTAGGCGCCCGCCGCGTGGGCGCCCAGCACCGCGGCCAGGCCCACGCCGCCCAGGCCGTAGACCACCGCCGACTGGCCGGGGCGCAGGGACGCGGTGTTGATGACGGCTCCGGCGCCGGTCAGGACCGCGCAGCCGAACATCGACGCCACCGTGAACGGGATGTCCCGCGGGATCGGTACCACCGACTCCTGGGCCAGCACCGCGTGCTCGGAGAACGCGGAGACGCCGAGCTGATGGTGGACCGGGTCGCCGGAAGCGTCGGTCAGCAGGGACGGGCCGTGCAGCAGTGCACCCGACCCGTTCGCCGCGGCGGCCTGTGCGCACAGGGCGGGCCGGCCGGCCGCGCAGTCGGCGCAGAAGCCGCAACTGGGCACGAAGACCAGGGCCACATGGTCACCGGGGCGGACCCGGGCGACGCCCGGTCCGGTCTCCTCCACGATGCCCACCGCCTCGTGCCCCAGCGCCATCGGCAGCGGGCGGACCCGGTCGCCGTTGACCACCGACAGATCCGAGTGGCAGAGCGAGGCGGCCGCGATCCGGACCAGCACCTCGCCCTCGCGCGGGGCGCCCAGCTCCAGCTCCTCCACCTCCACCGGGCGGGTCTCGGAGTAGGGGCGGGCGGTCGATATGCCGCGCAGCACCACCGCACGGGTCTTCATGCCCGCACCTGAGGACGCGGGGCGCAGCGCAGTACGTCACGGCTCTCCAGCAGCGGGACGACCTTGCCGAGCACGATCTCCTCGAAGTGCGAGGTGGCGCAGTGCGCGGTGAAGGCGGCCTCGGAAACGTACTCCTCGTACAGCACGATCGCCCGCGGATCCTCGGTGCCCTGGTGGACGCGGTAGCCGAGATTGCCCGGCTCCTGGCGGGACGCGGCGGCCATCGCGTCGAGCAGGGGGAGGACGGTGTTCTCCTCGCCCTCCTTGGTGCGGTAGCGGGCGACGACGACGTATGACATGGGGGCTTACTCCTGGGAGGGGGCGGCAGGTCGCTTCAGTGCGGAGGGCGGCACCGGCGGCAACTGGTCGCGGCGCAGATGCCAGAGGCGGGCGTCGGACGTGGCGGTCGCGGCCGACCCGAGGGCCAGCGCGAGCGCCACGTCCGCGGGGGTTTCCACGAAGCCCGCGGCGACCGAGGGGGACATCGCGCGCTGTGCCCGCGCGGTCATCCGGCCGATGATCGGCGCGGGCATGATCTCGACCAGGTCCGGTGCCCCGCGCGAGATCGCGTCCAAGGAGCGGGACAGATTGGACCGGTCGGTGACGAACACCTTCATCATCGTCAGCAGGCCCAGCGGCCGGCCCTTCTCGATGAGGGAGAGCCGGGTGCTGACCACGCCGTGCGTGCCCAGGCTCTTGATGTAGTCCAGCGCGCCCCGGTCCTGAGCGAGACCGGGGCTGCTGTCCACGTTCACGAACACGGTCTTCCCCGCCCGGACCAGTGCCGGCACCACCTTGGGCAACTGCCCCACGGTGAACGACGCGAGAATGCACACCTTGGCCGGTGCGGTCAGGAACTGCCGCAGCGGCTCGGTGCCGATCACCGACGCGACGACCGGCACCTCGGCGAAGGCGGAGGCGAGCCGCGGCGCGAGCGGGGCACCGGAAGGGGAAGGGGCCATGGTGAGGACCTGCCTGGGGAAGGAGGGGACGTGGCTGATCAGGTCAGTTCAGCGGGGATGCGCCGAATCGACTGGGAAGGCCCAGCTTGCCAGGGTTGAGAATGCCCGCCGGGTCCAGGGCCTGCTTCACCGCGACGAACGTCGCGAAGCCCGCCCCGAGGGATTCCTCCAGGTAGGGGCCGCGCAGCAGACCGCAGCCATGGTGGTGGCTGAGCGCCGCCGCGTGCTTGATCAGTACGGCGTTGGCCGCGTCCCACACCGAGCGGTACCAGTCGCGGCGAGACTCGGGCGCCACGTCGCCGCGCAGCGAGAAGTAGACGCAGGCGCCGTCGGTGTACGCGTGGGACTGGTGGGCCGAGGCGGCCAGGGTGCCGGGCACCGACTGGATCGCGGCGACCACCTCGTCGTAGATCACCGGAAGGTCGGTCCAGGACGCGGCCATCTCCAGGGTGTCGGCGACGAAGCCCGGACCCGGCTTGAAGCCGTCGGCGGACTTGCCGACCAGCATCCGCTCGTCCAGCCAGCGCTCGAAGACCGCCTTGCTGTCCAGCTCGGGGCCGTACGCCGCGCAGACCTCGGTGGCCACCTTGATCGAGGCGTCCACGATGGCCGGTTCGCCCTCGTCGGCGATGAGCAGGAGGTTGGTCTCCGGGTGGCCGAAGTGGGTGCCGGACTCCAGGGTGTCGTACAGCCGCAGGACGGCCGGGGTGGCACCGCGCTGCATGATCCGGCGGCAGGCGTCCAGGCCCTCGGCGAAGGTGGTGAAGCCGAACGCGACGGCGCTGGCGTACTGCGGCAGCGGGTGGACCCGCAGGCGCGCCGAGACGATGACACCGAGGGTGCCCTCCGAGCCGACGAACAACTGGCGCAGGTCCGGGCCGACCGCGGCGCGGGCGTAGTCGCCGTAGGTGGCGCGGGTACCGTCCGCGTGCACCACGTCGACGCCGACGACCATGTCCTCGATCTTGCCGTAGCGGGTGGAGAGCTGACCGGCGCCGCGGCAGGCGATCCAGCCGCCGACCGTGGAGACGGCGAAGGCGGACGGCCAGTGGCCGGTGGTGACGCCGTACTCCTCCTGGAGGTGCTTCTCGAAGAGGTCGCCGAACATGCCCGCCTGGACGTCCACGATGTTCGACTCGGCGTCGAAGTCGATGATCTGGTTCAGCCGGCAGACGTCCAGGACGACGCCGCCGAAGACCGGGAGCGCCGCG
Source organism: Streptomyces niphimycinicus (assembly GCF_018883605.1). GTDB lineage: Bacteria > Actinomycetota > Actinomycetes > Streptomycetales > Streptomycetaceae > Streptomyces > Streptomyces niphimycinicus. The sequence continues at coordinate 8,449 of NZ_JAHLEM010000289.1, read as the reverse complement.
CCCGTGACATTGGAGCGGCCCGCGGAGGGGGTGACCGGGATGCCGGCCTCGTGGCAGATCCGCAGCACGGCCGCGACCTGGTCGGCGTCGGCCGCCTCGACGATCACGGCGTTCGGGGTGGCGGGACGGCCCTCGGTCTCGCCGATCATCGAACCGGCCCACCAGTCACGGGTCCGGGTGACGACCTCCTGGCGGGAGGTGTGGACGGTGTGCGCGGCCTCGCGCAGCGCCTCGATCACGCTCTCGGGGACCTCGACCGGGTTCACCTGGAGGGCGGCCTCGCCCGCCCCGATCGGGGTGTTGCGCGCCCACTTGGCGGAGCTGGGGGCGCCGACGGTGTAGTCGCCCCGGTTGAACGGGTGGGTGATGGTCTGGCGGCTGATCATGCTGCTGCCCCTTCGAGGAGTACGGACTTTTCGTGGTGGACGGCCGCGAGGTACTCGGCGACCGAGCGGTCGACCTCGGCCTCCGAGAGGTTCAGTTCCTGGCCGAGGATCGCGCCGACGGCCTCGGCGGCGTCGAGGGAGGCATCCCGGGCGAACAGCCGGGCGCGCGTCCGGCGGGAGAGGACGTCGTCGACCGAGCGGGCCAGCTCGGCCCGGGCCGCGTAGACGACCTCGGCCTTGGTGTAGGGGAGTCCCGCCACGATCGGCTCGGCCAGCGCCGGATCGTCCTGGATCAGGTCGCCGACGAAGCGGGCCTCGGTGCCGAAGCGCTCGCCCAGGTGCGCGGCCAGGCCACCGGACGCGGCGACGGCTTCGGCGTCGTAACCGGCGCCGCCGAGCAGCGGGAGGTCGGTGGTGCGGCTCTTCCCCCTGCGGCCGAGGACGGTCATCACCTTGTTGATGACCAGCTCGCCCATGTGCCGGCTGGTGGTGAGCTTGCCGCCGGTCACCGTCACCATGCCGGTGCGGCCGACGGTGATGTGGTGGTCGCGGCGCATATCGAGCGTGGCGCCCTCGCCGCCGCCCACCAGCGGGCGCAGCCCGCCGATGGAGCCGACCACGTCGTCCGGGGTGAGCTTCCCCTCGAAGGCGGTGTTGGCCCCGTCCAGCAGGAAGTGCATCTCCTCGCGGGTGCAGTGCACATCGTCCGGGGAGCCCTGGTAGTCCTCGTCGGTGGTGCCCAGCACGACGCTGTTGCCCCAGCGGGTGCAGGTCGCGCGGCGGGCCCGGCCGGGGATCGGCACGGTGACCGTGCAGTTGATCCGCACCTTGTCCCAGGGCACCACGATGTGCACCCCCTTGGCGGGGCGGACCTGCGGCCGGTGACCGTCGTCCGCCTTGGCGTCGAGCTCGTCGGTCCACACCCCGGTGGCGTTGACGACGGCCCGCGAGCGGATGTCGAAGGTGTCGCCGTCCGCCGTGACCCGGGCACCGGCCACCCGGTCCGTCTCCATCAGCAGCCCCTCGGCCCTGACACCGTTGAGGATCGTCGCACCGAGCGCGGCGGCGGTGCGGACGATGGTCAGGACGAGCCGGGCGTCATCGGCGCGGGCATCGAAGTACATCAGCCCGCCCCTGAGGTTCTCCGCGCGCAGGGTCGGCGCCTGCGCGAGGACCTCGGGCACGGTGAGCCGCTGGTGGAGCTTGCCGATCCGCCAGCCGCCGACCAGGTCGTACGTCCACAGCAGACCCTCGAAGCCCTTGGCGAGCCGGGCGTCGAAGATGCCGTCCTTCTCCAGGATCGGGAAGAGGAACGGCAGCCGGTGCACCAGATGCGGCGCGTTCTTCCGGAAGCGGTGGCGCTCCAGGAGCGAGTGGCGGACCAGATTGACATTGCCCTGCTCGATATAGCGCAGACCGCCGTGCACCATCTTCGAGGACTTCGACGAGGTGCCGGAGGCGAAGTCGTTCTTCTCGATCAGCGCCGCGCGCAGCCCGCGCGAGGCGGCGTCGAGCACGGCATACGCACCGGTGATGCCGCCGCCGATGACAAGCACGTCGTAGGTGTCGTCGGCCAGTTGGCGCTTGATGGCGGCCCGGTCGAGCAGCAGCGGCGTCCGACGGGTCGCCGCGGCGGTGCGCCGCGGTTTCCGGGCGGGCATGGTGATCACAACATCAACTCCTGGTGTTTCGGTACGGCGGCCGTGTGGTCGGCGGGCCGCCAGCGCGACGGCCGGTGGGCCGTCAGTGGGGGGTGTGCGGTTCGGGCGGGCCCTCCCGCAGGGGGAGCAGCCCGGGGTCGTTCAGATGGGCGATCAGCACATCGCGCCAGGCGGTGCGCAGTTCGCCGCGCTCGGCCGCCGTGATCGACGGCTCGAATACCCGGCCCTGTGGCTGCGCCTCGACGATCTCTTCGAGCGAGGACCACAGGCCCTGGGCGACACCCGCCAGATAGGCGGTGCCGCGCAGGCTCGCGGTGGCGGAGTCGGCGACCCGCTCCAGCGGCAGGCCGGTCAGATCGGCCTGGATCCGCAACAGCGGGTCGCTGCCGGCGACGCCGCCGCCGACCCGGAGCCGGGTGAACGGGGTGCCCATGGTGTCGGCGACCCCGTCGATCAGATCGCACACCGAATGCGCGATCCCTTCGAGCACGGCGCGGGCGAGATCGGCGCGGGTGGTGGCGAGAGTGAGCCCGGTGAGGGACGCGGTGGCCTCCGGATGCCAGACCGGCGTACGGACCCCGGCGAGCGCCGGGACGAAACGCGGGGTGCGGCCCGGCCGGGTGGGGACCCGGCCCGCTTCCTCACCGAGCTCCTTCGGCGACGCGAACAGACCCAGATCGTCACAGAGCCAGCGCAGCGCCGAACCCACGGTGGAGGTGTATGCCTCCAGGCTGTAGTGGCTGATGTCGCCCTGCCGCCGGCCGGGCTGGGCGAGCACCCCGGAGATGTCCGGCCGGGGCAGGGCGGGCGTGGTGCCGGTCGCCGCGTCGACGAAGGCGCCGGTCCCGTACATGCACATGCCCTGCCCGACGGCGAGACCGCCGAGCGCGACGAGTGCGGCGTGCTGGTCGCCCATGGAGGCGGCCAGCGGGACGGTGATCCCGAGGGCGGCCGGGTCGGTGGTACCGAATCCGGTGTCATCGGAGCGGAGCTCCGGCAGCAGGTCGAGGGGGAAGCCGAGGTGGCTGATCCACTCCTCGTCCCAGGCGTGCCGCTCCAGCAGATAGCCACCGGTGGACGCGGCGTTGGTCGGCGTGGTGGCGTGGACGGCGCCGCCGGTGAGGCGCCAGATCAGCCAGGTGTCGACGGTGCCGAAGAGCAGCCGGCCCCGGCGGTGCGCGGCGGCCACCTCGGGGTGCTCGGCGATCTGCCGGGCAGCCCAGAGGAACGGGGCGCGGGCGCCGACCGGCCGGCCCTGCCGGGCCAGCAGGACGGCGTCCCACTCCGCCTCGTAGGCGGTGAGCTCAGGGGCGTACCGGCGGTCCTGCCACACCACCGCGGGCAGTAGCGGCTGCCCGGTGACCCGGTCCCACAGCATGGCGGTGGCCCGCTGGGTGGAGAGTGCGACGGCGGTGATCTCGATGCCGTCCTCGCGTGCCCCGCCGACGGCCCGGCGCGCCACCTCGAGGGTGGCGGTCCAGATCTCCATCGGGTCCTGCTCGACCGAGAGGTCATTCGGATGGCTGACCTTGATCGGCCGGTAGAACACCTCGTGGGTGGCGCCCGAGTCGAGCACGACTCCGGCTCGGGTGCCCGTGGTGCCCTCGTCGATGGACAGCACACCACGCCGTGGGGCGGCGCCGGGGAACGTCTGGGTCATGGCAGCTCTTTCATTCGAGCACTGCGAGCGAGCCGTGCGGAGGGAACGGATGTGGAGGGGAACGGACGTGGAGGGGAACGGATTTGGAGGGGACGGAAGGCGGACGGGAAGGGATGGGGAAGCTTTGGGGAAGCTTCGGGGAAGGGACGCACACGGAGGGGACAGGGCCACCGGGCGGTGCGCCGGGTCCGCGGTGGGTCAGCGCGCGGTCACGGAGAGCGCCGTGGCGGCGTCGTCGCGGTCCTGCCCGGCGACCTCGTCGGGCGAGGCGGCCTTCGTCGGATCCCACTTGATCACCAGGCAGGTGATCAGGCCGAGCAGCGGCACGACGGACAGCGTCAAGAAGGTGTCGGCGAGTCCGAGCGTGTCCTTGATCTGCGGGAAGACATACAGGCCGGCGACACTGCCGAAGCTGCCGACCATCCCGGTGACGCCGGTGCCCAGGGCGCGGACATCGCTGCTGTACGAGAGCGCCGCGATGGACTTGCCGTTGGCGCCGGGGCCCGCGGAGTGGCAGAGGATGAACAGCACCGGCAGCAGGAACGCCACCGCCATGGGCACCTTCTCGAAGGTTAGTCCCATCGCCACCAGGGCCACGAAGACCCCGGCGAAGCCGGCGGCGGAGCTGAGCCGCAGCCCGAGGCGGCGGCCGAAGTACGCGGACAGCAGCCCGCCCGCGATACCGAAGGCGTTGAAGACCATCGAGCCGATGGTGGCCTTCTCGAAGCTCTCGCCGAAGATCGTCAGACTGATCAGCGGGAGGTACCAGCCGACCGCGAAGTACTGCATCGACTGCCCGAGCGAGATCACCGAGGAGAGGATCGTGCGCGGCAGATACTCGCCCTTGAACAGCAGCCCGGTCTGGCGGAACCCGATGACCGGTGCCTCGGCCGCGGTACGGGTCATCGTGTCGGGTGTACCGACGACCGCCTTGATCCCGTAGATCCGGTCCAGGTTGCTGACGGACTCCTCCAGCCGGCCCTTGCTGGCCAGCCAGGTGGGGCTCTCCTTGAGCAGCAGCGCCTGGCTCAGCAGCAGCGCGACGGCGACGACCGCGGCCGAGCCGACCGACCAGCGCCAGATGTCCGAGCCGACGTCCAGGTTGAAGAAGAGCAGGGCCAGGGCGAGGTTGCTGGTGGTGGCGACGTACCAGACGGCCTGCCACAGGTTGAGCCGTCCGCCCAGCTTCGCGGGCGTGTACTCGGCGAGCAGCGCCATGGCGACCGCGAAGTCGACGCCGTACGCGACACCCACCATGACCCGGCCGAGCCACACGACGGTGAAGTCACCGGCGAAGGCGGCGAGCAGGGCGCCCGCGATGGCGAACACCTTGGCGATCAGCAGCGGGGGGACGCGGCCGATGCGGGTGGCGAGCCAGCCACCGAGGGGGTTGAAGATGATGGCCAGCGCCGGAGCGGTGGCCGTGAGGATCGAGACTTGGGTGCTGGTGAGTTCCATCTGGGTCGTCATGGGCCCCAGACCGGCGCTCAGCGCCGCGTTCGAGTAGGCGTCGAGGAACAGCCCGCCGAACACGAGGAACCAGATGATCTGCGCCCGGCCGGTGATCTTTCCCAGCCCGTCGATGAGCGCAACGACATCGGCGACGCCTTTGACGCTCGTACGTTGTGCCATGAATCCGCCTTCGGGGAAGACCCATCGGCGGCACGGGGAGCGAAACAGGCATCACAAAACCACCGACAGGTGGTCTATGTCTGTGCCTGTCAAAACTCTGCGGAAAGCGCCGCAGCACGTGAACTGCTGAAACTGCCCGATAGAGCAGTGCAGCGAGAGTAAGAACGAGTCCTGACGAACGTCAAGAGGTTCCGGCCAGGTTACCGAAACGTGACGGGCCGGGCTCAGGGGCCCCGTGGAGCGCACCGGCCGGCGGACGGCTGCCGCCCTCCGATCCGGCCAAAGGGAGGACTCGGCGGCCCGGGTCCGCCTGGCCTCGGGCCGGCCGTGGCCCGGAGTGCCTAGGCTGTCACCGCTGCGGAAGGGCGGTGCCATGGATGCTGACACCCGGACCAGGGCGGCGATCGAGGAGCATTGGCGGGCCTCGGAGCGCGGGGACACCGAGGCCGAGCACGCCATCTACGCCACGGACGCCATCCTGGACTACCCGCAGTCGGGTGAGCGGTTCCGGGGCCGGGCGACAATCTCGGCGCAGCGCGGCGGGCACCCGGCCGACCGGCACTTCACCGTCCGGCGGATCACCGGCCAGGCGAATCTGTGGGTGAGCGAATGCCTCATCACCTACGACGGTGTGCCTTCGTACTCGGTGAGCATCATGGAATTCGCCGGCCGGCAGGTGGTGCACGAGACGCAGTACTTCGCCGACCCCTTCGACGCGCCCGCCCGGCGGGCCGCGCTCGCGGAGCCGATGCCGGGCCGGACCATCGCCGGATCCTGATCCACCACGGCGCCGCGGTCAGGTCATGCCGGTGCGTGGGTGAGCTCGTGGGCCCGCTGCCACAGCCGGGCGGCGAGGTCCGGGTCCGCGGCGGGGGCGCGCAGGGGCTCCGGCTCGAGCCGGTTGTAGAAGACGTTTCTCAGTTTGCCGCGGTCGGTGGTGGCGATCTTGATGATCGGCTCGGCGCCCTCCTCCGGTGACTGGGTCAGGCGCCGGCCGATCCGGCTTGCCTTTGCCGCGGTGATCAGCGCGGAGTCGCGGTCGAGGCCGGAGCGGACGGTGCCGGGGTGGAACGCGACAGCGGTCATGGTGTCCGGTGCCCGGCGGTTGATCTCGGCGGCATGTAGGACACTTGCCAGCTTCGAGGCGTTGTACGAGCGCATCTGTGCGTAACGGCGCCGGTTCTGGTCCAGATCGTCCGGGTCGAGCTTGCCGAACCGATAGAGGCTGGAGCCGGTGTTGATGACAAGGGCGGAGGGAGCCCGTAGGAGTTTCTCCTGGAGAAGCGATGTCAAGAGGAAAGGCGAGAGGAAATTGACCTGCACGGTCAATTCATGACCGTCTGGCGTCGTTTGGTGCTTGGGCGAAGTGACACCGGCGTTATTGACCAGGATGTCGATCCGCGGATTGCGGGAAATCAGATGCTGAGCGAGTTCGCGTACTTCGCTGAAGCGCGCGAAGTCCGCGGGAAGGGCGGTGCCGCCGACCTCGTCGGCGACAGCGCGGGTTCTGGTCACCGCGCGGCCCACGACGACGACTGACGCACCCCGCGCGGCCAACTGCCGTGCCGCGGCCGCGCCGACGCCGGAACTGGCGCCGGTGACGACGGCGGTCAGGCCGTCCAGTGTTTCTGCTGCCATGGACCGGACGCTAGGTCCCGCGTCGCGGCTGAGGAAGTGAGCCGTGACCCTGGTGCTGCGGGCACCAGGGTCCAGGGGGCGGTCCGGCTTACTCTTGCCCACATGAACGACCGCACCGCGAATCCGCTGGGCGAGTATCTGCGCGCTCGTCGCGAGGTGCTGCGCCCCGCGGATGTCGGCCTTCGTGAGACCGCACGTCGGCGCGTGCCCGGCCTGCGCCGCGAGGAAGTCGCGACGCTCGCCGATATCAGTGTGGATTACTACCTCGGTCTGGAGCAGGGACGTGACCGGCGGCCGTCCGTGGAGATCCTCCGGGCGCTCGCCGAGGCGCTACGGCTCGACGAGTCCGCGACCACGCATTTGTTCGCGCTGGCCCATTCCGTCCCGCGTTCGGGCGGGCGTGCTCACCGTCATCGGGTTTCTCCCGTCCTGGCCCGGCTGATCGACTCCTGGCCGGCCACGCCCGCGTTCGTACAGACCCATACCTTCCTGGTGCTGGCGGCGAATCCGCTGGCCCAGGCCCTCTCGCCCGCCCACACACCGGGGAACAACCTCCTGCGGACCGTGTTCCTGGACCCGGACGACTTCCCGGTCGAACCGGATCCGCGTCCGGACTTCGTGGCCTGCCTGCGCGGGCTGGCCGGCGCGGACGTCGACGATCCGGACCTGGCGGCGCTGGTAGCCGAATTGTCCATGCGCAGCGAGAGCTTCCGACGTCTTTGGGCCAGGCACGATGTCCGGGGCCGCACCAATGGCAGGGCCACGATCGCTCACCCACGGGTCGGTCCCCTCACCCTCGATCTCGAACGGTTTCTCGTGCCCTCCGCACCCGGCCGGCAACTGGTGGTCTATTCCGCGGAGCCGGACAGCCCGTCGCATGAGGCGCTGCGTCTGCTCGCGGAAGCGGCCGACTGAGGCGCTGCGCGGCGGCATCACTGCCGAAATGCGGCGGCTGACCATCGGCACGATGAGGGAGTGGAGGCCCGCGTCCCTGTGCTGGCCCGTCAGCTCGTGGCGATCCACGCGCTGCGACCCGCCGTACGGCCCCGGGAGTACGTGGCGTTGACGACCGCCGACACCGTGGTGACTCCCAAGGGCGCCGACGCGGCGGTATGGGCCGCGGCGATCGACGTGATCCGTGAGCCCGCGCCGCCCTATGAAGGGCGATTTCTACACCGGGACTTCCACCCCGGCAACGTGCTGTTCGATATGCCGCCCGCACCTCCGGCAGGTGCCCGGATCACCGGCGTCGTCGACTGGGCGGGGGCCTGCTGGGGCCCGGCGGATCTCGATGTGGCGCACTGCTCCACCAATCTCGCGCTGCTGCACGGCCCGGCGTGGGGGCAGCGGTTCGCCGAGGCGTATGAGGAGGCCGGTGGGGCAAAGTCACATCACTCTCCGGCCAAAGTGAGGATTACGGGACTAGCTTTGGGCGGCATACTTTCCGGCTCTCTCAGGGCCGTAAGGGCGGC
>NZ_JAHLEM010000288.1 GCF_018883605.1 Streptomyces niphimycinicus | reverse complement strand
CCGGCGTGGGGGCAGCGGTTCGCCGAGGCGTATGAGGAGGCCGGTGGGGCAAAGTCACATCACTCTCCGGCCAAAGTGAGGATTACGGGACTAGCTTTGGGCGGCATACTTTCCGGCTCTCTCAGGGCCGTAAGGGCGGCTGATGGGTGTTTGCATTCCGCTGCCTTGGAAGGCTGCCCCGGAAGTCGGCGCCGTGGGAGCGGGCTCGCCGTGCGTTCGCTACGGAGAGTGTGTAACCCCCGGTAGCGGTCGGGTGTTGGGCTGAAGAATCGCGTGATCTGCCGCACATTTCAGTGAGGTTATTGCGACGCCCGTGTTTCTGCCACATGACGCATTCATATCGCGGGCACTCCCGCGTCGTGCGGTGTTTCAGTGAATGTCTCGGGGTGGCATCCGGCGTGCGTAGTTTTCGGTATTCCAAAGGGGATGGTCTGCATGACGAGAGGTGGGTTGTCACTCTCAGTGACGAGTTGACCGCTTGTCATGACCCCCAGTTGACTACCGATCATCCCTCCCCCACAGGAGACCCTCATGCGGACGCCCGCCACCCCTGCGCCGTCAGAGGCACCGGCAGACGCCGTCCTCGCGGTCAACCCGCTGCATCGCCCCTCGCCCCGCCTCACCGCCGCGGCCGGCCGGGCAGGCGCCCTCGGCGTGCTCGAACTGTCCGAGCGCCGCCGCGATGCCATCGAGGTTCTGCGTCGCACCGCCCGCTGGTCCGGCGGCCGTCCCTTCGGGGTCCGGGTGCGTCCCGGCTGCCCGCTCGGCGTCGCGGACCTTCCCGAGGACGCCACGACCGTGCTGCTCGCCGACCCCGCACGGACCGCCGCCGACTTCCCCGGGCGCCGGGTGCTCGTCGAGGTCACCAGCCTCGCCGCAGCCGCCGACGCCGTTCGGGCGGGCGCCGCCGGGCTGCTGCTGCGCGGCAGCGAATGCGGCGGCCGGGCGGGCGAGCTGAGCACGTTCGTCCTGCTGCAAGGGGTTCTCGCCGACCCGGGGATCGCCGTGCCGGTCTGGGCGTGGGGCGGCATCGGCCCGCGCACGGCCGCCGCCGCGGTCGCCGGTGGAGCGGCGGGCGTGGTGCTCGACGTCCAACTCGCGCTGCTCGACGAGGCCGAACCGGACGCCGAGACCGTCGAGGCACTTGGTTCGCTGGACGGTTCCGAGAGCGTCCTCGTCGACGGGGTGCGCTTTCTGCGCCGCCGCGGGCCGCAGGCCCCCGAGCCGCCCGCCGACAGCGCCGCCGCCGAACGCGCCTTCGCCGCCACCGATCCGCTGCGGCGCCTCCTGCCGGACGGTCAGGACGGCTACCTCGCCGCCTCCTTCGCGGCCAGGTCCGCCACCGTCGCCGAGGCGGTCCGAAGGGTCCGCGACGCGATCGGCCGG
>NZ_JAHLEM010000287.1 GCF_018883605.1 Streptomyces niphimycinicus | reverse complement strand
AGGTGCCCGGGCGGGGCGAGGTCGGCGGGGCGGCGGGCGGCGGCCACCACGGCCAGCAGCAGCCCGCCGAGCACCACCTGCGCCCAGGCGCTGAGGTTGGCCCGCGTCTTCAGATCGCCGGGGATGCCCTGAAGCCAGTCGGAGTTCAGATTCCACAGGCTGGGCAGGCGCACCGCGACGGTCACCACCGCGACCGTGCCGAGCGCGCCCCCGGCGGCCGGTGAGCGCAGGGCGGTGATCCCGACGACCGCGTAGACCAGCAGCAGCACGAGGTCGAGCAGGGAGGAACCGAAGATCCCTCCGGTGGCCCGGAACGGCAGCCCCGCCCAGGTCCACCACAGATGGTTCGCCTCGTCGGCCTTGTCGAGGTCGTGGATGATCCACGCCAACGAGATCAGCCCGAGAACCGCGCAGACGAGCGCCCCGAAAAGGCGCCCTCCGCCATTGAGTATCCGTCCCTGCCCCATAGCCGTAGGTTTCCCCCGCCTCGTACCCCGGGCAACCGTCGCGGGCCGAAGAAAAATACGGATCGTGACCGTCCGGCGGCCGCCGGGAGGGGGGCGACCGGCCGGGGCCATATGGCGCGCCCCGGCCGGTCCACGGCACCCGCACGGCCGTACGCAGTTCAGCCTGACGCGTCCGTATATCGGTGTTGCGACGGATGAGTTGCCGGTGCGTTAACGCGCTTGCTGCCCATAGAACATGCTTTGTCCCCCATGAGGAGTCCCTGTCAAGCACGCCCTGACCTCGATCTGCCAAATGTTCGCTCAAGACTCGAATGCGCGGCACATCCACCCTCCCCGGCCCCTTGACTGGGCCGTTCCCCGATTGCGAAAGTCCGCTCAACCCGGTACGCACGCACCACTCCGGCGAGCGGGCAGCGACATGACGCGCATAGACAGCGCGAGTTGACGGTGTGACACCAGTGCGGGGGGACGCTAACGCGATGACGAGTCCATCCCAGTCCGGCGTGGTCGAGAAGGCCGCACCGGGCACGGAGGGCGAGGCGCCGGCCGGTCTGGCGCCCCGCCAGCTCATGTGGCGGCGCTTCAAGCGCGACCGCACGGGTGTCATCTCCGCATGCGTGGTGATCTTCTTCTTCGCCGTCGCCGTGCTGGCGCCGGTGATCTCCTGGCTGTACGGCAAGGATCCGTACACCACCTACGGCCTGGACCGGCCCGAGCTGCTGGACCCCCTCACCGGCTATCCGATGAAGCCCAACGGGGGCATCGACGGCGAGTTCTGGTTCGGCATCGAGCCCAAGCTGGGCCGCGATGTGCTGACCCAGCTCGTCTACGGCATCCGCACCTCGCTGCTGATCGGGCTGGCCGCGACCGTGCTGTCCACGGTCACCGGCATTGTGATCGGCGTGGTGGCGGGCTATCTGGGCGGCCGCACCGACTACTTCCTCGGCCGGCTCATCGATCTGCTGCTGTCCTTTCCGCAGCAGTTGTTCTTCGTCGCCTTCATGCCGGTGGTCACCGCGCTGTTCGTCAGCCCGCAGAAGGAGACGCCCACTTATTTCCGGGTGACGGCCCTGGTGATGGTGTTGTGGCTGCTGGGCTGGATGCAGTTGGCCCGGCTGCTGCGCGGCCAGGTGCTGTCCCTGAGGGAGCGTGAGTTCGTCGAGGCGGCCCGGGTGACCGGCGCCTCGCCGTGGCGGATCGTCCGCAAGGAGCTGCTGCCCAACCTCGTCACGCCCATCCTGGTGCAGTCCACGCTGATGCTGCCGAACTTCGTGACGACGGAAGCGGCGCTGTCCTTCCTCGGCGTCGGCGTGGTGGAACCGACCCCCGACTGGGGCCGGATGTTCGCCAAGGGCGCCAACTTCTACGAGGGCGACATCACCTACATGTTCTTCCCCGGCATCGCCATGGTGGTCTTCGTGGTCGCCTTCAACCTGCTCGGGGACTCGGTCCGGGACGCGATGGACCCGAAGACCACGCGGTGACCGGGGGGCCGGAGGGCCCAAGGCAGAGAACGGCAAGTCTTCCGTCCGATGAGGCAGGTGCAGTGACCACGATGACGCCGAAGAAGAACAGTCGCAGAGCCCGTACCTACACCGTCGCGCTGGCCGCGGGCGCCCTGGCGCTCGCCGGGTGCAGCAGCGGAGGCGGCGGCTCGGGCCCCAAGGAGTCCAACGAGCCCAAGATGGAGTCCCAGGACGTCACCCTCGGCACCGCCGTCGACTCCACCGGACCGGCCAAGGAGCTGCCGGGCGCCAAGAAGGGCGGCACCGTCACGGTGCTCCAGCGGGACACCTTCGACCATCTGGACCCGGGGCAGATCTACGTCAGCGATGAGCTGATCGCGCAGACCCTCTACAACCGGACGCTGACGAACTACCAGTTCGACGACAAGACGGGCAAGGCCAAACTGGTCGGCGACCTCGCCACCGACACCGGCAAGTCCTCCGACGGCGGCCGCACCTGGACGTACACCCTCAAGGACGGGCTGAAGTACGAGGACGGCTCGCCCATCACCTCCAAGGACGTCCGGCAGGCCGTCGAGCGGCTCTACGCGCCGTATCAGACGAACGGGCCGACCTATCTCCAGCAGTGGCTCTCCGGTGAGGGCCAGAAGTACCGCAAGGCGCTTCCGGACGGCCCCTACAAGGGCAAGCATCTGCCCTCGTCGGTGCTGGACACCCCGGATGACAAGACCATCGTCTTCCACTTCGACCAGCCGCGCGCCGAGGTGCCGTTCGCGGTCGCCATGCCCAATATCAGCGCGGTCCCGCCGGG
>NZ_JAHLEM010000286.1 GCF_018883605.1 Streptomyces niphimycinicus | reverse complement strand
GCATCTGCCCTCGTCGGTGCTGGACACCCCGGATGACAAGACCATCGTCTTCCACTTCGACCAGCCGCGCGCCGAGGTGCCGTTCGCGGTCGCCATGCCCAATATCAGCGCGGTCCCGCCGGGCAAGGACACCAAGGAGAAGTACGACAAGGCCCCGCTGGCCTCGGGTCCGTACAAGGTCCGGAACTTCAAGTCGGGCAAGGGCGTCGAGTTCGTCAGGAACGACCAGTGGGACCCCAAGACCGACTCCATACGCCATCAGTACGTCGACAAGTTCGACATCTCCTTCGGCCACCAGTGGGTGGACTCCACCCGCCGGCTCCAGGCCAGCAAGGGCGCCGACCGTAACGGGATGACGCTCACCAACGCGGTCGACCCCTCGCAGATCTCCACGGTCCTCAAGGACAAGGAGGCGATGGCCCGGTCGCTGACCGAGACGCAGCCCTATGTGGACGTCGTCTCGATCAACACCGATCGGGTCAAGGACAAGAAGGTGCGCGAGGCGATCGCCTGGGCCTTCCCCAGCGGGCAGTACCTCCAGCAGTTCGGCGGCCCCAAGGGCGGTGAGGTCGGCGGCGGGCTGGTCGGCCCCACGCTCAAGGGCTACGACCCCTCCTTCGACCCGTTCCAGAAGAAGAAGTACCCCGGCGGCAACGCCAAGAAGGCCAGGGAGCTGCTGAAGGAGGCGGGCAAGGAGAACTACGAGCTCGTCTACGCCTACGGCAACGGCGACACCCACCAGGACGCCTCGGTGGTCGTCCAGCAGGCCCTGGAGCGGGCCGGGTTCAAGGTGCAGAAGAAGGAGATCGACCAGTCGACCTATTACACGCAGATCGGAAAGGTCAAGAACAAGTTCGACCTGTACCGGTCCTCGTGGGGTGCCGACTGGCCGTCCGCCTCGACCGTGGTCCCGCCGGTGTACGGCGGCGAGAACGTCTACGACGACTCCTCGAACTACTCGCACCTCGACGTCCCGGCGGTCAACGACGAGATGGGCAAGATCGCCAAGGTCAGCGACCTCGGCCGGGCCACCTCGGAGTGGATCAAGCTCAGCGAGAAGATCCTCACCGATGACGTCCCCGCCGTCCCGACCTTCTACAACCGGCTGTTCACCCTCTGGGGCTCGGGCATCGGCGGAGTGAAGTTCAACTCGGTCTACGGGGCCGTGGACCCGACGGCCGTCTTCATCAAGTAGCCGCGGCCGTCACCAGGCAGCGCAGACCCCGGCCGCACCCCCATCGGCGGGTGCGGCCGGGACCCGCCTCTAGCGGAAGATCACCGACGTCATGTTGAGATTCCTCGCCCGCCGGTCCCTCGGCGCGATCGTGATCCTGATCCTGATCAGCGCGATCACGTTCTTCCTCTTCTTCGCCCTGCCCGCCGAACCGGCCCGGCTCGCCTGCGGCAAGAACTGCGACCCCGTCTCGCTCGCCATGATCAACAAGAATCTGGGCCTGGACCAGCCGGTGCCGGTCCAGTACGCGAAGTTCATGGTGGGGATCGTCGCCGGGCGGGACTTCGCCGTGGGGCATTGCAGCGCCCCCTGCTTCGGCTACTCCTTCGTCAGCCAGGAGCCCGTCTGGGGCACCATCGCCGACCGCTTCCCCACCACCCTCTCGCTCGCCCTCGGCGGTGCCGCCGTGTTCCTGGTCTGCGGGATCGGCATCGGCATGATCGCGGCCTGGCGGCGCGGCACCTGGATCGACAAGTTCTTCAGCTCGCTGTCGCTGCTCGGCGCCTCGATGCAGATCTACTTCGTCGGGGTGCTCGCCCTGGCCTGGTTCGTCAGCGGGCTGGGGATCATGGACCAGCCCGCCTACTACCCCTTCACCGACAATCCGGCGAAATGGTTCAGCGGGATGCTCCTGCCCTGGGTGGTGCTCTCACTGATCTTCCTGGCCAACTACAGCCGGATGACCCGCTCCCAGATGGTCGAGCAGCTTCAGGAGGACCATGTCCGCACGGCGAGAGCCAAGGGGCTCTCCAGCCGTACGGTCTTCTTCCGCTACGCCTGGCGCGGCGCCATCGCCCCCATCATCACCATCTTCGGCATCGACCTCGGATCGCTCTTCGGCGGGGCCATGGTCACCGAGTACACCTTCACCCTGCACGGCATCGGGCGGCTGGCGGTGGAATCCGTCCAGCTCACCGATCTGCCCATGCTGATGGGTGTGATGCTGGTCAGCTCCGCGGCCATCGTGGTGTTCAACATCCTGGTCGACGCCGCCTACGCCTTCATCGACCCGCGCGTGCGCCTCGCCTGACAGACCCGGAGCTGCCGAGATGACCACACTCACCAAGCCCGACGACGGCGCGACGCCCCCACCGGCCGGACCCGGCGACGGCGCCTTCCTGTCCGTACGCCATCTGTACGTCCGCTTCTCGACCGAGGACGGCGTCGTCAAGGCCGTCGACGGCCTCTCCTTCGACCTCGAACGCGGCCGGACGCTCGGCATCGTCGGCGAGTCCGGCTCCGGCAAGTCCGTCACCAACCTCACCGTCCTGGGCCTGCACGACCCGCGCACCACCACCGTCAGCGGCGAGATCCTGCTCAACGGGCAGGAGCTGACCGGGGCGCCCGAGCGCACCCTGGAGCGGCTGCGCGGCAACACCATGGCGATGATCTTCCAGGATCCGCTGACCGCCCTGTCGCCGTACTACACGGTGGGCCGGCAGATCGCCGAGCCGTTCCGCAAGCACACCGGCGCGTCCAAGAGCGAGGCCCGCTCCCGGGCGATCGAGATGCTGGAGAAGGTCGGCATCCCCAACCCCCGGCTGCGGGTGGACGACTATCCGCACCAGTTCTCCGGCGGGATGCGGCAGCGCGCGATGATCGCGATGTCGCTGGTCTGCGACCCCGATCTGCTGATCGCCGACGAGCCGACCACCGCCCTCGACGTCACCGTCCAGGCCCAGATCCTGGATCTGCTGAAGGACCTCCAGCAGGAGTTCGGCTCCGCGATCATCCTCATCACCCATGACCTGGGCGTGGTCGCCAACACCGCCGACGATCTGCTGGTGATGTACGCGGGCCGGGCAGTGGAGCGCGGTACGGTCCGCGAGGTGCTGCGCGCGCCCCAGCATCCGTACACCTGGGGGCTGCTGGGCTCCATGCCACGGCTGTCCTCCGCCGTGGACGAGCCGCTGACCCCCATCCCCGGCTCCCCGCCGAGCCTGCTCAGCCCCCCGCCGGGCTGTCCCTTCCATCCGCGGTGCCACTACACCGACCAGGTGGAGGGCGACCGCTGCGCCACCGAGCGGCCCATGCTGCCGGACGGCCGCGGCGCCGCCTGCCATCTGAGCGCCGAGCGGAAACAGACCCTCTTCACCGAGCAGATCAAGCCCCGGCTGGGCTAGGGGCCAGGGCCTAGGAGCGCTGACGCATGAGCATCGAGTCGGGCACACCCGAACCCCTCCTGGTCACCGAGAAGCTGACCAAACACTTCCCGATCATGGGCGGCTTTCCGTTCAAACGGAAGGTCGGGGCCGTACAGGCGGTGGACGGGATCGATCTGACCGTGCACGCCGGGGAGAGCTTCGGGCTGGTCGGCGAGTCCGGCTGCGGCAAGTCCACCACGGGCCGGCTGCTGACCCGGCTGCTGGAGCCCACCGCAGGGACGATCACCTACCGGGGCCGGGACATCACCCACGCGGGCCGCAAGGAGCTGGCCCCGATCCGCTCCGAGATCCAGATGATCTTCCAGGATCCGTACTCCTCGCTGAACCCCCGGCAGACCGTCGGCACCATCATCTCCGGCCCCATGGAGATCAACGGCATCAATCCGCCAGGCGGCCGTGAGGCCCGGGTGCGCGAACTGCTGGAGATCGTGGGGCTCAACCCCGAGCACTACAACCGCTTCCCGCACGAGTTCTCCGGCGGCCAGCGCCAGCGCATCGGGGTGGCCCGCGCGCTCGCCCTGGAACCCAAGCTGATCGTCGCCGACGAGCCGGTCTCGGCGCTGGACGTCTCCATCCAGGCGCAGGTCGTCAATCTGCTCCAGAAGCTCCAGCGGGAGATGGGCATCGCCTTCCTGTTCATCGCCCATGACCTCGCCGTCGTACGGCACTTCTCGCAGCGCGTCGCCGTGATGTACCTGGGCAAGGTGGTCGAGGTGGGCGACCGCGACTCCATCTACCACCGCCCCCGGCACCCGTACACCCACGCCCTGCTGTCGGCGGTGCCGGACGCGGCGGTGGTGCTGGCCGAGGACGTCAAGGACACAGCGGACACGGCGGACGCCTCGGATGTCGACGAGACCGCCCGCCGGACGCGCATCCGGCTCGCCGGGGACGTCCCCTCCCCCATCAACCCGCCCTCCGGCTGCCGCTTCCGCACCCGCTGCTGGAAGGCCCAGGACAAGTGCGCGCGGGAAGAGCCGCCGCTCCTGCGCCTGGACGGCAACCGGGAGGGCCATCTGTCCGCCTGTCACTTCCCCGAGGACCCGACCCTCGAGGCCCGCGAGGAGGACGTCGTCCTCGACCCGGCGCTGATCGCGGCGGAGTCGGCGACGGGAACGCCGGCGCGCAAGGAGCCGTAAGGGACCCGGCCGCTCGGGCTCAGAACCGCGAGAAGGCATGCGCACGGCCGATCGCGGTGAACCCGCGGCGGCCGTACCAGTGCAGCGGCCAGTCGTCCTGGTCGGCGACGAGGAACCGCAGCCCGCACCCCGCGGCGGCCGCGCGGCGCAGCGCCGCGGTCAGGACGGTGTCGGCGTGGCCGCGGCGCAGATACGGCTCGGCGGTCGCCACCTCCTCGATCTGGGCGATCCCGGCGGTGGGCTCCAGATACAGATCGGCCCAGGAGGCGACCTCGCCGCTGTCGTCGTGGGCGGCGAGGAAGAGCACCTCCTCGGCCCCGGCCCGCCGCGCGGTACGCCGCTCCACCAGGTCGTGCACGGTCCGCTCGTCCGCGTCCGGCATCCACCGCCGCTGCTGCGCCGTCACCGCCCGCCGCAGCGGCCCGTGCGGATCCGGCCCCAGCTCCCGCTCCACCACATCGGCCGCCGTGGCCTCCGGCACCCGCCCGGTGTGGACCATCAGCACCTCGGTCACATGGCCGTACCCGGCCCGTTCGAGCGCGGGCACACAGAGAAGTCCCAGCGCGTCGTCATGGACCGTGATCCGGCGATGCGGCAGGAAGGCCATGACCTCGTCGGCGAGCGCGGGAAGCCCCTCGGGGTCGGCGGGCCCGACGATATGGAGCTGATTGTGCTCATGGGAGCGTGCGTAACCCGCATGCAGCACCAGGAATCCCCCCGGCACCTCCCGCACCGCACCGGCCTGACGACGGGCGAAGGAGATCCGGAAGTCCTGGACGCGCCGTGCATCATAGGGTTCTGGCATGGCTGTTCCTCATCTTCCGGTCTATCAGGAGTACTACACCCGCACACCCTTTCAGCTCTTCTCCGGCGTCGGCTGGAAGCGGCTGGTGGCCTTCCGGGCCGATGAGTCGGGTGTCACCCTGGGCGGCCCGGTGACGCGATACCACCGGTTCTTGGCCGTCGTGCCGTGGCGGGACATCGAAGCCGTCGTCGTGTGGGCCACGAAAAAGCAAAGGGAGCGGCCGATACGGCGGATAGGTCTGAAGTTGCGGCCGGGCGTGCCGGACGTTCCCGGCCCGGACTCGACCATCAGCCCACAGGCTGCCGTGAGCGCCGCGCCGCATATCGAGTACCAGGTCGTCAGGAACAACCGCGTCATCGTCCTCTGGAAGGTGGACCCCACCCGGCTCGCCGCCGCGGTGCAGGCGTTCGCCCCGCACGTTCAGTTGCGTGTCCACCCGGTGCACCGGCTGCGCCCGGGGCAGGGCGGCGGGCCGGGGTACGGGTCCGGCGGGAGCATTTTCGACATCATGCCCTGACCTCCGCGTGCTCCTCCGCGAAGTGGCAGGCCGAGGCGTGGGCGGCGGGGCCTGTCGCGCCGGGCGGGACCGCCAGCACCGGCACCTCCGTCGCGCAGCGGTCCCGCGCCTTCCAGCAACGGGTGCGGAAGCGGCAGCCGGAGGGCGGGTTGGCCGGGGAGGGGACGTCACCGGGGAGCAGGATGCGGGTGCGGCGGGTGCGGGCCACGGGGTCGGGGACCGGGACGGCGGAGAGCAGGGCCTGGGTGTACGGGTGGGTGGGGTGGTCGTAGATCTCGGGGCCGGTGCCGGTTTCGGCGAAGCGGCCCAGGTACATCACGGCGACCCGGTCGGCGATATGCCGGACCACCGACAGATCGTGGGCGATGAAGACGTACGCCAGGCCGAACTCGTCCTGTAGCCGCTCCATCAGATTGACCACCTGCGCCTGCACCGATACGTCCAGCGCCGAGACCGGCTCGTCCGCGACGATGACCTCCGGCCGCAGCGCCAGGCCCCGGGCGATGCCGATGCGCTGGCGCTGGCCGCCGGAGAACTGGTGGGGATAGCGGTTGAGGTGCTCCGGGCTGAGCCCCACCACCTCCAGCAGCTCCTGGACCGCCCGCCGCCGCTCGCCCTTGGGGGCCGCCTCGGGGTGGATCTCGAAGGGCTCGCCGATGATGTCGCCCACCGTCATCCGCGGGTTGAGCGAGGTGTACGGGTCCTGGAACACCATCTGGATGTTGCGGCGGACGGCCCGCAGCGCGCGGCCCGAGAGCCGGGTGATGTCCTCGCCCCGGTAGTGGATCGTCCCGGCGGTCGGCCGTTCCAGGCTGACCAGCAGCTTGGCGACGGTGGACTTGCCGCAGCCGGACTCGCCCACGATGCCGAGCGTCTCGCCGCGCCGCAGGGCGAAGGAGACCGTGTCGACCGCCCGGACGGCGCCGATCCGTCGCTTGACCACCACGCCCTGGGTCAGCGGGTAGAGCTTGGCCAGGTCCCGGACCTCCAGGACCGGTGCTTGGAGATCCGGCGCGGCGGGCTCAGGCGCCGAGGGCGTCGTGGGAGTCGCGGGCATCGAGTTCGTCCTTCCAGAAGTGGCAGGCGCTGGTCCGCCCGCCGGGCGCGGGAGGCGCCCCGGACCCGGGAGACGCGGAGGACGCAATGGATACGGCAGACGCACCGGACGCACCGGACCCCGGAGACGCGCCGAACGCGCGGGTCGCGTCCGCCGTCGCCACCTCGTACAGCGGCGGCCGTTCGGTGCGGCAGACCTCCTGGGCGCGCGGGCAGCGCGGGTGGAAGGGGCAGCCGGAGGGCATGGCGAGGGGGCTGGGCGGCGCGCCCTTGATCGCGTAGAGCCGCTCGCCCCGGTGGTCCACGCGCGGCACGGAGTCCAGCAGTCCGCGGGTGTACGGATGGGCGGGGCGGCGGTAGAGGTCGCGCACCGGCGCGGTCTCCACGATCCGGCCCGCGTACATCACCGCGATGGTGTCGGCCACGTCCGCGACCACGCCCAGGTCATGCGTGATGAGGACGAGCCCCATGGCGTACTCCCGGCGCAACTCCGCGAGCAGGTCCATCACCTGGGCCTGGACGGTGACATCCAGGGCCGTGGTCGGCTCATCGGCGATGATCAGCTCCGGCTCCAGCGCCATCGCCATGGCGATCATGATGCGCTGGCGCATCCCCCCGGAGAACTGATGCGGATAGTCCCCGGCCCGCTGCCCCGCCGCCGGGATGCGGACCCGGTCCATCAGCTCGACCGCCCGCCGCCGGGCGTCCTTGCGGGACATCCCCCGGTGCACCTCGTACATCTCGGCGAGCTGGGCGCCCACGGAGACCACCGGGTTGAGGGCGGAGAGCGCGTCCTGGAAGATCATCGCCATCGCGGCGCCCCGGATCCGGCGGCGCTCCCGCGCGCCCATCGTCAGCAGATCCCGCCCCCGGAACAGCACTTGGCCGCCGGTGACCCGGCCGGGCGGGGAGTCGAGGATGCCCATGACGGCCTGGGCGGTCACGGACTTGCCGGACCCCGATTCGCCCAGCACGGCGAGGGTGCGGCCCGCGTCCACGCCGTAGCTCACCCCGCCGACGGCCTCGGCGATCCCGTCCCGGGTGCGGAATTCGACGCGCAGGTCCCGGACTTCCAGCAGGCGGGCCGCCATGGCTAGCGCAGCCTGGGGTCGAGGGCGTCGCGCACCGCGTCGCCGAGCATGATGAACGCGAGCACCGTGACCGACAGCGCTCCGGCGGGCCACAGCAGCATGTGGGGGGCGTTGCGGAGCTGGGTGGCGGCGGAGGAGATGTCGATCCCCCAGGAGACGGTGGGCGGTTTGAGCCCCACGCCGAGGAACGACAGCGTGGCCTCCAGCGAGATATAGGTGCCCAGCGCGATGGTCGCGACGACGATCACGGGGGCCACGGCGTTGGGCGCGATATGGCGCAGCAGCGTCCGGCCGCTGCCGGCGCCCAGCGCCCGCGCCGCCTGCACATAGTCGTGTTCCTTGACGGTGACCACCGAGCCGCGCGCGATCCGGGAGATCTGCGGCCAGCCCAGCAGCACGATGAAGCCGACGACCGGCCACACCGAGCCGCTGGTGACCACCGACAGGAAGACCAGGCCGCCCAGCAGGATCGGGATGCCGAAGAAGACATCGGCGATCCGCGAGAGCAGCGCGTCCCACCAGCCGCCGAAGTATCCGGCGAGCCCGCCCAGCGCGCTGCCCAGCAGGGCCGCGCCGAGGGTGGCGCAGATGCCGACGGTGATGGAGGCGCGGGCGCCGTAGACCGTGCGGGTGTAGACGTCGCGGCCCTGGAGGTCGTAGCCGAAGGGGTGGCCGGGGGCCGGGCCGTCCTGCGCCCTGGCCAGGTCTCCGTGGTACGGGTTTCCGTTCGCGATCAATTGCGGCCAGATCGCGATCACGACGAGGAAGAAGATGGTCAGCCCGGAGGCGATGAAGACGGGGTTGCGGCGCAGATCGTGCCAGGCGTCGGACCACAGCCCCCGTCCGGTGGGCGCGGCCGGTCCGCCGGAGCGGCGGCCGGGCTCCTTGCGCCAGGGGAGGGGGAGCCGCCCCAGGCCGCGCCGTGGCCCGCCCTTCAGGGTCTGCGGGCCGGGGGTGGTGAGGTCCATGGGACCGCCGCCGCTGCCGGCCGGTGCGATCGCCTCGGTCATGTCGTAGCGCGTCTCAAAGGGCTCAGGCATACCGGATCCTCGGGTCGAGCACGGCGTAGAGGAGGTCGACGAGCAGATTGGCGAGCAGGAAGACGATCACCAGGATGGTCACGAAGCCGACGACGGTCGGTGAGTTCTGGCGCAGAATGCCCTGGTAGAGCTGGTAGCCCACGCCATGGATATTGAAGATCCGCTCGGTGACGATGGCCCCGCCCATGAGCGCGCCGATGTCCGTGCCGATGAACGTCACCACCGGGATCAGCGAGTTGCGCAGCAGATGCCGGGTGACGATGCGGTGGCGCGGCAGCCCCTTGGCCACGGCGGTGCGGACGTAGTCGGCGCGGGCGTTCTCCACGATGGAGGTGCGGGTGAGGCGGGTGGTGTACGCGAGCGAGACCAGCCCCAGCACCACCCCGGGCAGCAGCAGTTCGGCCAGCGGCGCCTCCGGGGAGACCGACGGTCTGGCCCAGCCCCAGGTCACGCCGAACAGATACTGAAGCACCGTGCCGCTGACGAAGGTCGGGACGGCGACCACGACCAGGGTGAGCAGCAGCACCGAGGTGTCAAGACCCCGGCCCCGGCGCAGCCCGCTGAGGACGCCCAGGGTGATGCCCAGCGCCATCTCGAAGACGACCGCGACCACGGTGAGCCGGAGGGTGACGGGGAACGCGCTCGCCATCAGCTCGGTCACCGGCTGCCCGTTGAAGGCCGTACCGAAGTGCCCGCTGAAGACCTGCCCCATGTAGTGCGTGTACTGCCGCCACAGCGGCTCATCCAGATAGAGGTCCTTACGGATCCGGGCGGCGGTGGCGGGGTCGGGGGCCTTGTCGCCGAAGAGCGCGGCGACCGGGTCGCCGAGCGCGTACACCATGAAGAAGATCAGGAAGGTGGAGCCGAGGAACACCGGGATCATCTGAAGCAGTCGGCGCAGCGCGTAACGGCCCATGGCTCAGCCGACCCTGATCCGTGCGTAGACCGGGACGCTGAACTGGTTGAGCGCCACCTCGCTGAGCCGCTGCGAATAGCCCGCGCTGCCGTTCTGGTACCACAGCGGAATGGCGGGCATCTGCTGGGCGAGGACCTTCTCCGCGTCCCGGAAGTCCGCGATGGCCCGGCCGTCCGCGGAGGCGGCGTTGGCCTGGTTCACCATCCGGTCGAAGCCGGTGTCGCTGAAGTGGCCGTCGTTGGAGGAGGCGCCGGTGTAGTACAGGGGCTGGAGAAAGTTCTGGATCAGCGGATAGTCCATCTGCCAGCCGGCCCGGAACGGCCCGGTCATCTCCTTGCCCGCCATCTTGTTGCGGTAGTCGGCGAAGGTGCCAACCGGTGTGCCGACACAGGCCCGGTCGCTTCTCAGCACGGTGTTGACGCTGTTGCAGACCGCGTCCACCCAGTCCTTGTGGGAGCCGCTGTCCGCGTTGTACGTGATCGTCATCCGGCCGCCGGGCAGCCCGCCGCCCGCCTTGATCAGCTTGCGCGCCCGGGCCGGGTCGTAGCGGCAGGCGTCCCCGCACAGCCCCGGCTGATAGCCGCCCTGGCGGCGCAGGACCGGCGAGGTCCAGTCGGTCGCGGGGGTGCGGGTGCCGTGGAAGATCCGCTCGGTGATCTGCGCGCGGTTGATCGCCATCGAGATGCCCCGGCGGACCTTGGCCTTGTCCGGCCCGCTCCAGGCGCGGTCGTACATCGGGAAGGTGAGGGTCTGGATGATCCCGGCGGGCTGGTTGATGTAGCGGTCGCCGAGATCGGAGCGGACGAAATTGAGCTGCTGCGCCGGGACATCGTCCACGAGATCGAGATTGCCCGCCTGGAGATCGGTATAGGCGGTGTTGTTGTCGGTGTAGACGCGCAGATCGACGCCCTTGTTACGGGCCTTGTCCGGGCCGCGGTAGCCGCCCCAGGCGCGCAGCTTCATCACCGAGCCCTTGGTGTACGACCGCACCTGGTACGGGCCGTTGCCGACGGGCTTCCTCAGCCAGGCGGCGTGGTCCTCGAAGAACGCCCGGGGCAGCGGCGCATAGGCGTTGTAGCCCAGCGTCTTGGGCCAGGTGGAGAACTTCTGGGTGAGCCGCACGGTGAAGGTCCGCTCGTCCTTGACCCGCAGCCCGGAGAGGGTCTTGGCGGTGGGGGCGCCGCCGGAGGCGGGATGGACCTTGTCGTAGCCCTCGATGTACTCGAAGAAGTAGGCGTTGCGCTGCTCGTGGTCGATCCGGGCGCCGTAGTTCCAGGCGTTCACGAAGGACGCGGCGGTGACCTTCTCCCCATTGGCGAACCGCCAGTCCTTCTTCAGGGTGATGGTGTAGTTCCGCTGGTCGGAGCTGTCGATCCGGTCCGCGAGCGCGTTCTTGGCCTCGCCGGTCCTGGGGTCGTAGCGCTTGAGCCCCCGGAAGATCATGTCGAGGACCTTGCCGCCCTGGACGTCGTTGATATTGGCCGGCTCCAGCGGATTGGGCGGATCGCCCCAGGACGAGCGGACGACACCGTCCTCGGCACCGCCGTCCCCGCCGCCGCAGGCCGTCAGGGGCAGGGCGACGGCGGAGACGCAGAGCGCGGACAGCGCGCGCCTGGCACACAGGGAATACGGGGCTCCGCGCATGGCGCCTCCCGAGGATCCGGTCCAAGATCCGCCTTAGGCCCCATCTGACATCCGCTGGGGCGACGGCGCACGCCGATGACGGCTGTCCGGGGTGGCGGGCGGTGTCTCCAGCGACGCGGGTGGAACGACGCGAGGGTTACGGGCCCCGGCGCCGCAGACTGCCGACTGGCGGGCGCAAGAGGCCCGGCTGAACGCGTTCCCCCAGTTCACGACCGAGATCGACGGGCAGCGGGGGCACTTCCTCCATATCCGCTCGCCCGAGCCGGACGCCCTGCCGCTGCTGATCACCCACGGCTGGCCCGGTTCGGTCGCGGAGTTCACAGAGGTCATCGGCCCGCTGACCGATCCACGCGGACACGGGGCCGACCCGGCCGACGCCTTCCATGTCGTCATCCCGTCCCTCCCCGGCTTCGCCTTCTCCGCCCCGCCCCGCGAACCCGGCTGGGGCATCCGCCGCATCGCCACCGCGTGGACGGAGCTGATGCGGCGCCTGGGGTACGAGCGCTACGGCACGCAGGGCGGCGACTTCGGCTCGCTGATTTCCCCCGAGGTGGCCCGGGTGGCGCCGTCCCGGGTCGTCGGCGTACACGTCAACGCGCTGGTGACCGTGGGGGCGGCCGACCCGGCAGACCTGGCCGTACCGGAGGAGCTGACCCCGGCGGAGCGCTCCCGCCTCGCCGCGCGGGAACGCCGGTACCGCGAGCTGTCCGGCTACGCCGCCATCCAGGGCACCCGCCCGACCCTGTCCTACGGCCTCGCCGACTCACCCTCCGGCCAAGCCTGGAACCTGGACTGGTTCGCCGCCCACGGCGACAAACCGGACGCCCTCGACCGCGACGCGGTCCTGACGAACGTCTCCCTCTACTGGTTCACCAACACGGCGGGCCCCTCCGCCCGCCTCTACAAGGAGGCCGCCTCGGCCTGGGCCACACCCCCCCGAACGCTCCGGCGTCCCCACCGGGGTCGCGGTCTTCCAAGGCGACACCTCGATCCGCCGCCTCGCCGAGCCACACCACACGATCACCCACTGGTCGGAGTTCGGGGCGGGCGGCCACTTCGCGGCGATGGAGGTCCCGGAACTGCTGGTTGGTGACGTACGGACGTTCTTCCGCGCCCTGCGCTGACCGGGGTCCGTACCGTCCGTACCGGTGAACCCTCCTCGGGAGGGGTCCCGAGCACTCCCCCGGATGATGGCCGCCCTGTCACCGAGGTGAGAAACCAAGGAAGTCTGCCATGACCCCTGTGCAAGCCGACTGGCTGTCCATCGTGTTCGCTCCCATCGGCGTCATCGCGCTGGTGACCGCCTTCTTCGCGCGACGCTCGGCGACCCGGAGGGGCCAGTCCATGCCTGCCTGGGGCACGGCCGTGCAGGCTGTGGGCATGGTCCTCGTGATGTGCGTGGCCCTCGTCAACATGGCGTGGGGCGCATGAGGGAAGTCGGCACCGCCCCCTCCGGGCGCCCGCGGAGGGCGGGTCATCCGAACGAGCCGCTGGGCAGGTAGGGAGGACGGCCGACCAGCACCCGCGAGGAGAGCCCATGACCAACTCGCCCTTCCCGGCGGACCAGCGGATCGTCCTGATCGGTGACCCACGCGTCAGGGCGGTCCCGGTACGCGACTGCGGCGAACCGCTGGTCGACTGCCGGGGCCGGATGCGCGTGGACACCCGGCGAGCCGACCCGCGCGGGACACTTCGCACACCTCCAGTCCGGCGTCGTCGAACGCCTGGAGCGCGCCGAGAAGCTGCTGCCGGACGGCTGGCGCTGGCTGCTGGTCGAGGGCTACCGGCCCCCGGCCGTCCAACAGGAGATCTTCGACGGCTACGCGGCCACGCTGCGCCGACTCGATCCGGACGCCGACGAGGACCGGATCCGGACGGAGGCCAGCCGCTGGTGCGCCCCGGCAGAGACGGCCGGACACGTCGCCGGGGCGGGGCCTGGTCGACGGCCGCACCCGCCGCCGCCTACGGCCCCGTCCCGGAGCCGCACACTGATCCACATGCATGTTCACCAGAGGCGGGCGAACAATGAAATGAGGTAGTTGAGAGACGATCCGAGAAGGTGACCGTGATGCGGAACTCGATCGTACGTACCCTGGCAACCGGTGCCGCGGCGGCCGTGCTGGCCGGTGGCGCGGCCGTTGCCGCTCCGGGTACCGCCTTCGCGACGCCCGCCACGTCGGCGACGCACACCAAGGCGGACACCACCCAGCACGGGGCCGCCCCGTCGCCCACGCCGTCGCCCTCCAAGTCGGGCAAACACTGCAAGGACATAAAGGCCCGCACCAAGACGGTGACGCACAACGGCAAGACCTACGAGGTCTGGGTCTCGGCCCACAAGGTCTGCTACATGATGAAGTGACCGCCGCGGGCCGGGCCCCGGGCCGGTGACGTCGCGGTGGGTTCGGCGCGGTGGCGTGCCGTGGCGTCGGCATCCCCGCGGCCCCGACCCACCGCGAACCCGGGTTCAGTCCCGGGGCCGGTCGAACTCCCCCGCCTTCGCCGCCCGCAGAAACGCGCGGAGCGCGGCGGGGGGTCGTGGCTATAAGGCCGTATTGTTCACGCTGAACCCGCCCACCGCACTCCCCCACCGGCTTGGATGGACGCCCGGCGGGCGTCGGGGACTGCTGTTGGACGCCGCGCGTCGCGAGGTCGCGGCGTGAGCGCGTGAGCGATTCCGTGCGGCATGAGCCCGAGTCGGACAGATCCTGAACGACGACGTAGGCCGCCCGGACCGTGGTGATCACGGCCGGGCGGCCCTCGCCGTTCGGCAGCGCCGCAACGTGCGTTCCGCCGCGACCAGTGTTCCTGGCCGCCGCTCCGGGCCCGGACGCAACCTGCCCCCTTCGACCCGGCCGAGGGTCACTACACGTCTGGCACTGCCACGCCCTCGGAGCGGACACGACGACCGGGGCGTCGACTACGCCACACAGGCGACACCTTCCTGCCCTATGTCACCTTCAGCCATCTTTTTTACCCTTCTGCCCTAGATTCGTGCCCATGTTCATGCCCGACAAGGGCGGCACGGAGGAGGCATCGTGATCTCACGACGGCGGGTGCTGGTGGCGGGTGCGGTCGGCGGCGCGACGGCGCTCCTGACACCCGGTGGTGCGAGGGCGGCGATCCGGCCGGCACAGCCGCTACTCGATCCCACGGCCATCCCGAAGTACGTGACGGACCTGGCGATTCCGCCTGTCATGCCACCAGTGGGGGCGCGTGGCGGGCACAAGCGCGAGATCGACGAGTATCGGATCGGGGTGCGCCAGTTCCAGCAGCAGATTCTGCCACCGGGACTGCCCATGACCACGGTCTGGGGCTACGGCTCGGTCGACGACAGCAGGACTTTTCACTCTCCCTCCTGCACGATCGAGGCCCGGGTCGATCATCCAGTGCGGGTGACCTGGACCAATCAACTGGTCGACAAGAGGGGTGGGTTCCTGCCGCATCTGCTGCCGGTCGACCCGACGTTGCACTGGGCCAACCCACCGGGCGGGCTCGCCGGCCGCGATTCCATGCCCACATTCACCAAGACGCCCGGCCCGTACACCGGCCCGGTGCCGATGGTCACGCACCTGCACGGCGGGCACTCCCGGGAAGAGAGTGACGGCTACCCGGAGGCGTGGTACCTGCCCGTGGCGAAGGACATCCCCGCCGGGTTCGCGACGGTCGGTACCTACTACGACCAGTTCCGGGCGAAGTTCGAGCGGAAATACAAGATCAAGTGGAAGCCCGGGACCGCGGCCTTCCAGTACGAGAACGACCAGCGGGCGACCACCTTGTGGTTCCACGACCACACCCTGGGCCTTACCAGGTTGAACGTCTATGCCGGCCTGGCGGGGTTCTATCTCCTCCGCGGCGGCCCGTCCGACCTGCCACCCGGCGTCCTGCCCGGCCCCGCCCCCGCGCTCGGTGACGAGCCCGGCACCCGCTACTACGAGATCCCGGTCGTCATCCAGGACCGGTCGTTCAATCCGGACGGCTCCCTCTTCTACCCGGACAGCCGGGCGTTCGCGCAGGACTGCACCAATCCCGGTGGCTACATCCCCAACGGCGACGTGCCGCCGATCTGGGTTCCGGAATTCTTCGGCGACACCATCATGACGAACGGTCGGACCTGGCCGCGCCTCGACGTCGAGCAGCGACGCTATCGGCTGCGGCTGCTCAACGGCAGCAACTCCCGGACCCTGTTCCTGAAGATCGCGGCCGGCCCGACCGCCCCGAGACCGGCCGCCGCCGCCCTGCCGTTGTGGCTGATCGGCACCGACGGCGGCTTCCTGCCCCAACCGGTGCCACTCGACGAGATCCTGCTCGTCAAGGCCAACCGAGCGGACGTGATCGTGGACTTCACCGACGTGCCGGTGGGCACCGAGCTGTACCTGATCAACGAGGGCCCGGACGGGCCGTTCCAGGGCGGCACACCCGGCACCGACTTCACTCCGGCCGATGTCAACACCACGGGACAGGTGATGAAGTTCGTCATCGGACCCCGCGTCGGCGCGGACAGAAGCGTCCGGCCGGATCAGCTCCGCCTGCCCGGATTCACCCCCCTCGGCCCGGCGGCCAACGCCCGTCGGCTCTCGCTCGACGAACAGATGTCGACGACCGGCTGTGGCCCCGTCGCGGCCCTGCTCGGCACCGTCGCACCCGACGGCACGGCCACCTCTCTCAGGTGGAGCGACCCGGTCACCGAGCACCCAGCCCTCGACTCCACCGAAATCTGGGAGTTCGACAACCGGACGGTGGACGCACACCCGATCCACCTCCACCAGGTCCAGTTCCAGGTGGTCGGCCGCGGGCCGGACGGCGACCAGCCGCCGAACCCGCAGGAAAGCGGCTTCCTCGACACGGTGGTCGCTCTGCCGCCCGCGCCCGGCCAGACCCGGGAGATCACCCGGGTCAAGGCGCTCTTCGACCTGCCCGGACGGTACGTATGGCACTGCCACATCCTCGAACACGAGGACAACGAGATGATGCGGCCCTACATCGTCGGGCCAACGGGGGCACGGTAGGCGCTCATGACGCCGACTCGTCGGCGACACCAACGACCTCCCCGCCCGGCCGGCATCAGCGAAGCGAAGAGGTCGATGAGAAGGCGGGATCGACCGCCCAGTGATCGTGGCGGTCGAACCAGCCTCATGGGACGGCGCGGCTAGGCGTGGACCACGTCCTTTTCCTCCGCGAAGTGGCATGCCGACTCGTGCGCCGCCGGCGAGTCCGAGCCGGCGAAGCGCTCCGGGATGGCCAGGAGCGGGATCTCCTTGGCGCACCTGTCCTCGGCCTTCCAGCAGCGGGTGCGGAAGCGGCAGCCGGAGGGCGGGTTGGCCGGGGAGGGGACGTCGCCGGTGAGGATGATGCGTTCGCGGCCCTCGCGCGACTCCGGGTCCGGGACCGGGACGGCCGACAGCAGCGCCTGGGTGTAGGGGTGCGTCGGGTGGTCGTAGATCTCGGTGTCGGTGCCGATCTCGGCCATCTTGCCCAGGTACATCACGCCGACCCGGTCGGAGATGTGCCGGACGATGGACAGGTCGTGGGCGATGAAGATGTAGGACAGGTTGAACTCGTCCTGCAAGCCCTCCATCAGGTTGATGACCTGTGCCTGGACGGAGACGTCGAGCGCGGAGACCGGCTCGTCGCAGATGATGATCTCCGGGTTGAGGGCGAGCCCGCGCGCGATGCCGATGCGCTGGCGCTGACCGCCGGAGAACTGGTGCGGATAGCGGTTGATGTACTCGGGGTTGAGGCCCACGACGTCCAGCAGTTCCTGGACCTTGCGGCGCCGGTCGCCCTTGGGAGCCACCTCGGGGTGGATCTCGAAGGGCTCCCCGATGATGTCGCCCACCGTCATCCGCGGGTTGAGCGAGGTGTACGGGTCCTGGAACACCATCTGGATGTTGCGGCGGACGGCCCGCAGCGCGCGGCCCGACAGCCGGGTGATGTCCTGGCCCTTGTAGAAGACCTCGCCCGCGGTGGCGGTCTCCAGGGTCATCAGCAGCTTGGCGACGGTGGACTTGCCACAGCCGGACTCGCCCACGATGCCGAGCGTCTCGCCCTGGTAGAGGTCGAAGGAGATGCCGTCGACCGCCTTGACCGCGCCGATCTGCCGCTTGATCAGGATGCCCTGGGTCAGCGGGAAGTGCTTGACCAGATTGCGGACTTGGAGGATCGGCTCACCGCGTTCCACGGGCGCCTCGATGGCATCGACCGCCTCGTCCTCGGTCGCCGCGTCGACGACCTCCACCTCGGAGACGTTCGGCGTGGCCTCCGCGTCGGGGCTGAAATCAGCCATGGATCGTCTCCTTCCAGAAGTGGCATGCGCTGGCGCGCCCGGCCAGTTCGGCGCCATCCCGCTCGGTCACCTGGTGCAGTGCCGGGATCTCCGAACGGCACTCGTCCTGGGCCATCGGGCAGCGGGGGTTGAAGGCGCAGCCGCTCGGGATCTTCAGCAGGTTGGGCGGAAGTCCCTTGATCGCGAAAAGGCCCTGGCCCTTCTGGTCCAGGCGCGGGATCGAGTCGAGCAGGCCCTTGGTGTACGGGTGCGCCGGACGCTTGTACAGCTCGTGGACGGGAGCGGTCTCCACGATGCGGCCTGCGTACATCACAGCGATCTTGTCGGCCACGTCGGCGACGACGCCGAGGTCGTGGGTGATCAGGATCAGACCCATGTTGTATTCACGCTGCAGCTCCGCGAGCAGCTCCATGACCTGGGCCTGGACCGTCACATCCAGGGCCGTGGTCGGCTCGTCGGCGATGATCAGGTCCGGCTCCAGGGCGAGCGCCATCGCGATCATGATGCGCTGGCGCATACCGCCGGAGAACTGGTGCGGATAGTCGCTCACCCGCTCCTTGGCCGCCGGGATGCGGACCCGGTCCATCAGTTCGACGGCCTTGGCCTTGGCCTCCTTCTTGGACAGCCCCTCGTGGACCCGGAACATCTCGCCGAGCTGGTAGCCGACGGAGAGCACCGGGTTCAGGGCGGACAGCGCGTCCTGGAAGATCATCGCGATCTTGTTGCCGCGGATCTTCCGGCGCTCCTCGGAGGACATCTTCAGCATGTCCTGGCCGCGGAAGATGATCTCGCCCTGCGGGATCTTGCCGGGCGGCATGTCGAGGATGCCCATGATCGCCTGCGCGGTCACGGACTTTCCGGAGCCGGACTCACCGAGCACGGCGAGCGTCTCGCCCGCGTCCACGCTGTAGTTGACTCCGTTGACGGCCTTGGCGACGCCGTCGCGGGTGTGGAATTCGACGTGCAGGTCGCGCACGTCGAGCAGCTTGCCGCCGTTGTCCTCGCCCGAGCGGGGGCCGGGGACGTTCGCGGGCATGTCGGTGATGGTCACGTACGCCTCCCTCAGCGCAGCTTCGGGTCGAGGGCTTCGCGCACGGCGTCGCCCATCATGATGAACGCCAGTACGGTGATGCTCAGGGCGCCGGCCGGGAAGAGCAGTACGTGCGGGTAGTTGCGGATGAACTGGGTGCCGTCCGAGATGTCGCCGCCCCAGGAGATGGAGTCGCCACCGAGTCCGAGACCCAGATAGGACAGCGTCGACTCGGCGACGATGTACGTACCGAGCGAGATGGTCGCGACGACGATCACCGGTGCGATCGCATTCGGCAGGATGTGCCGGAACAGGATCCGCTTGGTGCCGGCGCCCAGGGCCTTTGCCGCCATGACGTAGTCCGCGTGCTTGGTCGTGATGACCGCGCCGCGCATGACACGGGCGATCTGCGTCCAGCCCAGGAAGGCCAGCGCACCCGTGACCACCCAGACGGTGCGATGGGTGAACGCGTTCAGCACGACCATCGAGCCGAGCAGGAACGGGATGCCGAAGAACACGTCGGTCAGACGCGAGATGAGGCTGTCCCAGAACCCGCCGAAGTAGCCGGCGAGCATGCCCATCAGACCGCCGAAGATGGTGACCAGGATCGTCACGCCGAGGCCGACGATGATCGAGTTGCGGGCGCCGTAGAGCACACGCGCGTACAGGCTGCGGCCCGTGCCGTCATAGCCGAACCAGTCCTCCTGGAAGACATGGCCGAGGTTCGGCTTGCCCAGGAAGTGGTTGGCCTGGTCGCCGGTGTCTGGGTTGGCGCCGGTGAACAGGCCGGGGAACGCGGCGACGAGCAGGATCACCAGGATCAGCAGTCCCGAGACCACGAACAGCGGATTGCGGCGCAGATCCCGCCAGGCATCGGCGCCGAGGCTGCGCGGCTTCTCGGGCGCCGGACCGGCGTCCGAGGTGACGGGCGTGCCCGCGACGATTGCGGCGGCTTCCTCGCTCGCGGACGAGGTCTTGGTGAGGTCAGGCATAACGAATCCTCGGGTCCAGGACCGCGTAAAGCAGGTCGACGAGCAGGCTGGCGAGGAGATAGACGAGCACCAGGACGGTGACGATGCCGACGATGACCGCGCCCTCGCGGCGAGCAAGCGCGTCGAAGAGCAGGTTGCCGACGCCGGTCACATTGAAGATGCCCTCCGTGATGACCGCGCCGGCCATCAGGCTGCCGATGTCGGTGCCGAGGTAAGTGACCACGGGGATCAGCGAGTTGCGCAGCAGGTGCACAGTAATGATCCGCTTGCGCGGCAGCCCCTTGGCGGTGGCGGTGCGGATGTAGTCGGCGGACCGGTTCTCCGCGATCGAGGTGCGGGTAAGGCGGGCCACATACGCGAGGCCGACCATGCCGAGGACCAGGGCCGGGACCATCAACTGACCGAAGTTGGTGGAGTCCTGGACGGTCGGTGTGATCCACCCGAGGTTGTTTCCGAAGTAGAGCTGGAGGGTCAGACCGATGACGAAGATCGGGACGGAAATGACCACCAGGGTGAACAGCGTGACAGCGGTGTCGATGACCTTGCCGCGCCGGATGCCGGCGATGACACCCAGGGTGATGCCGACGACGAGCTCGAAGGTCCAGGCCATGGCGGCGAGCCGCACCGACACCGGGAACGCCCGCGTGATCTCGTCGAGAACCGGCCGGTTACCGGCGATAGTCTTGCCGAAGTCCCCCTGGAGCAGACCCCACATGTAGTGCAGGTACTGCTGCCACAGTGGAAGGTCCAGCCCTCTGTCGTGCCGGATCTGCGCGACCTGCGTGGGGTCCGGCGGCTTGTCTCCCCACAGCGCCCGTACGGGATCGCCGGGGAGCACGTTGACCATGAGGAAGATCAACAGGGTCGTCCCGATGAACACCGGGATCATCTGGAGCAGTCGCCTCGCGACGTAGCGCCCCATAGGTGCCTCCGTCCATTCCGGAGCCGCCCGCAGCGGCGCCCGGCATCGCCGGACGCCGCTGCGGGACGTGATGCTCCGTAGCGACTTACTTCTTGAAGACCTCGACGTTCCAGAGGATCGGGTCGCCGGCCTGGTCGAACTCCATCTTCTTGACGTTGTTCGAGTAGGCCGAGTTGACCTTGTTGTAGAACGTGGGGATGCCGGGCATGGAGTTCTGCAGCTCCTTCTCGGCGGCGTGGTACAGCTTCGCGGACTCGTCCACGGTCTTGGCCTGGTCGGCCTTCTTCACAAGGGCGTCGAACTTCTTGTCCGAGAAGTCGCCCTTGTTGCCGTCGACGCCGGTGCCGTAGAGGTCGGCGAGGAAGTTGCCGTTGAACGGGTAGTCGAGCACCCAGCCGGAACGGTAGATCGACTTGACCTTCTTCTGGTCACGGATCTCGGTGTCGGCCTGGAAGTCGGTAACCGGGTCGCCCACGCACTTCACGCCGGTGGTCTTGGTGATGCTGTTGCAGACCGCGGTGACCCAGCCCTTGTGCGGCTGGTCGGCGTTGTACTGGATCGAGATCTTGTTGCCCGGGACGCCGCCGCCTTCCTTGATGAGCTGCTTCGCCTTGGCCGGGTTGAACGTGCAGTACTCACCGCACGCGTTGGCCTCGTAGCCCTTCACGCCCTTGGCGACCCAGCCGGTGGCCGGCTCACGGTTGCCGAAGAAGGTGGTCTTGGCGATGGTCTCGCGGTCGATCGCCATCGACAGGCCCTGGACGACCTTGCGGTCGACGTCCTTCCACTGCTTCGTGTAGTAGGCGGGGTTGATCGTGTTGAGCGCGGAGAAATCGGTGTTGATGGCTCGCTTGCCGAAGTCCTGCTTGTAGTTGGCGAGCTCGCTGTCCGGCACCAGCGGCATGGAGTCGACGTTGTCCGACCGCAGGTCGTTGTAGGCGGCCTGCGGCGACGTGTACGCCTTGAAGTTGATTCCGCCGTTCTTCGGCTTGTTGTCGCCCTTGTAACCATCCCAGGCGGCGACCTGGATCGACTTCTTGTGCTCCCAGCTCTTGAACTTGTACGGCCCGTTGCCGACCGGGTTCTCGCCGAACTTCTTCGGGTCCTTCAGCGCGCCCGAGGGCAGCGGGTAGAAGGAGTTGTAGGCGAGCTTGTACGCGAAGTACGGGATCGGGTTCGACAGCTTGATGGTGAAGGTGTTGTCGTCGACGACCTTCAGGCCGGACATGGCCTTGGCCTTGGACTTGCCCTTGGCCGGGTGGACCTGGTCGTAACCCTCGATGTCGCGGTACCAGGCGCTGTTCTGCTGGCCATTGGCCGGGTCGGCGTCCCAGTTCCATGTGTCGACATAGGACTTGGCGGTGACCTTCTCACCGTTGTGGAAGGTCCACCCCGGCTTCAGCTTGACGGTCCACACGCTGTTGTCGCCGTTCGGCTTGACCGACTCGGCGTTCTCGTACGTGATGTTGCCGGACTTGTCGTAGCCGACGAGGCCCGTGAAGAGGGAGCGAATGACGACGCTGCCGTACGCCTCCATGGTGTTGGCCGGCATCAGCGAGTTCTGCGGCTCACCGTTGGCGTAGCTGACGATCCCCTTGGGATCGACCTTCTTGTTGGCATTGTCGCTGCCACTGTCCCCGCCACCACACGCCGTGGCGGCGAGAGAGACGACGCCGGCCATGGCAACCCACTTGGCGCTCTTGGCACCACGCATCGGGCTCCTCCTCATGAGTCCACTTGTCCACTACGAGGGGGCACACGCATCGTCCACCGTCACCCCGACGGAGAGACCTGCGGTGCCCCAGTGTGCTCGTGAGTCGGCGCCCCCCACAGCGCGTGACCCATTGACCCGAGCTCAATGGACCCCATGATTGAGCACGCCCGGCGCTTAAACCACACCTTATGGGTCTCGCTTTGGTCACAGCATCTACGCGCGGAGCTTCGAAATCCGGACAAAACTGCCCCAGACAGACACACGCGAAACGGACTGTTAACACATCATGCGGAGCCTGGACTCCGATACCCGGACGCTCAGATCCGGATAACCGCTTGACTGTCACCTTCCTGACATGACAACAGCCCGGACCCCCGCCATGGAAGCGGGGGGTCCGGGCCGTTGGCAGCTCACTGACGCACCAGAGGGCGCCTACGCTCCGTAATCGGCTCCGGAGTGCGCATCGGCGCCCGGCGCCCGGGCGTGAGCGTCAGCGCTTGGCGCGGGCCGCGGTGCGGGCGCGCTCCTTCTGGTCCAGCACCACCTTGCGGATCCGGACCGTCTCCGGGGTCACCTCGACGCACTCGTCGTCACGGCAGAACTCCAGGGACTGCTCGAGCGAGAGCAGCCGCGGCGGGACCAGGGACTCGGTCACATCCGCGGTGGAGGACCGCATGTTGGTGAGCTTCTTCTCCTTGGTGATGTTGACGTCCATGTCGTCGGCGCGGGAGTTCTCGCCGACGATCATGCCCTCGTACACCTCGGTGCCCGGCGAGGTGAAGAGCACACCGCGCTCCTGGAGGTTGGTCATCGCGAAGGCGGTCACCGCGCCCGAGCGGTCGGCCACCAGCGATCCGTTGTTACGGGTCTTCAGCTCGCCGAACCACGGCTCGTGGCCCTCGTGGATGGAGTGCGCGATACCGGTACCGCGGGTCGCGGTCAGGAACTCGGTACGGAAGCCGATCAGACCGCGGGAGGGGACGATGAACTCCATGCGGACCCAGCCGGAGCCGTGGTTGGACATGTTGTCCATCCGGCCCTTGCGGGTGCCCATGAGCTGGGTGACCGCGCCCATGTGCTCCTCGGGCACATCGATGGTGATGCGCTCGATCGGCTCGTGGACCTTGCCCTCGACCTCCCGGGTGACCACCTGCGGCTTGCCGACGGTCAGCTCGAAGCCCTCCCGGCGCATGGTCTCCACCAGGATCGCCAGCGCCAGCTCGCCCCGGCCCTGCACCTCCCAGGCGTCCGGGCGGTCGGTGGGCAGCACGCGCAGCGAGACGTTACCGATCAGCTCGCGCTCGAGCCGGTCCTTGACCAGCCGCGCGGTGACCTTGCGGTCCTTCACGGCCGACTTGTCGGCGCCCTTGCCGCCGGGGCCGCGGCCGACCAGCGGGGAGGTGTTGGTGCCGATGGTCATCGAGATCGCGGGCTCGTCCACGGTGATCAGCGGCAGCGCGATCGGGTTCTCCGGGTCGGCCAGGGTCTCGCCGATCATGATGTCCGGGATGCCCGCGACCGCGCAGATGTCACCGGGGCCGGCCACCTCGGCGGGCTTGCGGGTGAGCGCCTCGGTCATCAGCAGCTCGGTGATCCGGACGTTGGAGATGGTGCCGTCGCGCTTGATCCACGCGACCGTCTGCCCCTTCTTCAGCTCGCCCTGCTCGACCCGGAGCAGCGCGATCCGGCCGAGGAAGTTGTCCGCGTCCAGGTTGGTGACATGGGCCTGGAGCGGCGCGGCCGCGTCGTACTCCGGCGCCGGAACGGTCTCCAGCAGCGCGGAGAAGAACGGCTGGAGGCTGTCGCTGTCGGCCGGGACGGTGCCGTCCTCCGGCTTGGTCAGCGAGGCCACACCGTCCCGGGCGCAGGCGTAGACGATCGGGAACTCGATCTGCTCCTCGGTCGCGTCCAGGTCCAGGAAGAGGTCGTACGCCTCGTTGACGACCTCGTCGATCCGGGAGTCCGGACGGTCCGTCTTGTTGATGCACAGGATCACCGGCAGCTTGGCCTGGAGCGCCTTGCGCAGCACGAAGCGGGTCTGCGGCAGCGGCCCCTCGGAGGCGTCCACCAGGAGGACCACGGCGTCGACCATGGACAGGCCGCGCTCGACCTCACCGCCGAAGTCGGCGTGGCCGGGGGTGTCGATGATGTTGATGGTGACGGGGTCGCCGCCGTCCGCCGGGTGGTACTTCACGGCGGTGTTCTTCGCGAGAATGGTGATGCCCTTCTCGCGCTCCAGGTCGTTGGAGTCCATCACCCGGTCGTCCACCTGCTGGTGGGCGGCGAACGCACCCGCCTGCTTGAGCATGGCGTCGACGAGGGTCGTCTTGCCGTGGTCGACGTGGGCGACGATGGCGACGTTACGAATGTCGTGGCGCGTGGGCATAGAAGCGCGCTTCTCCCGGTTTCGTGGGTGGCGGCGCGCTCCTTGTGCGACGCGCCTTCCGCCGGGCTGATCACGCCTCGGCCTCACCCCCATGGTACGGGGACGGCGCGGAGACGGATGCCGCAGCCCGTGCCCGCCGGGTCTTTGCCCTCCCCACCCCTTCCCGCGGTATCGATATGCGGCTCCGCCGCGTGGCAGAGACTCCGCCCCCGGACCCCCACCGGGGCTCCGCCCCGGACCCCGCTCCTCAAACGCCGGAGGGGCTGGGTCGGCAGGGCTTCGCCCCTGGCACCCGGGGGGCTTGGGGCCTGGGGCCTGGGGCGAAACCCCACCACGCGGCGGAGCCGCAGATCGATGCCGCGAGAAGAGGCAGAGCCCGGGCCCCGGGTCTGGGCTCGAAACCCCGGCCCGGGGTCTGGGGCGGAGCCCCGGGCTCGGGGTCTGGGGCGGAGCCCCGGGCTCGGGGCCTGGGGCCCGGGTCTGGGGCCCGGGTTTGAGGCAAAGCCCCGGGGCCCGGGTCTGGGGCAAAAGCTCCCGGCCCCGTGATCTGGGGCAAAGCCCCCGGCCCGGCGTCTGGGACAGAGCCGGGGCCGGCGGCTGGAGCAAACCCCCCCGCCCGGGGCCACGCGCGGAGCCCCGGAGCCGGGGCCTGGGGCAGAGCCCCGGGTCCCGGGTACCAGGCGCGAAGCCCTGCCAACCCAGCCCCTCCGGCGTTTGAGGAGCGGGGCCTGGGGCGGAGCCCCGGTTTCGGGAAGGGGCGGGGAGGGGAAGAGCCCGCCGCACCCCTACCGGCGGAAGCCGATGTCCTGGTAGCGGGGGGTGGCGAAGCCGAAGGCACCCGCGTTGACCAGACCCTTGCGCATGGCGATCAACTGAGGCCGCTGATAGAGCGGAATCGATCCGGCCGCCGCCCAGATCCGGGCGTCCGCACGGCTGACCAGGGAACGGGAGGCGCCGCCGTCCAGCTCGGAGAGCGCCTGGTCGAAGAACTGGTCGATCTGGTCGGTGCCCACCCGGGTGTAGTTCTGCTCGACGACCAGGGAGCCGTCGGCGGCGGGCTGCGGCTTGGCGTAGATGGGTCGGCCGTCGGTGGCCGGGTAGGCGGAGGCGGGCCAGGAGTAGAGGGCCAGGTCGTAGTCGCCGGTGGCGATGTGGTCCCGGAAGTAGCTCTCGCCCGGGACCTTGGTAATCTCGGTCCGGACTCCGATCTTCTCCAGCATCCGCGCGATGCGCTCGCCGACCGTGCTCAGCGGGGCGGCGGTCCGGTCGTCGGGGAGGACGAAGCGCAGCACCAGCGGCCGTCCCTTCTTCCGTACGACGGCCGACTCCCCGAGCCGTCCGGACCGCCCGGCGTCACCGGCCGCGGGGGCGGCGTCGGAGCGGCGCTCGGAGGGCGTGGCGGAGGCGCCCTCGGCCGGGTCCGTGGCGGAG